>NZ_SMKY01000119.1 GCF_004349235.1 Actinomadura darangshiensis | reverse complement strand
CCTCACCATCGGTGTCGCAGCCGCCCGCCGCGCAACCCCCCGCGTCGCAGCCTCCGGCATCGCACCCGCCCGCCTCGCAGCCCCCGGCGTCACAGCCGCCAGCCTCACAGCCGCCAGCCTCACAGCCGCCAGCCTCGCAGCCGCCCGCGTCGCAGGCCCCGCCGGCCACGCCGGAGCCGCCGGCGGCGTCGCAGCACCCCGCGCCGCAGCAGCCCGAGCCTCAGCAGAGCGAGGCGCAGCATCCGCCCGCGCACGGCGGCGGGCCGTCCGGCGAGATGGGCGGGCACGCGGGCAGCGGCGGTGCCGAGGTCCCCGGGCAGGGCTCCCCGCAGCAGGAGGACTCCGGCTCGGCGTTCGGCATCGGCTGGCCGTACGGCCTCGCGGCGGCGTCGCTGCTCGGCGCCGGCCTGCTCCTCGTGCTCGGCCGGCGCCGCCGCGCCCAGATGTGGCGCCGCGCGTTCGGGCACATGATCGTCCGGCCGGAGGGGGCGGCGGCCCAGGCGGAGCGGGCGCTGCGGACCGGCGCCGACGACGACGCGGTGCGGCTGCTCGACCTCGGCCTGCGGCACATGTCGAAGTCCATGGCGGCGGGCGGCCGGGCCATGCCGACCGTCTACGGCGTGCACCTCGGCCGCGGCTCCCTCGACCTGTGGATCGCGCCCGCCGACCGGAACCCGCCCGCGCCCTGGCAGGCGTTCGACGACGGCCAGGTGTGGCGGCTGCACGCCGAGGCGCTGCCCGCCCTGGAGGCGTCCGACCTCGGCGACGTCCTCGCCCCCTACCCGGGCCTGGTCTCGATCGGCACGAACGACAACGGCCGCATCCTCGTCGACCTGGAGGCCGCGCACGGGCTGATCGCGCTGCGCGGCCCCGAGGACACCCGCCGCGCGGTGCTGTCCGCGGTCGCCCTGGAGCTGGCCACCAACCGCTGGTCCGACCACATGCGGATCACGCTCGTCGGGTTCGACGCGGAACTCGGCGAGGGCCTCGCCGAGATCGCCCCGGACCGGGTCCGGTCCGTACCGACGCTCGCGGACGCGCTGCCCGAACTGGAGCACCGCAGCGAGGAGGTGCGGCAGGCGCTCGCCGCGTCCGGCGTCGACTCGGTCCTCACCGGGCGCTGCCGCGGCGTGTTCGGCGAGGCGTGGATGCCGCACTACCTGATCATGGCGGACCGGCCGATGGAGCGGGAGGCGGACCGGCTCGTCGCGCTCGCCCGCACCGGCACCCGGATGGCCGCCGGCTACCTCGTCCCCGGCGACGTGCAGGGCGCCACCTGGACGTGGGACGTCGACGCCCACGGCCGGCTCCAGGCCGGGGTGCTCGGCTTCGACGTCGACGCCCAGCTCGTCCCCGACGACGACTACCGCGGCGTGTTCGAGCTGTTCCGGACGGCCGCGCGGCACGAGTCCGTCCAGCTGCCGGGCCTGGCCGGCGGCGAGGAGCCGCCCGCCGCGCAGCAGTCGTCGGCCGAGGTGCGGCTGCTCGGCCCGATCGAGGTGCAGGCGCGCGGCCCGATGGACGAGAGCCGCCGCGAACTGTCCACCGAGCTGCTCGTGTACCTCGCGGCGCACCCGGAAGGCGTCCACCCGACGGTGCTGTCCGGCGCGATCTGGCCGCGCGGCGTGACCTCCGGCGTCCGCGACGCCGCCGTGGCCCGCGTGTCGGACTGGCTCGGGCCGGACTCGCGGGGCCGCCCCAACCTGTACCAGGACGAGCGCGGCCGCATCAGGCTCGGCTCCGAGGTGCGCGTCGACCTCGACGTGTTCCGCTGGCTGGTGTGGCGGTCGGTGGCCGAGCCCGCGTCCGAGACCGCCTACATGGCGTACGCGCTGGACCTCGTCCGCGGCCCGCTCCTCGCCGACCGGCCGCGCGGCCGCTACGCGTGGCTCGCCGACCACGACCTGGAGTACGAGGCGCCCGCGCGGGTCATCGACGTCGCGCACCGCCTCGTCGTGCTCCGCCTGGACGAGGGCGACCCGCGCGGCGCGGTGGGCGCGGCCCGCGCCGGACTGCGGCTCGCGCACGAGGACGAGGGCCTGTGGCGCGACCTGCTCCGCGCCACCCACGCGTCCGGCGACGTCCCCCAGGTCCAGGTGGTCGTGGACGAGCTACGCGCCCGCGTCGGCCGCCACCCCATGTTCGACCGCCTCCAGCCCGAGACGGAGGCGCTGGTAGAGGAACTCCTCCCCGACTGGCACCACGCCACCTCCCGCTAGCGGTAGAGGCCGGTGCCGCCCAGGGAGTAGCGGCCCGGCTGGGGGTGGACGCACAGGGCGGTCGGGTGGCCGCCGACCCTGATCTTGCGCAGGACGCGGCCCGTGCGGGTGGAGACGGCGTAGACGAGGCCGGCGGGGTCGGCGAGCCAGAGGGCCGTGCCGTCCGACGACACGCCGCCCGGTACCGGCGAGCCGCCGCCGGGCAGCGGCCAGCGGGACGCGACCCGCCGCGCCCGGAACGCGACGGCGGTGACGGTGCCGCCGCCCACGACGAACAGGCGCTGCGCGTCCCGGCTGATCGCCAGCCCGCGCGCCCCCGGCCCGGTCTTGACGAACCCCAGCAGCGCGAACCGCCGGGCGTCCACGAGCCACACCCCGCCCGTGCGCGCGTCGGCCACGTAGAAGACGGTGCCGTCGGGCGACAGCCGCAGGTCACCGGGGCGGGCCCGCTTCGGCAGGCGGATCGTCCCGGAGACGCGCCGGGTCGCGAGGTCGACGCGGGTGAGCGCGCCGGCGGCGGTGCACGTCGCCACCAGCGCCGTCCCGCCGAGGGAGAAGTCGGCGTGCTCGGCGGCGCACGGCATCGGCAGCGACGCCCGGGGCGCCATCGTGCGCGGGTCGCGGACGTCGATCCGGGACGGGTGGCGCGCCAGGACCAGCGCGTCCTGCCCGTCCGGGGTGAAGTAGAGCGCGGTGGGCGAGGCGATCCGGACCGCGTGCCCCCGCCGCCCGCTGCGCGGCCCGACCGGGACGAGCCTGCCGTGCACCCGGTCGGTCGCCCAGAGCCGCCGCAGGTCCCACGACGAGACGACCCGCGACGCCGTCGTCCCCGGATGGAACCGGCCGGTGACGCGCGGCGCGGCCGGGTCGAGCACGTCGATGAACCGGCCGTTCGCGACGTACAGGCGCGCCGGCATCCCGCGCGCGTTCGGCGCGATCATGCCGGGCCCGGTGGCGGCGTAGACGCGTCCGCCGGCGGGCGCGACGGGCACGTCACCGCCCGGCGCGGACGGGTCGTCGCGCCCCGGCTCGTCCGGGCGCGCGCGCAGGTACGGCGCCGGCCCGCCGAGCCCGACCACCGGAGCGTCCGGCGATCCCTCCCCGGGCCGGTAGAACGGGACGGGCGACTCGCACCCGGCCAGGACGCCGGTCAGCGCGAGGACCGCGGCGAGCGGCAGCGCGGCGGCCCGTGATCGTCCTCCCATGCGCGGTCTCCCCCCATCACGGCGGGGACCCTACCGGGAAACGACGCACCGTGCCCGGTCAACTGCGAAACGTGTTCGGCGCGGAGGCTAGTCGGACTTGCCGATGCCGATGCCGAACTCGCGGTACACGCGCTCCCAGAAGCCGTCCCGCAGCCAGGTGCGGGCCTCCTGGTAGGGGCGCAGCGAGGAGCCGAGCGTCTTCTCCGCCTCGATCAGCAGTTCCTTGTCGATGACGGGCGGCAGGATCGGGCCGGGCAGCAGGTCGCGGATGTTGTCCCGGCCCCGCTCGAAGATCCACTTCTGGGCGACGTGCTCGCCGCACTCCAGCATGTGGTCGCGGTCGGGGCCGAGCTTGCCGTCGGACGGCGCCGCGGCGGCGGAGTTCATCGACGCGGCGACCGTGGCGGGCGTCGCGTTCCCCGCCACCGGGACGGACGCGCGGACGGTGGCGGGCACCGGCTTGACCGACGGCGGCTTGCCCGCGAACACCTGCGACGGGGACGGGACGGGGCTCGTCCGGTGCGCGGCGCCCGCGGCGTCCCGCACCGCGGCGGCGGCGCCCGGCACCGGCAGCACCTTGGCCTTGGTGAAGTAGGGGCGCAGGAAGTCGGCCGCCAGCACCTCCACCGTGTCGGACTCCCACACCAGCCATTCGGCCTGGTTGGAGCCGTGCGTCGGCTCCACGCCCCACAGGTGCACGCGGACGCCGTACCGCTGGGCGGCCTCCACGGCGGGCAGCATGTCCTCGTCGCCGGCCAGCAGCACCGCGTCGGTGATCGCGCGGTGCCGGGCGAGCGCCTCCAGGTCGGCGCGGAGCTGCGCGTCCACGCCCTTCTGCTGGCCCTGCGCGTTCAGGTTCCCGAGGCGCAGCTTCACCAGCGGCAGGTTCGCGATCACCCGCTGGTCGACGGTCGGCTGCCGCTTCGGCGCCGCGTCGAACCAGTACACCCGCAGCAGTTCGCCGCGCCGCTGCTCGTCGGCGTGGTCGGTCAGCGCCTTGATCAGCTTCTCCGCGGCGACCCGGTACTCGCGCCGGGACCCGCAGCCGAGCAAGAGGGCCCCGGAGGCCGCGTAAAGGTACCCCGCGTCGACGAAGATCGCGTATCGCGCGGGCTGTGGGACGTACTCCGAGGTGGCCATGGCCTTCCACCCTATTCGTGCCCGGCCCCGCACTGGGCGCGAACCACGGTTACATGTCGCTCGGGGGCCTGCGCGGGCGTCAGCGCGGCAGGCCGCTGGCCCGCCAGGAGCCCGGCCCGCGCGGCCCGAGGTCGCCCGCGAACGTGTTGCGGACGAGCCGGGACCGGTCGGCCCAGCGGGACGTCCTGGGGGCCCCGCCGTTCCGCGCCGCGGCGGCGGCCCCGGCGCGGGCGGTCAGCACGGCGACCAGCGCCGCGATCTCCTCCGGCGACGGATCGCCGCGCACGATCTGGAGGAACGGCTTGCTGTCAGCGGTCACGAGATCTCCGACCTCCTGGGCGTGTCCCTGTTAGAGCGGGATGTTCCCATGCTTCTTCGGCGGCAGCGTCTTGCGCTTCTCCCGGAGTGCCCGAAGCGCCCGCACCACCTGGCCGCGCGTCTCGGACGGCTTGATCACGTTGTCGATGTAGCCGCGCTCGGCCGCGACGTAGGGGTTGGCGAGCGTGTCCTCGTACTCGGTGATCAGCTCGGCGCGGCGGCCGTCGGCGTCGTCCGCGGCGGCCAGCTCGCGCCTGTACAGGATGTTGACCGCGCCCTGCGCGCCCATCACCGCGATCTGCGCGGTCGGCCACGCCAGGTTGACGTCGGCGCCGAGGTGCTTGGACCCCATGACGTCGTAGGCGCCGCCGTAGGCCTTCCGGGTGATGACCGTGACGAGTGGGACGGTCGCCTCGGCGTAGGCGTACAGGAGCTTCGCGCCGCGCCGGATGATGCCGTTCCACTCCTGGTCGGTGCCGGGGAGGAAGCCGGGGACGTCCACGAACGTCAGCACCGGGAGGTTGAACGCGTCGCACGTCCGGACGAACCGGGCGGCCTTCTCGGACGCGTCGATGTCGAGCGTCCCGGCGAACTGCATCGGCTGGTTCGCGACGATGCCGACCGAGTGCCCCTCGACCCGGCCGAACCCGACGATGATGTTCGGCGCGAACTGCTCCTGGACCTCCAGGAACTCGCCGTCGTCCAGCACGTGCTCGATGGCGGTGTGCATGTCGTAGGGCTGGTTGGGCGAGTCGGGGATGAGGGTGTCGAGGTCCTCGTCCGTCTCGGTCACGTCCACGGGGACGTCGAACGCCGGCGCGTCGGCCAGGTTGTTGGACGGCAGGTACGACAGCAGCGCCTTGACGTACTCGACGGCGTCGTCCTCGTCCGACCCCTGGTAGTGCGCGACGCCGGACTTGGAGTTGTGCGAGTGCGCCCCGCCCAGCTCCTCCATCGTCACCTCTTCGCCGGTGACCGTCTTGATCACGTCCGGCCCGGTGATGAACATGTGGGACGTCTGGTCGACCATCACGATGAAGTCGGTGATCGCCGGCGAGTACACGGCGCCGCCCGCGCACGGCCCCATGACCAGCGAGATCTGCGGGATGACGCCGGACGCGTGCACGTTGCGCTTGAAGATCTCGGCGTACAGGCCGAGCGCGACCACGCCCTCCTGGATCCGCGCGCCGCCGGAGTCGTTGATCCCGACCACCGGGCAGCCGGTCTTCAGCGCGTGGTCCATCACCTTGACGATCTTCTCGCCGAACACCTCGCCGAGGGACCCGCCGGACACCGTGAAGTCCTGGCTGAAGACCGCGACCGGCCGGCCGTCCACCGTGCCGTGCCCGGTGACGACGCCGTCGCCGTAGGGCCGGTTCCGCTCCATCCCGAAGTTGGTGGAGCGGTGCCGCGCCATCTCGTCGAACTCGACGAACGAGCCGGGGTCGAGCAGCGCGTCGATCCGCTCCCGGGCCGTCATCTTGCCCTTGGCGTGCTGCTTCTCCACGGCGCGCGCCGAGCCGGCGTGCACCGCCTCGTACCGGCGCCGCTCCAGGTCCGCGATCTTTCCCGCCGTCGTGTGGACGTCGTACTCCACGGGGGGTTCAGGGGCTTCCGTCGCCATGCCGGTCAGGGTAGCCACCCGCTGGTCCGGCCCGTGCGGCCGGGTGCCGCTGACCGGGATGAAAGCGGCCGCTCCGCTGCTCGCCAGGGCCGCTCGTTAGGCTTGGGCGGGTGGCTACGAAGACGCGTGACATCTTTCGGCAGGACATGCCCGAACCGCTGCGCCGGGACGTGCGGCTGCTGGGCGCCGTGCTCGGCGACTCCCTCGTGGAGTACGGCGGGAAAGGGCTGCTGGACGATGTCGAGCGGCTCCGCCACGCGGTGATCGCGGCCCGCCGCGGCGAGACGGCCGCCGCGCAGGTCGCCGCCCTCGTCGACGGCTGGACACTGGAACGCGCCGGGCAGGTCGCCCGCGCGTTCACCGTGTACTTCCACCTGACGAACCTGGCGGAGGAGCACCACCGCATCCGGACGCTGCGCGAGCGCGACACCGGCGGCGCCGTCTCCGGGTCCGTCGCCGCCGCGATCGAGGAGATCCGCGCGTCCGGCGACGGCCGGCTCGACGGGATCATCGACGGGCTGGAGTTCCGCCCTGTCTTCACCGCGCACCCCACCGAGGCGCGCCGCCGCGCCGTCGTCACCGCCATCCAGCGGATCAGCGACCTGCTGACCCGGCTCAACGACGGCCCGGGCGCCACCGAGCGCGAGGAGACCGAGCTCAGCCTCCGCGAGGAGATCGACCTGCTGTGGCGGACGGCCCTGCGCCGCGGCACCCAGATGGACCCCCTCGACGAGGTCCGCACCGCGATGGCCGCGTTCGACGAGACGATCTTCCGGGTCGTGCCGCACATCTACCGGGCCCTGGACCGCGCCCTCGACGGCGACGACTCCGGGACCCGGCCGCCGACGGCCCGCCCGTACCTGCGGTTCGGCAGCTGGATCGGCGGCGACCGCGACGGCAACCCCTACGTCACCGCCCAGGTCACCCGCGACGCCGTCATGATCCAGGCCGACCACGTGCTGCGCGCCCTGGAGACGGCCTGCGCCCGCATCGGGCGGGAGCTGACCGTCCACGAGACGACCACGCCCGCGTCCAAGGACCTGCTGGACGCCCTGGCCGCCGCCCGCACCGCGCACCCGTCCCGGCTCCGCGAGATCGGCAAGCGGTCGCCGGGCGAGGAGCACCGCCAGTTCCTCCTCTACGCGGCGGCCCGCATCGCCGCGACCCGCGAGCGCGACGCCGACCTCGCCTACGCCTCCCCGGACGAGCTGCTCGCCGACCTGCGCGCCGTCCAGGACTCCCTCGCCGCCGCGGGCGCCGTGCGCCAGGCGTACGGGCGCGTCCAGCAGCTCGTCTGGCAGGTCGAGACGTTCGGCTTCCACCTCGCCGAGCTGGAGATCCGCCAGCACTCCGAACTGCACGAGAAGGCCCTGGCCGAACTCGACGGCGACCGCTCCGAGATGACGGACGAGATCCTTGAGACCCTCCGCGTCGTCGCGTGGATCCAGAACCGCTTCGGCGTCCGGGCCTGCCACCGCTACGTCGTCTCGTTCACCCGCTCCGCCGACGACATCGCCAACGTCCACGCGCTCGCCGCCTCCCTCGGCGACGGCGCCCCCGTCCTGGACGTCGTCCCGCTGTTCGAGACCGGCGAGGACCTGGAGCGCGCCCCGTCCGTCCTCGACGGGATGCTGGAGATCCCCGCCGTCCGGCGCCGCCTGGACGAGACCGGCCGCCGCCTGGAGGTCATGCTCGGCTACTCCGACTCCGCCAAGCAGCTCGGCCCGACCAGCGCGACCCTCCGCCTGTACGACACGCAGGAGGCCCTGGCCGCGTGGGCGGCCCGCCACGACGTCAGGCTGACCCTGTTCCACGGCCGCGGCGGCTCCCTCGGCCGCGGCGGCGGCCCCGCCAACCGCGCCATCCTCGCCCAGGCGCCCGGCTCGGTCGCGGGCCGCTTCAAGGTCACCGAGCAGGGCGAGGTCATCTTCGCCCGCTACGGCCAGAGCGAGATCGCCAAGCGGCACGTCGAGCAGGTCACCAGCGCGGTCCTGCTCGCCTCGACCGACGCCGTCCAGGACCGGGCCCGCGCGGCCGCGGCCCGCTTCCGCCCCCTCGCCGACAAGATCAGCGAGGCCGCCCGGTCGGCGTTCCGCGGCCTGATCGAGACCGACGACTTCGCCGTCTGGTTCGCCCAGGTCAGCCCGCTTGAGGAGATCTCCGAGCTCCGCATCGGCTCCCGCCCGGCCCGCCGCAAGGCCGCCCGCGGCCTGGAGGACCTGCGCGCCATCCCCTGGGTGTTCGCCTGGACGCAGACCCGCGTCAACCTCCCCGGCTGGTACGGCCTGGGCAGCGGCCTCGCCGCCGTCTCCGCCGACGGCCGCGACCTCACCGCCCTGCGCGAGGCCTACGAGGCGTGGCCGCTGTTCAACACGCTCCTCGACAACGCCGAGATGAGCCTCGCCAAGTCCGACCGCGCGATCGCCGAACGCTACCTGGCCCTCGGCGAGCGCCCGGAGCTCTCAGAGACCGTCCTGGCCGAGTACGACCGCACCCACCGCCTCGTCCTGGCGGTGACGGGCCACGACCGCCTCCTGGAGAACCGCCGTGTCCTCTCCAGGGCCGTCGAACTGCGCAACCCCTACGTGGACGCCCTCTCCCATCTTCAGCTACGCGCCCTGACCGCCCTCCGCGCAGGCGTCGACAACGAAGAGGAACGAGCCCACCTGGAATCGCTGCTCCTCCTCTCCGTCAACGGCGTCGCCGCCGGCCTCCAGAACACGGGCTGACGATGATCAGACCCGCCACGCAGGCCGACCGCCCGCGCATCGAAGAGATCGTCGAGGCGGCCTACACCCCCTGGGCCGAACTCATCGGCGCCCGCCCGATCCCGATGGACGCCGACTACGAAGCCCTGATCAACGCCGACCAGGTGTTCGTGACCGGCGACGGCCCCGACGCCGTGATCGTCCTCATCCCCGAGGACGCCACGCTGCTGATCGAGAACGTCGCCGTCGCCCCTGCCCGCCACGGCCAGGGCATAGGCCGCGCCCTCCTGTCCTTCGCCGAGCACCACGCCCGCACCCTCGCCTTGCCCCGCATGCGCCTCTACACCAACGAGCTGATGACAAAGAACATCGCTCTCTACGAGCGGCTCGGCTACGAGGAGACGTCCCGCGAGGACATAGGCGGCCGCAACGTCGTCCACATGTCCAAGCCCCTCGCGTAGCAGAATCGAGTGCATGAAGTATGCGCTGCTGATCTGCGATGACGAGACGGTGTCGCCGTCGAACGAGGAGCTTGCGGACGATCCGGTGCACCAGGCGTGGGTGGACGACCTGGAGCGCCGCGGCGGCAAGCTCGTCGGTGTGCGGTTGCGGCCGGTGGTGGACGCGACGACGGTCCGGGTCCGCGACGGCGAGACCCTCGTCTCGGACGGGCCGTTCGCCGAGACGAAGGACTTCGTCGGCGGCTTCGTGATTGTCGAGTGCGCGGACCTGGACGAGGCGATCCAGATCGCCGCCGGGCACCCCTACGCGCGCTGGGGCGGCGTCGAGGTCCGTCCCGTCTGGGAATGACCGGCGACCACGTCCGGGCGGCCGTCGACACCGCCTACCGGGACGAGTGGGGCCAGGTGGTCGCGACCCTGATCGCCATGACGGGGGACTGGGACCTCGCCGAGGACTGCGCCCAGGACGCGTTCGCCGCCGCGCTGACGACCTGGCCGCGCGACGGTGTCCCGCGCCGCCCGGGTGCCTGGCTCACCACGGCGGCCCGCAACCGCGCGCTCGACCGGCTGCGCCGCGACGCCGCCGGGGCCGCCAAGCTGCGCGAGCTGGCCGTCCCGGCCCGCGGCGAGCCGGCGGAGGAGGACATCCCCGACGAGCGGCTCCGGCTGATCTTCACGTGCTGCCATCCGGCGCTGCCGTTCCCGGCCCGGGTCGCGCTGACCCTGCGCACGCTGGCGGGCCTGAGCACCGCCGAGATCGCCAGGGCTCTGCTGACCGGCGAGCCCGCCATGGCGCAGCGCCTGGTCCGCGCGAAGCGCAAGATCCAGGAGGCCGGCATCCCGTACCGGGTGCCGCCCGCCGAAGCGCTGCCGCAGCGGCTCGCGGCCGTCCTCGCGGTGCTCTACCTGATCTTCAACCAGGGGTACGGCGAGGAGGACCCGCGCCGCGCGCTGACGGCCGAGGCCATCCGGCTGGCGCGGGTCCTCGCCGGGCTGATGCCGGCCGAACCCGAACCGCGCGGCCTGCTGGCGCTGATGCTGCTGCACGAGGCCCGGCGCGCGACCCGGACCGAAGACGGCGTGCTGGTCACCCTCGAACACCAGGACCGGTCGCGCTGGGACAACGCGCTGATCGCCGAGGGAGTGGCGACACTCGACCAGGCGCTGGCCAGGCGGAGCGCCGGGCCCTACCAACTGCAGGCCGCCATCGCCGCCTGCCACGCCACCGCGTCCGTCACGGCGAGCACGGACTGGCCGCAGATCGCATCCCTTTACGGCGAGCTGGCCAGGCTCGCGCCGTCCCCGGTCGTGGACCTCAACCGCGCCGTGGCGGTCGCGATGGCCGACGGCATCCCGGCCGGTCTGGCCCTCGTCGACGACCTCGCCGCGTCCGGGCAGCTCACCGGATACCACCTGCTCCCCGCCACCCGCGCCGACCTGCTCCGCCGCGACGGCCGCGCCGCCGAGGCCAAGGCCGCATACGAGGAGGCCCTGGAACTGGCGCCCACCGAGGCCGACCGCCGCTACCTGACCGGCCGCCTGAACGAACTTTGAAGAATTTTCCTGGCGATGTCGATCCCGGCTGGGTGCCCTTCGTCGGTGGGGTGAAAGTCCACCGGGAGGAAGGGAAGACCCCATGAACACCGACACGACACAGCCGATGCCCGACGTCGTCGACCGCGCCGCCTTCCAGGCCGAACTCGACGCGCTGCGTATCCGGGAGAAGGCGCACACCCGCGCGGGCGACGCGATCGCGGCGGCCCGCCGCCGTCTGCCGATGGTGGAGGTCGACGCGCAGACCCCGCTCGTCGGCCCCGACGGCCCGGTCACGCTGCTGGACGCCTTCGAGGGACGCCGCCAACTGGTCGCCTACTACATGATGTGGTCCACCGGCCGTCCCGCCGCCGAGCAGTGCGAGGGCTGCACGTACTACAACGGGCAGGTCCGCGAGCTGTCCAACCTGCACGCCGCCGGAATCACCTACGCGACGTTCTGCCAGGGCCCGTACGAGGAGACCGTCCGGTACCGCGACTTCATGGGCTGGACGATGCCCTGGTACTCCGCCGAAGAGTCGGCCGAGACCCTCCTGACCGGACGCACGGCCGGCATGTTCCACCTGGTCTGCTACCTACGCGAAGGCGACCGCGTCTTCGAGACCTACTGGACGAACGGCCGCGGCGTCGAAGCGCTCGACATCGCCTACTCGCTGATGGACATGACCGTCTACGGCCGCCAGGAGGACTGGGAGGACTCACCGGCCGACTGGCCCCGCGCAGGCTCCACCAACGCCGGCTTCTTCGGCAAGGACGGCCGCCCCACCGCCCAATGGCCCCGCCTAGCGGCGGGCCACTCCGACACCCTCACCACCTGACCACGGTCAGGGCCAGTTGGGCTTGCGCTTTTCGGTGAAGGCGGCGATGCCTTCGCGGCGGTCGGCGGAGAAGGCGACGGTGCGCCAGGCGTTCTCTTCGAGGTCCAGGCCCGCGTCCAAGCCGACGCCGGCGCCTAGGCGCATGGCGCGCTTGGCGGCGCGGACGGCGACGGGGGAGTTCTGCGCGATCGCGCCGGCGATGCCCAGGGCCTCTTCGCGGGCCGTTCCGGCGGGGACCTTGCGGTCGGCCAGGCCGAAGGCGAGGGCCTCCTCCGCGTCCAGGCGGCGGCCGGTGAAGACCAGGTCGGCGGCCTTGCCGGGGCCGAGGCGGCGCAGGGCGAGCTGGGTTCCGCCGCCGCCGGGGACGAGCCCGACGCTCACCTCGGGCAGCCCGAACACGGCCGACTCGTCCGCGACGATCAGGTCGGCGGACAGCGCGAACTCGCAGCCGCCGCCGAGCGCGTAGCCGTGCACGGCCGCGACCACCGGCTGCGGCAGGTTCAGCACCCCGCCGAACGCCGCCCGGAAGACCGGACGCTGCGCGAGGATCTCCTCGTCCGTCATCGCGTTGCGCTCCTTGAGGTCGGCGCCCACGCAGAACGCCTTCGCACCGGCCGCGCTCAGCACCACCGCGCGGGCGGACGCGTCCGCCGCCACCTCGGCGCAGACGTCCGCGAGCCGCCGCGCCATCGCCGTCGACAGGGCGTTCAGCGCCTCCGGCCGGTCCAGCACGATCTCCGCGACATGCCCGTCGCGCCGCAGCGTCACACCATCCATGGGGGCACCCTAACGAGCGCGGCCCGCGCGGCCGGACGCCGGTCCCAAGATCGAACTCGGCGTGGGGTTGGATGGACGGGTGAGCGAATCACCGTATGGGGATCTCGACCGGCCGCCGCTGCACGAGGCGGCGCTCCGGCGTGCGCTCGTCCGGGACGGCGGGCTGTGGCGGGACGTCCGCGTAGTGGACGAGACGGGCTCCACCAACGCCGATCTCGCGGCCCGCGCCCGCGAGGGCGCACCGGAGGGGACCGTGCTGGTCACCGAGCTGCAGACGGCGGGCCGCGGCCGCCTCGGGCGGACCTGGACGGCGCCGCCGCGGTCGGGGCTGGCGCTCTCGGTCCTGCTGCGGCCGCGGGTGCCGGTGGAACTGCTGGGCTGGGCGCCGCTGCTGACCGGCGTCGCCGTCGCCACCGCCGTCCGCCGGATGACCGCCTGGTCGCAGACGGGGGACGGGTTCCTCGGCGAGCCCGCCGACGTGGCCGTGGACGCGCGCCTCAAGTGGCCGAACGACGTGCTGGCCGGGGACCGCAAGCTCGCCGGGATCCTGGTGGAGAAGGTCGACGACGCGCTCATCGCCGGCATCGGCCTGAACGTGAGCCTGCGCGAGGACGAGCTGCCCGTGCCGGCGGCGACGTCCCTCGCGATCGAGGGCGCGCCGCTGACCGACCGGGCGCCGCTGCTGCGCGCGATCCTCCGCGAGTTCGCGACCTGGTACCGGGAGTGGACGGCGCTCGCCGGTGATCCGGAGGCCAGCGGCCTGCGTACCGCGTACAAGGACCTGTGCGCCACGCTCGGCCGCCAGGTGAACGTGGAACTGCCCGGCGGCGAGCGGCTCGCCGGGACGGCCCGGGACGTGGACGGAGCGGGGCGCCTGGCGGTGGGGGAGCGCGCGGTCAGCGCCGGCGACGTGGTGCACGTCCGGTGAACGGGGAACGGCGATCCGCGGTCCGCACGTTGACCCGGTTGCTGATCTGCGACGATATGGGCGGGTACCGATCCATGACGCCGCCGCCACGGTCCATGGCGGCGGCGGACTGAGGGGCGGATGATGGCGGCCGGATTGCCGGATCCGAGGGAGATCGAAGAGCTCCTGCTCGGGGGCGAGCTGCGGTACAACCGCGTCGAGGCCGTCCGGCTGTCCGGGGTGTCCCGGGACTTCGCCGGCCGGATCTGGCGGGCGTTCGGCTACCCGTCCATGCCGGACGAGACGGTCGCCTACACCGAGGGCGACGTCGCGGCGCTGGACCGCCTCCGCCGGCTCGTCGACGACGGGATCCTGGACGAGGACGGCGTGATCCGGCTCGTCCGGGCGTTCGGCCAGACCATGACCCGGCTGGCGGAGTGGCAGGTCAACCTGCTGCGGAGCATGCTGACCCCCGATCTGTACGAGACGCCGTCGGCGGAGGCGGTCGCCACGGTCGTGGACATCGCCGAGAAGCACATCGGCGAGTTCGAGCCGCTGGTCGTGCACGCCTGGCGCCGCCAGCTCGCCGCGGCCGGGACGCGGGCGCTCGCGGCGGCGGCGACGCGGGAGAACGGCGACCCGGCGGCCCGTCCGATGACCACGGTCGGGTTCGCCGACATGGTGTCGTTCACCCAGGTCAGCCGGGAGCTGGAGGAGATCGAGCTGGCCCGGGTCGTGGAGTGGTTCGAGGAGACCGCGGCCGACATCATCGCCTCCTGCGGCGGCCGGCTGGTGAAGACGCTCGGCGACGAGGTGCTGTTCAGCGCGGAGACGCCGGAGGTCGGCGCGGAGATCGCGCTGACCGTGGCGGCGGCGATCCAGGACGAGACGGAGGTCCCGGACGTGCGGGTCGGCGTCGCGCACGGCCCCGTCCTGCCGCTGATGGGCGACGTGTTCGGCACGACGGTCAACCTCGCGGCCCGGCTCACCTCCCTCGCGCGGCCGGGCGCGGTCGTGATCGACGGGGAGCTGGCCGCGCGACTGGAGGATCTGCCGGGCTACGAGGTCACCCGCATCGTGCGGCGCCCGGTCCGCGGCCTCGGCATCGTCCAGCCGTACGTGCTGCGCAGGAGCGGCGGCCCGGGGACCGCCGGCTAGGGGTCAGACGGGGCTCGGGCCGTCGTCGCCGGGCGAGCCGGTGAGGCGCTGCAGGTAGTTCTGCTCGCCGAGGGCCTGGATGAGGCTCAGCTCGGTCTCCAGGTAGTCGACGTGCTGCTCCTCGTCGGCGAGGATGTCCTCGAAGATCCGGGCGGACGTGACGTCACCGCGCGAGCGCATCAGCTCGATGCCGGGACGCAGCCGCGCCACGGCCTCCATCTCGATCGCGAGGTCCGCTTCGAGCTGCTCGACGATGTTCTGCCCGATCCGCAGGGTGCCGAGCTTCTGGTAGTTCGGCAGGCCCTCCAGGAACAGGATCCGGTCGGTGAGCCGCTCGGCGTGCCGCATCTCGTCGATGGACTCGTCGCGGGTGTGCTTGGCGATGCGGGTGAAGCCCCAGTTCTCCTGCATCTTGGAGTGCAGGAAGTACTGGTTGATCGCCGTGAGCTCCGCCGTGAGCTGCTCGTTGAGCAGCCCGATGATGTCCTTGTCGCCTTCCATGCGGCCCATGCTCGCATGCGTGCCGGGTCCAGGACAGCACTGGCCCCCGCACGTCGGCGTTTCCGTCTCGCGTGCGGGGCCGTGGGGCCGGTGGTCAGGCGGCGGTGGGCGTCTCGGCTCCCCCTTCGGTCTCCGGCATGATCGGCGCGGGCGCGGCCGGCCCGGCGGTGGGACCGGGGGCCTCGGCGAGCGCCGGCTCGGGGACGGCCGACAGGGCGAGGGGCCCGCCGGTCAGCGCGTCCGCCAGCTCGGAGGCGGTGCGGTACTCGCTGACCATCGCGTGGATGCGCTTGGTGCAGGAGCCGCAGCCGGGTTTGAACCCGCAGGCGGCCTTGACGGCCTTCGCGGTCGTGCAACCGCCCGCCATGCAGCCGTGAACGTCGTCCTCCGTGACGGCGTTGCAGACGCAGACGTACATTCCGGTGGGAGACCTTCCGTGCGGCTCGTCCTGTCCAAGGTGCCTGACCTGGGGCTGTAAGGGCAGCCTCATTAAGGTAAGGCTCCCCTAACGTAGCCCAGGTATGTCCGTTCTGGCCAGAGGGGTCCCGATCGGTGTGATCCACCCCTCACGGGGAAGGGCTTCCGGCGTGCGGCCCCGGCCGGTGTGCCGTCGTGGCTCCCGGCGCCGCACCGGAGTGGAGGGCCGGACGGTGGCGCAGGTTTGGCCGGGCGACGCCTACCCCCTCGGCGCCCGGTTCGACGGTGCGGGAACGAACTTCGCCGTCTTCTCCGAGGCGGCCGAGCGGGTGGAGCTGTGCCTGTTCGACGGGCCGGCCGGCGACGGCGAGGAGACCCGGCTCCCCCTCCCGGAGGTGGACGCCTTCGTCTGGCACGGCTACGTGCCGGGCGTCATGCCGGGGCGCCGGTACGGGTTCCGGGTGCACGGCCCCTACGACCCGCGCCGCGGCCTGCGCTGCAACCCGGCGAAGCTCCTCCTGGACCCGTACGCGCAGGCCGTCGAGGGCGAGGTCGACTGGGACGAGTCGTGCTTCGGCTACCGGTTCGGCGACCCGTGGTCGCGCAACGACAGCGACTCGGCGGGCCACACGATGCGGTCGGTGGTCGTCAGCCCGTACTTCGACTGGGGCGACGACCGCCCGCCCCGCATCCCCTACCACGAGACGGTGATCTACGAGGCGCACGTCAAGGGCCTCACCGCCCGGCATCCGGACGTCCCGCCGGCGCTGCGCGGCACCTACGCGGGCCTCGGCCACCCGGTGATCACCGATCATCTGAGCTCGATCGGGGTGACGGCGGTGGAGCTGATGCCCGTCCACCAGTTCGTCCACGACGACGCGCTGACGGGCCGCGGCCTGCGCAACTACTGGGGCTACAACACGATCGGGTTCTTCGCGCCGCACAACGAGTACTCCTCGTCCGGGCAGCGGGGCGAGCAGGCGCTGGAGTTCAAGGCGATGGTGAAGGCGCTGCACGCGGCCGGGATGGAGGTGATCCTGGACGTCGTCTACAACCACACCGCCGAGGGCAACCACCTCGGGCCGACGCTGTCGTTCCGGGGCATCGACAACGCCTCGTACTACCGGCTCGCCGACGACGACCCCCGCTACTACACCGACACGACGGGCACCGGGAACAGCCTGCTGATGCGCAGCCCGCACGTCCTGCAGCTGATCATGGACTCGCTGCGGTTCTGGGTGACCGAGATGCACGTGGACGGGTTCCGCTTCGACCTCGCCGCGGCGCTGGCCCGCGAGCTGCACGCGGTGGACCGGCTGTCGGCCTTCTTCGACCTCGTCCAGCAGGACCCGGTCGTCTCCCAGGTGAAGCTGATCGCCGAGCCGTGGGACATCGGGGAGGGCGGCTACCAGGTCGGCAACTTCCCGCCGCTGTGGACGGAGTGGAACGGCCAGTACCGCGACATGGCGCGCGACTACTGGCGCGGGCAGCCGGGCGCGATGCCCGACTTCGCGTCCCGGCTGACGGGCTCGTCCGATCTGTACGCCGACGACGGCCGCCGCCCCATCGCGTCGATCAACTTCGTGACGTGCCACGACGGGTTCACGCTGAACGATCTCGTGTCCTACGACGCCAAGCACAACGAGGCCAACGGGGAGGGCAACCGGGACGGCAGCGACGACAACCGGTCGTGGAACTGCGGTCACGAGGGCCCGACGGACGACCTGGACGTCATCGCGCTGCGCGAACGGCAGAAACGCAACTTCCTGACCACGCTGTTCCTGTCGCAGGGCGTCCCGATGCTGCTGCACGGCGACGAGATAGGCCGGACCCAAGGCGGCAACAACAACGCCTACTGCCAGGACAGCGAGCTGTCCTGGGTCGACTGGACGGGCCTGAGCGACGACACGCGCTCGCCCCGGCGCGCCGAGCGCGGTTTCGACGAGCGCGGTTTCGACGAGCGCGGTTTCGACGAGCGCGGTTTCGACGAGCGCGGCGTCCTGCTCGACTTCGTCCGGCAGCTGTCGGAACTGCGGACCGAGCACCCGGTGTTCCGGCGGCGCCGCTTCTTCCTCGGCGACCAGCGGACCAAGCGCGCGCGCCGCGCCGCCTCGAAGCCCGAGGATCTGCCCGACCTGGTCTGGTTCACCCCGGGCGGGACGGAAATGGCCGACAAGGACTGGTCGGCCGGCTTCAACAAGTCGCTGAACGTGTTCCTCAACGGCGAGGCGATCGGTGAACCCGACCGGCGCGGGCAGCAGGTCAGGGACGACTCCTTCCTGCTGATCTTCAACGCGCACGACGGGGACCTGCCGTTCACGCTTCCGCCCGCGCTGTACGGGCAGATGTGGATAAAGATGCTCGACACCGCCGACCCCCTGCTGGCCGAGGAGGAGTCGCCCGTCGTGAAGGCCCGCGAGAACGTGCCGGTCGGCGCGCGCTCGATCCAGGTCCTGCGCCGGCTCTGACAGGCGGGGACGAGCGGATGAACGACGACATGCAGGCCGAGCCCGCCCCCGAGGAACCGCCGCCCGCCGACCCCCCGAAGGAAGCCGTGTCCGAGGACCACAGCACCGAAGAGACCCTCCCCGCTGAAGACGAGTCCACCGCGCCCCCGACCGGTACCTACCGCCTCCAGCTCCGCGGGACGCCCGAGGAGCACTTCGGCTTCGCCGAGGCCGCCGCGCTCGCCCCCTACCTCGCGTCCCTCGGCGTGTCGCACGTCTACCTGTCGCCGGTCCTGCAGGCCGCGCCCGGGTCCACGCACGGCTACGACGTCGTCGACCACTCCCGGCTGTCGGACGAGCTGGGCGGCTCCGAGGCGTTCGGCGCCATGGCGACGCGGTTCCGTGCGCACGGGCTGCGGGTGCTGGTGGACGTCGTCCCGAACCACATGGCGATCCCGGAGCGGCACGACCTGAACCTGCCGCTCGCCGCCGTCCTCGCGGACGGGCGCGGGTCGCCGTTCGCGAAGTGGTTCGACATCGACTGGGACGCGGGCGGCGGCCGGGTCGTCCTGCCCGGCGAGGGCGAGCCGAACTACCGGCGGTTCTTCGACATCTCCGGGCTGATCGGGCTGCGGCAGGAGGACCCGGAGGTCTTCGAGCGGACGCACGCCCTGCTGCTCGGCCTGGTCGGGCAGGGCATGGTGGACGGCCTGCGCGTCGACCACCCGGACGGCCTCGCCGACCCGCGCGGCTACCTGCGGCGGCTGGCGGAGGCGGCCCCGGACCGGTGGCTGCTCGTCGAGAAGATCACCGAGGGCGAGGAGCGGCTGCCGCCGGACTGGTCCTGCGCCGGCACCACCGGCTACGACGCGCTCGGCATGATCGGGGGGCTGTTCGTCGACCCGGCCGGGGAGAAGCCCCTCACCGACTACTACGTGTCGCTCACGGGCAACCCGGCCGAGTTCGAGCAGGCGGAGCACGCCGCGCGCCTGCACGCCGCCACGCACGGCCTCAAGCCCGAGGTCGACCGGCTCTTGCGCGTCCTTAAGCGGGTCGTGGGTGAGAGCCGTCCCGGCTTGGAACGGGCATTGGTCGAGCTGCTGGTCGCCATGCCCGTCTACCGCGCTTACGTCGTGCCAGGGGAGGACGCGCCGCAGCAGGCCGTGGACGTCCTGAACGAGGCCGCCGGACGTGCGCGCACGTATCTGCCAGAGGAACTGCACGGCGACCTTGAGACGGTCGTAGACCTGGCCCTGGGAAGCGGCGAACGCACGGATGCCGAGTTCATCGTGCGCTTCCAGCAGACGACTGCTCCGCTCGCCGCCAAGGGCGTGGAGGACACGGCCTTCTACAGGTGGAACCGTCTGGCCGCGCTGAACGAGGTCGGTGGCGCCCCAGGGCGGTTCTCCGTGAGCCCAGAGGACTTCCACGCCTACTGCATCCGACTCGCCCGCGACTGGCCGCTGACGATGACGACGCTGTCCACGCACGACACCAAACGGGAAGAGGACGTACGGGCCTGGCTCTCCGTCCTGGCGGAACTCCCAGGGGACTGGGCCGAAGCCGTGGAACGGTGGCGGAACTGGGGCTCGGCCACGGCCCCCTTGGAGCCGGACCTCGAATACCTCCTCTGGCAGACGCTCGTCGGCGCGTGGCCGCTCACCATAGGCCGCCTGGAGGAGTTCCTGATCAAGGCCATGCGCGAGGCCAAGACGCACACCTCCTGGGTCGAGCAAGACCCGGCCTACGAGGAGGCCGTTCTGGCGTACGCGCGCGGCGTCCTGTCCGATCCCGACCTCATCACCGACCTGACGTCGTTCGTCAGGAAGCTGGCCCGCTACGCGCGCGTCAACACGCTCGGGCAGAAGCTCGTCCAGCTGGCGATGCCGGGCGTTCCGGACGTGTACCAGGGCTGCGAGCTGACCGGCCTGGCACTGGTCGACCCCGACAACCGGCGGCCGGTCGACTACGGGCGGCGCCGCGAGCACCTCCTCCGGCTGGACACGGGCCGCCAGCCGAAGGAGGTGGACGACGAGAAGCTCCTCGTCACGTCCCGCGTCCTGCGGCTGCGGCGGTCGCATCCCGAGTGGTTCGGGCCCGGTTCCCGGCACGAGCCGGTGGCCGCGCGCGGGCCGGCCGCCGAGCACGTCGTCGGGTTCGCCCGCGGTGAGGCGGTCGCGCTGGCCACCCGGCTGCCCGTGGGCCTGGAACGCCGCGGCGGCTGGGGCGGGACGAGAGTGGACGTCCGCCGCCAGGGCTGGCGGGACGTCCTCACCGGCTGCACGCACATGGGCCCGTTCCTGGACGCGTCCCGCGTCTTCGAGCACCTCCCCGTCGCCTTGCTCGTCCCCAGGGTGATCGATCGGTGAGCGCCCGGTTCGAGGTGTGGGCACCGGCCGCCGCCCGCGTGGACGTCCTGGCAGGCGACACCAGGCACCTTATGGAGGCGCTCCCAGACGGATGGTGGGGAACCGAGGTCTCGCACGCCGACCATGGGGCCGACTACGGCTTCATCTTGGACGACGCCGAGGAGGTCCTGCCGGACCCTCGGTCCCCCTGGCAGCCCGACGGTGTCCATTGCAGGAGCCGTGTCTACGACCACGAGCGCTTCGCCTGGACGGACCAGCACTGGCACGGCCGTCCGCTCGCCGGAAGCGTCCTCTACGAGATGCACGTCGGCACCTTCACGCCCGAGGGGACGTTCGACGCGGCGGCCGAACGTCTCGACCACCTGGTGGCGCTCGGGGTGGACGCCGTGGAGTTGCTGCCGGTCGCGTCCTTCCCGGGGCAGCACGGATGGGGCTACGACGGCGTCCACCTATGGGCGCCGCACGAGCCCTACGGCGGCCCGGACGGTCTGAAGCGTTTCGTGGACGCCGCCCATGCGCGCGGTGTGGCCGTCGTCTTGGACGTCGTCTACAACCACCTGGGCCCGGACGGGAATCGCCTAGGCAGTTTTGGCCCGTACTTCACGAGCGCGCACACCACCCCCTGGGGCGACGCAGTGAACTTCGACCAGGAGGGCTCGGACGAGGTCCGCGCGTTCGTCGTCCAGAACGCCCTCATGTGGTTGCGTGACTTCCACTTGGACGGGCTGCGCATCGACGCCGTCCACGCCATTACCGACCACAGCGCCGTGCACATCCTTGAGGAGATGGGACGGGCCGTGGTCGCCCTGTCGGCGCACCTGGGGCGGGAACTGTTCCTCATCGCCGAATCCGACCTCAACGACCCGCGCCTGGTGACGTCCCGTGAGTCGGGCGGATACGGCATGGACGCCCAGTGGAGCGACGATTTCCACCATGCCCTGCACGCCGCGCTCACCGGTGAGAGACAGGGCTACTACTGCGACTTCGGCTCACTGGAGACGCTGAAGAAGGCCCTCACCAACGTGTTCGTCCACGACGGCACCATGTCCACCTACCGGGGACGGCACCACGGCCGTCCGGTGAACCTCGCCGAGACGCCCGCACATCGCTTCCTGGGCTTCCTGCAGAACCACGACCAGGTGGGCAACCGCGCGGCAGGCGATCGCATAGGCGTGATCCTGCCGTCCCCGGATCTGCTCAAGGTGGGCGCGGCCCTGCTGCTGCTCGCGCCGTTCACGCCCATGCTCTTCATGGGCGAGGAATGGGGCGCATCCACCCCGTGGTGCTACTTCACCGATCACCAGGACCCGGAATTGGCGCGCGCGGTCAGCGAAGGGCGGCGCCGGGAGTTCGCCCGGCACGGATGGTCCGGCGACATTCCTGATCCACAGGCTGTGGAAACTTTCCGGCGATCCGTCCTCGATTGGTCTGAGCTCGACCGGGAACCCCACAATGACCTGCTGGAATGGCACCGCTCGCTGATCGCGCTGCGCCGATCGACGCCCGGCCTGAACGACCCCCGGCTGACCGAGACGACGGTCGAGGCGGACGACGACGCGGTGCGCTGGCTGATGATGTGGCGCGGCTCGGTGTGCGTGGCGGCGAACTTCGGCGACCGTGCGGTGCTGCTCCCGGCCGGCCCGCGAGTGCGGCCGGCGCCCCGGCTGCTGCTCGCGTCGAACCCGGCAATTCACCTGGATACCGACGGCATCGGCGATTCCGGAACGGCCGCCGTGGCGCTGCCAGGGACCTCCGTGGGCGTTTTCGGCTGACCGCGCGGCCCCCGCGCCCGGGGTGCAATGCGTTCTAGACCCCGGTTTTGCCCGAAAAGCGGTATTCGAGGATGTACTACGAGTGGCAAACCGCAGGTCAAGAGCGCGACGGGAGCCGGGCAATGTTCAAGAATGGTCATACGATCGGTCCATGACCTCAGTACTGCTCGCCGAGGACGACACGTCCATCTCCGAGCCTCTCGCCCGCGCGCTGCGGCGCGAGGGGTACACCGTCGAAGTCAGCCCGGACGGCCCGCAGGCGCTGGAGCGGGCGCTCGGCGGCGGCGTGGACCTCATCGTCCTCGATCTCGGCCTGCCCGAACTGGACGGCCTCGAGGTGGCCCGCCGGGTACGGGCCGAGGGGCACGGCGTGCCCATCCTGATCCTCACCGCCCGGGCCGACGAGGTCGACACCGTCGTCGGGCTCGACGCGGGTGCCGACGACTACGTGACCAAGCCGTTCCGGCTGGCCGAGCTGCTCGCCCGGGTGCGGGCGCTGCTGCGCCGGGGCAGCACCGAGACCCCGATCGTCCAGGGGGTGCGGATCGACGCCGAGTCGCGCCGCGCCTGGATGGGCGAACAGGAGCTGCAGCTGACCACCAAGGAGTTCGACCTGCTGCGCGTCCTCGTCCGCGACGCCGGCAAGGTCGTGACCCGCGAACAGATCATGCGCGAGGTGTGGGACACCAACTGGTGGGGTTCCACGAAGACCCTCGACATGCACATTTCCTGGCTGCGCCGCAAGCTCGGCGACGACGCCGGCAGTCCCCGCTACATCACCACGGTGCGGGGCGTCGGCTTCCGGTTCGAGCGCGGCGACTAGTACCGGCCGCCGCGGACGTGCGGGACGCCGGGGGCCTTCCCGAGAGGCCCCCGGGACGCGTGCCGCACGCGCCGTGGCCCCACCCTCGAAGGAGCCCTGATGAGGCGCCGACTCCTCCTGTCGACGCTCGCGGTGGCGGTGGTCGCGCTCCTCCTGCTCGGCATACCCCTCGCCTTCGCGGCCCGCAAGCTCGTCTACGCCGAGGCCGGCCGGTCACTGGACCGGGAGGCGTCCTCCATCGCCGGCGGCGTCGGCTACGCCTTGGCGGCGCACCAGCCCGTCACCGGCGCGGTCGTCGCGCGGGAGTACCCGGGCCGGCACATCTCGATCACGATGCCGGACGGCCGGACGGTCACCGCCGGCCCGCCGCGCCGCGGCCGCGTCCTGTCCGCGACCGCCGTGCACGGCGCGGTCCGCGTCCGGGTGTCGCGGCCGGAGGCGCAGGTCCGCGACGGCGCGCTGCGGCTGCTGCTGCTGATCGGCAGCCTGGCGCTGCTCGGCGTCGCCGTCACCGTCGGCCTCGCCATGATGCAGGCCCGCAAGCTGACGCTGCCGCTGGTCGACCTCGCCGAGACCGCCGACCGGCTCGGCAGCGGCAACGCCCGCCCGCGCCCGCGCCGCTACGGCATCCCGGAGGTCGACCGGGTCGCCGAGCAGCTGGACAGCAGCGCCGTCCGCATCACCGGGCTGCTGATCGCCAGCCGCGACTTCGCGGCCGAGGCCAGCCACCAGCTCCGCACGCCGCTGACCGCGCTGTCCATGCGGCTGGAGGAGATGATCGAGGCGGCCGACTACCCCGACGTCGTCCGCGAGGAGGGCGCCGCCGCCGTCGCGCAGACCGAGCGCCTCGTCGCGGTCGTCGAGCAGCTCCTCGCCCGCGCCCGGCACGACCGGACCAGCGGCGTCGTCGCGTCCCCGATCGACGAGATCGTCGCCCAGCAGGTCGAGGAGTGGCGGCCGAGCTTCCGCAAGGCGGGCCGGGACGTCCGGATCGTCGGGGAGCCGGGCCTGGTCGGCCTGACCAACCCCGAGGGCCTCTCCCAGATCGTCGCCACCCTGCTGGAGAACGCGCTGACGCACGGCGCCGGAACCGTGACCATCCACACCAAGCCGTCCGGCGGCTCGGTGGTGGTCCAGGTCGGCGACGAAGGCGACGGCATCCCGGCCGAGCTGGCGCCCCGCATCTTCGAACGCAGCATCAGCGGCGGCCGCGGCACCGGGCTCGGCCTCTACCTGGCCCACTCGCTGGCCGCGGTGGACGACGCCCGGCTCGAACTGACCAAGTCGCGTCCCGCGGTGTTCAGCGTCTTCCTCCGCCAGCCCGCCGAGGCTCCCCTGACACCGCAGCCGGTGGTGATGGGGCCCGCCTGACCGGCACCGCTTGACGGGGGCGCCGTCAGATCTCGGCGTAGTCCTCGGCGGCGTGGTCGAGGGGGTGGCCCAGCCGCGGGGCCGGGGCC
>NZ_SMKY01000118.1 GCF_004349235.1 Actinomadura darangshiensis | reverse complement strand
GGCCGTGGGCTGCAGCGGGACCTGCTGGCCGCCGGTGCCGTAGGACGATCCGGCGAGGCCGCCTCCGGTGCCGCCGGGCAGCGGCATCGGGCCGGTGCCGACATTGGGGCCGGTGCTCGTGTGCGGGCCGGTGCTCATCTGCGGGCCGGTGCCGGTGGCGCCGGGCGGGGCGCCGAACCCGCCCGTCATGGCCGGGCCGAGGTCGCGGACGGGCGGTGCCGGGGCCGGGGTGGCCGGCGGGCTGAGCGGCGACGCGGGCGGCGGCCCGTGGTGCGCGGCGGGCTGGAGCGGGCCGAGCGAGCCGGCGTGGCCGTTGGAGCCGTTGCCGTGCCCGTTGGACAGCGGGCTCATCCCCAGCGAGGACGCCCCGTCCATGCCGGCGAGCAGGTTGACGTAGGAGCGCAGGTGGCCGGAGCCGATCTCGATGAGGTCGTCGCACTCCTGCCGCAGCACCCGGGAGATCGTCCAGTTGCCGTCGACGGCGACGTGCACGACCGTGATGCGGACGCCGAGGTCCTGGGCGTCGGTGACGACCTGGGCGAGGTCCTCGTCGCCGCTGACCAGGACGGCGTCGGTGAGGGCGCCGTTGCGGGCCAGCGTCATGAGGTCGCGGTGGATCTCGGTGTCGACGCCCTCGCGGCGGCCGGGGCGGATCCGGCCGAGCCGCAGCTTGAGGCCGGGCAGGTCGGCGAGCGCGTCGTGCTCGGGGGTGCGGCGGCCCTCGACCGTCGCCTCGTACCAGTAGCAGCGCAGCAGCGGCATCCCGGTGCGTTCCCTGGCGAGGTTGCCGAGGAGCTGCAGGAGACCACCGAAGTCCCACGAGACGGTGTCGCGATGGCGGGTGCCGTGCACCGCCATGGCGCCGTCGGCCAGCAGGTAGCCGGCGTCTACGAACAGCGCGCAGCGATCCATGCGACACCGCCCTTCCTCAACACGGGAGCTCACAGCGTGCCCACTTCGGCGTAGCGACCCCGGACCGCCTATAGCGTAGTCAAGCCCGTCTGCCCGGTAGGCCAATACGGCGATTCGCCACTCTTTCATGGCAACCCGCCGGTTGGCGACTCCCCGGTAACAACGAAATTGGAACCGCGGCGGACGCTACCAGCCGTTTCGGTCCCGCCCCGCGCTTCCGCATGATCTTTACGGGAAGAATCAGGTCACGGGGTTCAGTCCCGGTGTCCCCGCGACCCTGGCTTCAACCGCGCATGGCCGCGATGGGTGCGGTGCCGGACGTGGCGGGCGTGCCGTGGCGTGCCGAAACGGACACGGACGCGCACGCTCGTGTGACGCGGTGACACCCGAAATTCGATGTGGACCAGAAATCCTCCGGGGCGTTCGACGACGGGCGGACCGGGCTTTTTCGGCCGCGGCTTGCGGGGTTTTTCCTTGGGCGGCGCCTGGCGTGGCGGGTCGGATTTCGGGCGCGGTTCCGGACGGGGCGGGATCGGTTCGGGCTTCGCCGCCACCGGACGAGCCGGAGCCGGCGGTTTCACGGCGGGCGGCGCGGCCGGTTCGGCGACCGCCGGCGGTGCGGGCGGCGCCTGGACGGGTTCGTCGTTGGACACGAGCATCACGGCCAGCGCCACCGCGCTCGCGGCCGCCGCCACGCCCCCGCCGAGCGCCTGCTGCTGCCGCTTGGGCAGGTGGCGGAACCACAGGAAGGCGCCGCCCTTGGACGAGGCCAGGTACGCGGTGGTCGCCGAGCCGAGGACGAGCGGGCCCAGGACGTCGCGCAGCACGTTGTTGACGTCGCCGAGCTCCACGTAGAGGCCCTTGCAGCGCTTGCAGCCGTCCAGGTGCCGCTTGACCTTGCCGGAGTCGCGCTTGGCGAGTGCGCCGCGCACGTACGAGCCGAGCTTCTCCATGGTGGGGCGGCACTCGTCGGCGGCGTCGAGGCCGTCCAGGTGCATCTGCAGGTAGGCCTGGCGGAGCCCTTCGCGGGCCCGGTAGGCGAGCGCGGCGGCGGAGTTCGCGGTGAGGCCGAGGATCGGGGCGACGTCCGCCGGCCTGCCGCCTTCGACCTCGGTGTGCCAGAGGACGGTCTGCCAGCGTTCCGGCAGCGACAGGAACGCGCGCGCGATCATCGAGCGCTCCAGCTCCTCGATCGCGGGGTCGGCGAAGGGCGCCCCGGGGTCGTACGCCTCGATCTCGTCGGTGTGGTGGACGCGCCGGCCCGCGCGCTGCCGGTCGTAGACCGTCCGGCGGACGGCCGTGAGCAGGTAGGGGCGGAACCCGTCGTCGGGCCCGCCGCCGCGCTTCAGTACGGCGAGGACCTTGGTGAACGCGTCCTGGACGGCGTCCTCGGCGGCGTCCCGCCCGGCCAGGTGGCAGGCGAGGCCGCGCGCGGCCGGCAGGTGCCGCTCGTAGAGGGCCCCGTAGGCCGCGACGTCCCCGTCGCGGACCTGAGAGATCAGCCTGGCGTCGCTGGTCTCGGCCGCGCCCGGCTCGATCGCGTCGTCCCCTCGCTCCATGCTTGCTCATTGTGACGGATTGACCACCTGTTGTCGCGCATTTTGGTCACACGTGGGTCCGTGAGATCGCGGCAGAAGACTTCCGAAAGTCGCGTCATGGGCCGGACGCGTCGCCGTTGGAGGGGTGTGGACGGTACCGGGGCGGGACCGTCCACACCGGGGTGCGTTCGTTCCGTCGAGGGGGTGGAACGAACGCACCCCGTGCGTTACGTGCCCGTGCGTTCAGACGATGGTGGCGCGGCCCATTTCGTTGAGCTTGCCGCCGTCCCATGGCGTCTCCCAGACGACGTTGCAGTCGCGTCCGGAGAGTTCGACGGTGGCGATGGCGTTGTGGAACCAGGGGCCGTCCGTCATCCGCCACCGGATCGGCGGGACGGGCACCTTCGCGAGTTTCGCCAGTAGGCGGAACGGTCCGCCGGCCGCCCGCGAGTACGCGATGCGGTTCGCCAAGCGGAACTTGCCGATCAGGGGGTTCCGCAGGGGCGAGCAGACGATCTGGGAGACCTTCGACTGCGTGCCGGCCTCGGTGACCCGCGCCAGGTACGAGTAGTGGATGTCGCCCGACAGGAACGAGATGCTCGCAGGGGCGGGGCCCCGTTCACCCCGTCCGACGGCGATGACATCAGCGGCCACGTCCCGGAACGACTTCTCGAACGCGGCCCAGTGCTCCAGGTCGGCCGCTTGGCGAATCTTCTCGCCGACCCCGGCTGCACGCTTTCCCCAGGCGCCCCCGGCGACGGCCTCGTTCCAGGACTCCGCGTGGTGGATCGCCATAGGGAGCAGGTAGGGCAGGGAGCTTGCGATGAGCAGATGGTCCATGCCGCCCTGGCACTGACTGTCCAGCCAGTCGAACTCGTCGTCGTCGAGCATTCCGCGCCGATCTGGCGTGAGCAGCCTGGAGCATCGGCTGTCGACCACGATCAGGCGGGTGTTGCCCCAGTCGTGGGCGTAGCTCCAGCGCGTGCTGTCGGGCTGCTTGTCGGCCTTCTCGGCGAACTCGTCCAGGACGGCGCCGGCGTCGCCCGTGGTGTCCGACGCAGTCCGCAGGGCCTTGAAGGTGGGATCGGACGCCCGGTCCTGCGGCGACATGTTCCCGAGATGCTGGTAGATCCAGTACGAGCCGATGCCCCCGGTGATGCGGTCCTTCCACCAGGGCTGCGCCCACATCTCCTTGCGCCACGTGTGCGAGGTGTTCCAGTCGTCCCGGATGTCGTGGTCGTCGAAGACCGTGAACGTGGGGACGGTGGACAGCAGCCACCGGACGGCCGCGTCATCGTGCCACGCCAGCTTGTACAGGTGCGTGTAGTCCTCGTAGTCGGCGACCTCGCCGTCCGGCGGCTCACCCGCGGCGCGGCGGCCCTTGATGAACGCGCGCATCTCCTCGGTCAGCTCGTCGGCGTACACCTGGTCGCCGACCATGAGCAGGACGTCCGGCCAGGTGACGGCGTCGCCGCCCGTCCGCAGCCGGTCCGAGAACGCGGCGAGCGCGTCGTACCCGAACAGGTCCACGGTGCCCGGCGAGCGGCGGCAGGACCCGAACGAGATCCGCAGGCCGCCGTCCTCGCGGAGCGTCCGGATCTGGGACGGCGGAAACCCGCTGCCGCTCTCCGGCCAGACGGTCTCGCCGTCGATGACGATTTCGTAGGGGATGCGCGCTTCCGGCGCGAGGCCATCTATCTCAACGAGCCCATAGTGGTGGCCATGTGCGGTGAAGGTGCGGGAGCTCGCATCAAGGCCGTGTTCCTGGTTGACGACCCTGACCTCGCACGGACGATCCGTTTCCACCCAGACGGTCGCGGTGTGGTGACTCACATGCCGGAGGTGGGGCCCGAGTACCAATGCGGTCATAGAAGGCTTCTCTAGCGGACCGGACCCCACCGCGTCCACCGGAGCCGGCCTCAGCCTTCCAGGACCTCGGCCTCCTTATCGGCCGGCAGCCCCACTGCAGGACGGTCTGGGCGTTGCGGAGCCCGTCCCCCGATGGCCTGGAGCCACTCCCAGGTGTCGGCGACCGTTTCCTGGACGGGCCTGCACTCCAGTCCTGTGGCGAGAGCCTTGTCCACGTTGGTGTGCTGCATGGTGTCGTAGATCTCACCAGGCGGAAGCCAGACCGGAAGGTCCGTCCATGGCTCGATGCCCGCTTCGAGGATCCTTTCGGGGTCCGTCCAGACGAGATCGGCGTCGGAACCCGTCGTCTGCTTGCACGCTTCCAGGAACTCTCGCATCGTCGTGTGGCCGGGCGAGCTGATCAGGTTGTACGGGCCGCTGAGACCTTGCTCGATGGCGTCGAGGGTCCATACGGCGAGGTCCCTGACGTCGATGTACTGGAGGCCGGCGTCGCGTGGGCCGGGCGCCAGGACTCGCCCGCCCTCCGCGATTCGTATCAGCCACCAGGGCAGGCGTCCGATGTTCTCGTACGGGCCCAGGATGAGCCCCGCCCGCACCAGCAGTGACTTGTCGCCGAACACGCCTTGTGCAGCGAGTTCGCCACCACGCTTGGCCTCCGCGTAATCGACGTCGCCGTCGTCGGGAGAGCCGTCCACAACGTCGGCCTCTTCGCCTTGCCCGATCGGTGTTGGGTACTCGTAGACCGAACGGCTGGATATGTAGGCGTAGCGTGCGACTCGTCCGTCCAGAAGGCGGGCGGTGTCACGGACGGCGGACGGTGCGCCCGACCAGGTGTCGACGACCGCATCCCACTTTCCGTCCGCGAGCGCCTTCAGGCCGTCCTCACCCGTGCGGTCGCCGTGCAACGACCGCACTCCCTTCGGCGGCTCGTGCCGTCCCCTATGAAAGACGGTCACGTCCCAGCCGCGTGCAAGCGCGCCCTCGGTGATGGCCCGTCCGACGAACTCCGTCCCGCCCAGCATCAGAAGCCTCATGGGACAACTCTGCCCCCCGCACGTGATGGACGGAATCCCACGCCGCTCAGAGCAGAACCGGACACGTCCCGGCTACGAAATGCCCCACCGGTACCAGCAAGCCCTGCTGACACACCTTGACGGAGGAGGCGTTGCGACTGCCTGACGGTGTGCGGCGGGCAGAGTAGGTTCGCGTCCGTGAGTTCTTTCGACCTCGTCCAGGACCTTCCGGCCGCCCTCGCCGACCGGGCCGCCGCCTGGGCGTACATCCGGGGGTTCGCCGAAACCTGGCGCACGCCGCTGTCCCCTGGGGACGGCACACCGGAAGCCGAACTGACGGCCGCCGAAGAGGCCCTGGCGGTACGCCTGCCCGTCGCCGCCCGCGAGGCGTACACGCTGTTCGGCCGCCGCTTCGACCTGCACAGCAACATGCAGCACCTCTTGAGCCCGGGCGAGTTCTACGTGGACGACCGCAAGGAGGCCCTCGTCTTCCGGGAGGAGAACCAGGGCGTCGCCTCATGGGGCGTCCTGCTCAGCGACCTCGACCAGGCGGACCCGCCCGTCCGCATGCGCGGCGACCTCGCCGACAAGGATGCCGAGCGCTGGGAGCCCTGGCTCGGCAGCTTCTCCGTCTCCTGCATCGAGATCGTCCTGACCGAGGCTGTCCTGGCAGACGACGCGCTCTGCGACTCCGGCGACTACGAGGACGGCGACGAACTGGACCGCCGCTTCACGCGCCTGCCCTTCCCGGGGTACCCCGAAGGCGAGCCGGGCCCGGCCTTCTACGCAGGCTCAGGCGTGCTCATCTGGGACACCGATGGATGGCTCTGCGTCCGAGCCCAAGACGAGGAGGCACTGGACCGCCTCCGCGCCACCCTGGACGCCGACTGGCTCACCTGAGGTGCGACCGTCTTTTACTCGTTGCACGAGGATAAAATCCGGAGAGTGAACGAGTTCGTCATCGACGTCCCGGAACGGCAGCTGGACGACCTGCGGCACCGCCTGGAACGCACCCGCTGGCCGGCGCCGGTGCCCGGGACCGGCTGGGAACGCGGCGTCCCGCTCGACTACCTCACCGGACTGGCCGGCCATTGGCTGACCCGCTACAGCTGGCGGGAGCACGAGGCACGGCTCAACCGGTTTCCACAGTTCCGCACAGAGATCGACGGGCAGCGCATCCACTTCCTGCACGTCAGATCGCCGGAACCGGACGCGCTCCCGCTGATCCTCACGCACGGATGGCCGAGCTCGTTCGCCGAGTACACCGAGGTCATCGGACCGCTCACCGACCCCCGCGCACATGGCGCAGACCCGGCCGACGCGTTCCACGTGGTCGTGCCCTCGCTCCCAGGGTTCGGATTCTCGACCCCGCTGTCCGGGCCGGGCTGGAACCACGCGCGCATAGCCAGGGCATGGGCCGCGCTGATGGACCGCCTCGGCTACCACCGTTACGGAGCCCAAGGCGGGGACACCGGCTCGATCGTCTCCCCGGAACTGGGCCGGATCGCCCCGCAGAACGTCGTGGGCGTCCATATCAACGGACAGCTGGCCTTCCCGTCCGGCGACCTCGGCGACCTGTCCCCTGACGAGGCGGAACGGATCGCCGCGGCCGAGCGGCTCCGCCAGGTGGGCACCGGCTACGCCGACCTCCAGAGCACCCGCCCGCAGACCCTCGCCTACGCACTCAACGACTCACCGGCCGGGCAACTCGCCTGGATCGTGGAGAAGTTCTGGGAGTGGACCGACCCGGCCAAGGCGCTCCCAGAGGACGCCGTGGGCCGCGACCACCTACTGGCGAACGTGACCCTCTACTGGCTGACGGCCACCGGCGCGCCCTCCGCGCACCTGTACTACGAGGTCCGCAACGCCCCCGTGACGCCGCCCGGCCCCACCGGGGTCCCCACAGGCATCGCGCTCTTTCCCACCGACCCCACCATCCGCCACGTCGCCGAACGCGACCACAACCTCGTCCACTGGACGGAGTTCTCCCAAGGCGGCCACTTCGCCGCCACAGAGACCCCCGCCCTCCTGACCGAAGACATCCGCGCCTTCTACCACCAGCTCCGCAACCCTTAACCCCAGCAACAGCACGAGCGGCTCCCCTGCACGACCCCGCCGCGTGGGAGCTACTTGGTGAGGGTCAGGCCCCGGGAGGGGGTGACGGTCAGGCGGTCGGCGGCCTCGTCCAGGTCGACCACTACTCCGTCGCCGTCCAGGACTTCGCCGGAGAGGAGCTCGCGGGCCAGCTGGTCGCCGATCGCCGTCTGGACGAGGCGGCGCAGCGGACGCGCGCCGTACAGCGGGTCGTAGCCGGTCAGGGCCAGCCACTCGCGGGCCGCGGGCGTCACCTGGAGGGCGAGCTGGCGGTCGGCGAGGCGCTCGGCGAGCTTGTCGATCTGGAGGTCGACGATGCGGGTCAGCTCGTCCGTCGAGAGCGCGTCGAACAGGATCACGTCGTCGAGACGGTTGAGGAACTCCGGCTTGAACGAGTTCCGGACGGCGTTCCACACCGCTTCGCGCTTCGCGCCGTTCTCCAGGGTCGGGTCGACGAGGAACTGCGACCCGATGTTGGAGGTCAGGATCAGGATCGTGTTGCGGAAGTCGACCGTGCGGCCCTGGCCGTCGGTGAGGCGGCCGTCGTCCAGCACCTGGAGCAGGACGTCGAAGACCTCGGGGTGCGCCTTCTCCACCTCGTCCAGCAGGACGGCCGAGTACGGGCGCCGCCGGACGGCCTCGGTGAGCTGCCCGCCCTCCTCGTAGCCGACGTATCCGGGGGGCGCGCCGACCAGCCGGGCGACCGAGTGCTTCTCGGAGTACTCGCTCATGTCGATGCGGGTCATCGCCCGCTCGTCGTCGAACAGGAACTCCGCGAGCGCCTTCGCCAGCTCGGTCTTGCCGACGCCGGTGGGCCCGAGGAACAGGAACGAGCCGGTCGGACGATCCGGGTCGGAGATGCCCGCGCGGGCCCGGCGCACCGCGTCCGACACGGTGCGGACCGCGGCCTCCTGGCCGATCAGGCGGTGGCCCAGCTCGTCCTCCATGCGCAGGAGCTTGGCCGTCTCGCCTTCGAGCAGGCGGCCGGCGGGGATGCCGGTCCAGGACGCGACCACGTCGGCGACGTCGTCCGGGCCGACCTCCTCCTTGATCATCGTGTCGCGGTTCTCGGCGGCCTCCGACGCCTCCTCCAGCTGCTTCTCCAGCGCCGGGATCTCGCCGTAGGTGAGCCGCGAGGACGTCTCCAGGTCGCCGTCGCGCTCGGCCCGCTCCGCCTCGCCGCGCAGCTGGTCGATCCGCTCCTTGATCTCGCCGACCCGGTTCAGCTCCGCCTTCTCCCGCTCCCAGCGGGCGTTCAGGCCGCTCAGGTGCTCCTGCCTGTCGGCCAGGTCGGCGCGGAGCCGCTCCAGCCGCTGCCGGGACGCCTCGTCGGTCTCCTTCTCCAGGTTCATCTGCTCCATCTTGAGCCGGTCGACCTGGCGCAGCAGCTCGTCGATCTCGACCGGACGGGAGTCGATCTCCATGCGCAGCCGGGACGCGGCCTCGTCCACCAGGTCGATGGCCTTGTCCGGCAGGAACCGGGACGTGATGTAGCGGTCGGACAGCGTCGCCGCCGCCACCATCGCCGAGTCGTTGATCTGCACCTTGTGGTGCGCCTCGTACCGGCCCTTCAGCCCGCGCAGGATCGCGATCGTGTCCTCGACCGTCGGCTCCCCGACGAACACTTGCTGGAACCGGCGCTCCAGGGCGGCGTCCTTCTCGATCCGCTCCCGGTACTCGTCCAGGGTGGTCGCGCCGATCATGCGCAGCTCGCCGCGGGCCAGCATCGGCTTCAGCATGTTGCCGGCGTCCATCGCGCCCTCGGCCGCGCCCGCCCCGACGACGGTGTGCAGCTCGTCGATGAACGTGACGACCTGCCCCTCGCTCTGCTTGATCTCGTTCAGGACGGCCTTCAGCCGCTCCTCGAACTCGCCGCGGTACTTCGCGCCCGCGACCATCGCGCCGAGGTCGAGGGAGACCAGGCGCTTGCCGCGCAGCGACTCGGGCACGTCGCCCGCGACGATCCGCTGCGCCAGGCCCTCGACGACGGCCGTCTTGCCGACGCCGGGCTCACCGATGAGCACCGGGTTGTTCTTCGTCCGGCGCGACAGCACCTGGACGACCCGGCGGATCTCCGAGTCGCGCCCGATGACCGGGTCGAGCCGGCCGTCGCGCGCCGCCGCCGTCAGGTCGACGCCGTACTTCTCCAGCGACTGGTAGGTGCCCTCCGGGTTCTCGCTGGTCACGCGGGCGTGCCCGCGCACCTTCTCGAACGCGTCCAGCAGCGCCTGCGGCGTCGCCCCGAACTCCTTCAGCAGGCCCGCCGCCGGACCGCCGTCCGCGGCCAGCCCGACCAGCAGGTGCTCGGTCGAGACGTACTCGTCCTCCAGCTGCTGCGCCCGGTTCGCCGCCGTGTTGACCGACCGCTGCAGCTGCCCGGACAGCCGCGGCGTCGCGACCGTCGAGCCCTGCGCCTTCGGCATCGCGGCGAGCTGCTCCTCGGCCCGCCGCCGGATCACCTGCCAGTCGGCGCCGACCGCCTCCAGCAGCGGCACCGCCGTCCCGTCCGGCAGCCCGATCAGCGCCACCAGCAGGTGCTGCGGGTCGACCTCGGGATGCCCCTCGGCCGCCGCCCTGCGGACCGCGACCGACACCGCCTCCTGGCTCTTCTGCGTCAGCTTGTAGTCCATCGTCCCAGTCCCCGTGAGTTGTCCCTATTCCCGGTTGCGTTCCTGCCAGACGACGACGCTCGTGTGCCGGATCGGCACGAGGTCGGCGCCGGGCGTCCCGCCCGGGTCCCCGTGCCGCCGCTGCTGCGCCAGCCGCGCCGCGACCGCACGGGTCGATTCGAGTTCGTTGGCGAGCTCCTCCAGCGCCGCGTGCGCCGTGCCGAGCTCGTCGCGGAGCCGCACGTTGTCGCGCTGCAGCTCCAGGATGTGCTTGATGCCGGACAGGTTGATGCCCTCCTCCTGCGAGAGCCGCTGGATCTCGCGGAGCATCACGATGTCGCGCATCGAGTAGCGGCGGCCCCGCCCGGCCGTCCGGCCGGGGGACACCAGGCCCATCCGGTCGTAGGTCCGCAGCGTCTGCGGGTGCAGCCCGGACAGCTGCGCCGCCACGGAGATCACGTAGACCGGAGTGTCGTCGCCGAAGGGGTCAGCGTTCATGGCTCACTCCGTTCGCCCGCGCTCGGGAGAACCTCGCCCGCTCATGGCCATCACTCCTGTCTGGCCTGCTGGAGGAGGTCGGAGCGCAGGTCGTCGCCGGTGCCGGCGTCGCGCAGCCGGACGAGCGCCTCCCGCGACTGCTCGTCGAGCTTCTGCGGGACGTGCACGTCGACGGTGACGAGCAGGTCGCCCTTCGTCCCGTCGCGGCGGGGGGCGCCGCGGCCCTTCACCCGGAACGTGCGGCCGTTCGGGGTGCCCTCCGGCAGCTTCAGCGTGACGGGCTGCCCCTGGAACGTCGGCACCCGGATCTCGGCGCCGAGCGCCGCCTCGGGGAACGTCACCGGGACGGTCAGGGTCAGGTTGTCGCCGCCGCGCCCGAACACCTTGTGCGGGTGCACCTTGATGTGCACGTACAGGTCGCCGGACGGGCCGCCGTTCTCGCCGGGCGCGCCCTTGGCCTTCAGCCGGATCTTCTGCCCGTCCGCGACGCCCGCCGGGATGCGGGCCTGGATCGTGCGGGTGCCCGTCGCGCGGCCGCTGCCGTGGCAGGTCGGGCACGGGTCGTCCACGACGAGGCCCCGGCCGCGGCACTCCTTGCACGGCTCCTGGAACCCGAAGTTGCCGAGGTTGCGGGTCTCGTGCCCGGTGCCCTCGCAGTTCGGGCACACCCGCGGGACGGTGCCGGCCTTCGCGCCGGTCCCCCGGCAGCTGTTGCAGGCCGCCTCGCTGGTCAGCTTGATCGGGACGGTCACGCCGTTCATCGCGCGGCCGAACGACAGCGTCACCTCGGTCTCGACGTCCGCGCCGCGCCGCGCGCGCCGCGTCCCCGTCGTGCGGGTGCCGCCGCCTCCGCCGCCGCGTCCGAACAGGCCGCCGAACAGGTCGCCGATGCGCTCCCCGGCGCCGCCCGGCTGCGTCCCGCCGCCCTGCTGGCCGAAGATGTCCCCGATGTCGAACGGGAAACCGCCGCCGCCCTGCTGGCCGCGGAAGCCGCCCGGCATGGAGCGCACCGCGTCGTACTCCTTGCGGCGCTTCTCGTCGGACAGGACGTCGTAGGCCTCGGAGACCTCTTTGAAGCGGTCCTCCGCGTCGGTGTCGCCCTTGTTGGCGTCCGGGTGGTACTTGCGGGCCAGCTTCCGGTACGACTTCTTGATCTCCTCCTGCGAGGCCGACTTCGCGACACCGAGGACCTTGTAGTAGTCCTTCTCCAGGTAGTCCTTGGTGCTCACGGCGCCCCGCCTTCTGCTATCGCCACTTGCCACATGTCTTCAGGGCCCGCGCGGGGCCCGCCCCTGAGGACGGGCCCCGCGGGGATCACTCGTCGTCGTCCGGCCCGTCGCCGGACTCGTCCGCCGACCCGGCGTCCGGGTCGGGGTCGGCCACCGCGACCCGCGCGGGCCGCAGGACCCGCTCGCCGATCCGGTAGCCGGGCTGCAGGACGTCCACCACACTCGTCTCGGTCACGTCCGCCGAGAGGGAGTGCATGAGCGCCTCGTGCACGACCGGGTCGAAGGGCTCGCCCTTCTCGCCGTACCGCTCCAGGCCGAGCTTGCCGGTGACCGCCTCCAGGCTCTCCGCGACGGACTTGAACCCGCCGGTGAGCTCCTCGTGGTCCCGGGCGCGGCCGATGTCGTCCAGCACCGGGAGCAGTTCGGACAGCACCTGCCCGAGGGCCTGCTCGCGGACCGCGACCCGGTCGCGCTCGACGCGCTTGCGGTAGTTGTCGTACTCCGCCTTCAGCCGCTGGAGGTCGGCGAGACGCTCCGTCAGCTGGGTCTTGAGCGAGGAGGTCTCCTCGTCGGTGCCGTTGGCGCCCCCGTTGACCGGGGCCTCCGGGGCAGGCGTCGCCGCCTGCGCCCGGACTTCCCCCGTTTCGGGATCGATGCGCCGCTTGTCGCGGATCACCGGACCCTCCTTCTCCTCGCCCTCGTTAGGGGAGGACGTCACTGGACACCGCCTTCCTGGGGGGCGACCCCCAGACCCCCGGAGGGGAGTGCCGAAGATCCTCGCTTCGCTGCGGTCATCGGCAGTCCCTTCTGGGGGGCGACCCCCAGACCCCCGGAGGGGAGTGCCGAAGATCCTCGCTTCGCTGCGGTCATCGGCCCTCCTCCTTCGGCTTCTCGTCGTCGACGATCTCGGCGTCGACGACCTCGTCGTCCTGCGGCTCCCCGTCCTGGGCGTCGGCCGTCGGGCCGTGGTCCTCGGCGCCCGGCTGGGCACCCTCGGGGTTCTGCGCGTACATGGCCGCGCCCATCTTCTGGCTGACCTGCGCGAGCTTCTCGGCGCTGCCCTTGATCGCGTCGACGTCGGTGCCTTCGAGAGCCTTCTTGACCTCGGCGACCGCCTCGCCCACCTCGGTCTTCATCTCCTCGGGGACCTTCTCGTCGTTCTCCCGCAGGAACTTCTCCGTCGAGTACGCGAGGGTGTCGGCCTGGTTGCGGACCTCGGCCTCCTCCTTGCGCTGGCGGTCCTCCTCGGCGTAGTCCTCGGCGTCGCGCATCATCTTCTCGATGTCGTCCTTGGGCAGCGCGCTGCCGCCCGTGATGACCATCGACTGCTCGCGCCCGGTGCCCTGGTCCTTCGCGCTGACGTTCACGATGCCGTTCGCGTCGATGTCGAAGGTGACCTCGATCTGCGGGACGCCGCGCGGCGCCGGCGGCAGGCCGGTGAGCTGGAAGGTGCCGAGCTTCTTGTTGTACGCGGCGATCTCGCGCTCGCCCTGGTAGACCTGGATCTCCACGGACGGCTGGTTGTCGTCGGCGGTGGTGAACGTCTCCGACCGCTTGGTCGGGATCGTGGTGTTCCGCTCGATGATCTTGGTGAAGATGCCGCCCTTGGTCTCGATGCCGAGGCTCAGCGGGGTCACGTCCAGCAGCAGGACGTCCTTGACCTCGCCCTTGAGCACGCCGGCCTGCAGGCTGGCGCCGATCGCGACGACCTCGTCCGGGTTGACGCCCTTGTTCGGCTCCTTGCCGCCGGTCAGCTCCTTGACCAGCTCGGACACCGCGGGCATCCGGGTGGAGCCGCCGACCATGACGACCTGGTCGATGCCGTCGACCGTGATGCCGGCGTCCTTCAGCACCGACTGGAACGGCGCCTTGGTCCGGTCGAGCAGGTCGGAGGTCATTCGCTGGAACTCGGCCCGGGTGAGCTTCTCGTCCAGGTGCAGCGGGCCCTCGGCGGACGCGGTGATGTAGGGCAGGTTGATCTGCGTCTCGGACGAGCCGGACAGCTCGATCTTCGCCTTCTCGGCGGCCTCGCGGAGCCGCTGCAGCGCCATCTTGTCCTTGCCGAGGTCCACGCCGTTGGCGTTCTTGAACTTCTCGACCAGCCAGTCGACGACCTTGTTGTCCCAGTCGTCGCCGCCCAGGTGGTTGTCGCCGCTGGTGGCCTTCACCTCGACCACGCCGTCGCCGACCTCCAGCAGGGACACGTCGAACGTGCCGCCGCCGAGGTCGAAGACCAGGATGGTGGCCTCGTTCTCCTTCTCCAGGTGGTAGGCCAGCGCCGCCGAGGTCGGCTCGTTGATGATGCGCAGGACGTTCAGGCCCGCGATCTGGCCGGCCTCCTTGGTGGCCTGCCGCTGGTGGTCGGAGAAGTAGGCGGGCACCGTGACCACCGCGTCGGTGACGGTCTCGCCAAGGTAGGACTCGGCGTCCCGCTTCAGCTTCTGCAGCACGAACGCGCTGATCTGCTGCGGGTTGAAGTCCTTGTCGTCGATCTTGGTCTTCCAGTCGGTGCCCATCTCGCGCTTGACCGACCGGATGGTCCGGTCCACGTTGGTGACCGCCTGGCGCTTGGCGACCTCGCCGACCAGCACCTCACCGTTCTTGGCGAAGGCGACGACGGACGGCGTGGTCCGCGACCCCTCCGCGTTCGCGATGACGGTGGGCTCGCCGCCCTCCAGGATCGCGACGACCGAGTTGGTCGTCCCGAGGTCGATGCCGACCGCACGTGCCATGTTCTCGTCCTCCGTCGTTTCCGGTTCAACCCCGTTGCCGGGAGTTATTCGCAGCCCCGGTCGCCCCCAGGGCGCGCCGGTTGAGTCTCTAGCCCGCAAGGTTGCCCGCCGATCCGCCTCCTGTCAAATGACTTGAGTCGGCCGGACTCAACTTTGCTGACGTCCTCTACAACAGGACGATTGACCCACCTATTCCGGTTCCCGACGCGGCCCCGTTCGCCCAGATATCACCTGCACGGAGGAGGCCACCCCCTCAATGAGAACGAGACCCCCGGACGACGCCGCCCTTGACCTCGACCGAACTTCAGGTCGCAAGATCGTTGCAGCGGCCGCACGGGGCGGCGCGCGACACGAGGGGGACGGCATGCCGGTGCGGACAGCGGCCGAATGGATCAGGAAGAACTCCCACGCGCTGGCCGGCCGGGACCCCGATCAGCCATTGGAGGACCTGCGTCCGCTGGCCCCCCTGGTGCGCGATGCCAAGATCGTGGCACTGGGAGCCGCCGCGCGGCAGACACGTGAACTGTCGGTCGTGGCGCACCGCATCGTGCGGCTGCTGGTGGAGCAGGAAGGGTTTCGGACCGTGGCCCTGGAGGGCGACGTCCCGGCCCGGCTCGGCCTGGACGTCCACGTCGCCACCGGTGAAGGCGACCCGCGGGAACTGCTGGCCGAGGCGCGGGCGTTCTGGCAGACCAGGGAGATCCTCGACCTCGTCGGCTGGATGCGCTCCTATAACCAGCGCCATCCCGAGGACCCGGTGCGCTTCGCGCAGCCCCCGGACAAGCCGCTGCGGCACACCGCGCGGCCCGACGGCCTGGCCGCGCTGGAACGGACGCTCGCCGATGACGTGGTGAGCTGGCAGGAGCAGTCGGACGACAAGGTCGTCTACTGGGGCGGCATGGCGCACACCGCCGTGGGCGACCCCCGCACGGTGTCCCCGTCCCAGCCGCCCGAGACGCACCGCAACATGGGCGGCTACCTACGCGAACGTCTGGGCTCGGACTACCGTTCGATCGGACTCACCCTGGCGCGCGGCTCGATCGGCGTGCCCCTGCCGGCCCCGGGCGCGGACTTCGTCGACGCCGTCCTCAGCGCGGCCGCCGCGGACCGAGCGGGATACATCCTGAACCTGCGGGCCCCACGCCCCGAACCCGTCCGTCGCCTCCTGGACGCCCCGACCCGCACGCGGCTGATCGGACCGTCCTACGACCCGCAGGACGACGCCGCCCACCACCTGGCCGGTGGGGCGCTGGCGACCTGGTTCGACATCGTCGTCCACACCGAGCGGGTGACACCCGCACGACCACTGCCCTAGGGGCGGCACGGACACCTTCCGCCCCCAGGCAGGACGTCCCTCACCGAGTCGTCCACACGACCCCACCGTCGTCACGGCGCGCCTCGCCGACGACCACGCCGGCGTGGCCGTTCTCGACTCGCCGCTCGGTTGTGAGACTGCGCGGTGAACTCGGCTGCGCTAGGGAGCATCTGACACGCGAGATCGATTGCGGAGGTGTCGGATGCTCACCTACTTGGTCGTCGTTCTGTGGCTGCTGGCGGTGATCCTGGTCCTCGCGGCGTGCGTTGGCCAGCGCAAGCTGTGGTGGAGGACGCATGCCTGGCGGTTCCGCGACCCGCAGGGGAGGGAGCCGTCCGGTGCGGCCCTGGTCGCCGGACGCGTCGCCAAACTGGCCCTGGCGGCGGTCCTGGTGGCCGCGACGTTCCTCGTGAACGGACCGGTCCGCGCCGCTCTGTCCGCCGATCAGCAGCGGGACGTGGAGATGCTCGCCCTGCAGGCGGCCGTCAGCCTCCCCGGCGGGCCGCTGGAGATCACCTATTCCGCCCTTCAACCGCACGTCCACAAGACGTTCAGCGACGCCATCCGGGGCCGGGCCGCACTCACGGAAGGCGATCCGTTCACCGACGGCGACCGGAGCGGCCTGAAGTTCGAGCTCACCGACACCGACGGCGATCACCCCGTCTGCCTGACGGTCACCGTCCACCGGCTCCCTGAATCGAGCGCCCTGCGCGCGGTGATAACGATGTCGACCACAATGGCCAAAGGGCACTGCTGACGCGGGGCTCAGGCGGGCTTGCGGGCGGACGGCCAGGCTCGACACGACCAGGTCGAAGGAGCCGTCCTCGAACGGCAGGGCGCACATGTCGCCGGTGACGAGATCCACCCGGTCGGACACGCCTTCGAGTTCGGCGTTGCGCCGTTCGGCCCTCTCGGCGGCTCGCCCGGTGGCGACCGGCGGTGGTCGTCGGCGATCTTTCAGTGGGGGTCGGGGCGGTGGCCTGGGACGATGATGCCGTGCTCGTAGGCCAGGACGACGGCCTGGACGCGGTCGCGGAGGTGGAGCTTGGCGAACACGCTGCCGACGTGGCTCTTGACGGTGGCCTCGGTGACGACGAGCCGCGCCGCGATCTCCGGGTTCGACAGGCCCTGGGCCACGAGCAGGAGCATCTCGCGCTCGCGCGGGGTCAGCGCGGTCAGCAGGTCCGGTGCCGGCCGGACGGGGTCGGTGCGGCCGGCGTAGTCCTCGATCAGGCGGCGGGTGATCGACGGGGACAGCAGCGCCTCGCCCTGGTGGACGACGTGGATCGCCTCCAGGAGCCGCTCGCGGGGCGCGTCCTTCAGCAGGAACCCCGACGCCCCGGCGCGCAGCGCGCCGAACACGTATTCGTCGAGGTCGTAAGTGGTGAGGATCAGCACGCGGGGCGGATGGTCCCTGGCGGTGAGGTGGGCGGTGGCCTCTACGCCGTCCATCCGCGGCATCCGGACGTCCATCAGGACGACGTCGGGCCGCAGCTCGGTCGCCCGCGCGAGGGCCTCGCGGCCGTCCGCGGCCTCGCCGACGACCTCCAGGTCGGGACGGGTCTGCAGGAACAGCCGGAAACCGATCCGGATCAGTTCCTGGTCGTCGACGATCAGTACCCGGATCGTCATGCCCGCTCCCCGATCGGCAGCCGTGCCGCGACCCGGAACCCGCCGCCGGGGACCCGGCCCGCCTCCAGCTCGCCGCCGAGCACCGCGGCCCGCTCCCGCATCCCGACCAGGCCGTGCCCGCCGGGGCCCGGCTCGCCGGTCCCCGTCCCGTCGTCGTGCACCCGTACCTCCAGGTCAGCTCCGCCGTAGGCCAGCCGTACCGTGACGAGGGTCGCCCCGGCGTGTTTAAGCGCGTTGGTCAACGCCTCCTCGATGATCCGGAAGGCGGACAGCTCCACCCCGCCCGGCAGGTCCAGCCGCTCCCCGGCGATCTCCAGCCGGACCGGCAGTCCCGCGGCGCGGTACCCGGCGACCAGTTCGTCCAGGCCCGCCAGTGACGGCTGCGGCCGCGTCTCCGCCGCGTGCCGCCCGCGCAGCAGGACGAGGATCCGGCGCAGTTCGGCCAGGCTCTGCTCGGCGCTGGTCTCCACTCGCTCCAGCGTCCGCGCGGCCACCTGCGGTTCGGTCTCCAGGACGTCGCGGGCACCGCGGACTCCGATCAGCATCACCGTCACCGAGTGGGCGACGATGTCGTGCAGTTCCCGGGCGATCGAGCCGCGCTCGCGCTGCGCCGCGATCAGGTCGAGCTGCTCCCGTTCGCGTTCGAGGGTGGCGGCCCGCTCCTCCACCGCCTGGACGTAGCGGCGGCGCGTCTGCATGTAGGCGCCCAGCATCCACGCCCCGATCGACACCGGTGGGCTGCAGACGTTGTCGGCTTCCAGGAACACCGCCACCGGTGCCAGCACCGCGAGCGAGACGCGCCGGTCGCGTGTTTCGGCGAGCGACCACAGCGCGACGACGGCCGGCGCTCCTCCGGGCGCGTACCCGGCCGCGGTCACCGCGGCCGCCCCGGCGACCGTCACCGCGGTCACCGCCACTCCGAACCGGCGGCGGGCCAGGAGCACCGCGCCGGTCAGGACGGTCACCGCGATCGGCAGGGGCACGGCCTCGGTGCCGTCGTTGAACAGCAGACCCACTTCCACGAAGGTCGCCGCCGCGGCGAGCGCGATGTCGAACAGCACCGGGCGGTGCGCGGCCCGCAGGCCCCGCACCGCCTGGATCCGCTCCACGACGTTCACGCCAGGTCGCGCCGTCGTTCGCACACGACCGCGACCAGCGTCGCGAGCACCGTCCAGACCGCGAACACCGCGCCGGCCTGCGCGACCGTGAGCGTCGTGTCGTGGGTCCCGCCCGTCATGACGCCCGCCGCGCCGAACGGCGAGAGGTTCGCCTCCCGCTCCCACGAACCGCTCACCAGGGGCTGCACCACCAGGGCCAGGATCAGTAGGACCACCGCGCCGACGACCGGGCTGCGGATCAGCGCACCGAGCGCCGCGCCCAGCACCGTCGCCAGGACGAGCGCCAGGACGTTGCCCGCCACGACCCCGGCCACCTGGCCGGACGTCAGGTCCGGGCCGGGCTGGTCCGCGAGCAGCGGCAGCGCCACGCCGACCGCGACCGCGTTGATCAGCAGCGCCAGCCCGAGACCGGTCAGCGCGTACGCCGCGATCCGCACCGCCAGGACGGTCCCGCGGCCGCGCCGGGCCACCAGCGCCGTGGGCGCGGCGGTCCGGTGGCGGTACTCGCCCGCCGCGCCGACCAGTCCCCACAGCAGCAGCAGGACGGGGAGCCCCGCCAGCGCCTCCTTCTTCTCCGGCACCTCGTCGAGCGTTCCCGACGCCACGGCGACGAGCACCGCGTTCAGGGCGGCGAAGGCCGTCCCGCCGACCGCGAATCCCCACACGGCACGGGTCGTCACCGACTTGAGCAGTTCCCCGCGAAGCAGGCCGATCATCGTTCCAACCCTCCGGTCAGCTCGAGGAACACGTCCTCCAGCGACTCCACCTCACTGATCGGCCCCTCGTGCACCAGCCTGCCACGGTCGATGACGACCACGTCGTCGACCGTCTGCGCGGCCTCCGCCAGCATGTGGCTGGACAGCAGGACCGTGCCGCCCTTCGCCACCCGGTCCCGCAGCATCGTCCGGAGCCAGCGGATCCCCTGCGGGTCGAGGCCGTTGGCCGGCTCGTCCAGCACCAGGACCTCCGGGTCGCCGAGCAGCGCGGCGGCGAGCCCGAGCCGCTGCCGCATCCCCAGTGAGTAGGCGCCGACCCGGCGGCCCGCCGCCCCGGTCAGCTCGGCGACCTCCAGGACCTCCTCGACGCGGTGGCGCGGCAGCCCCGCCGACAGCGCCAGCGCCCGCAGATGCGTGCGGGCCGACCGGGCGGGGTGCGCGCCGCACGGCTCGATGTGGACGCCCATCCGGCGCGCGTCCGGCGCCATCGAGGCCACCGGCGCTCCCAGCACCGATACCGCGCCCGCCGACGGCCGCGCCAGACCCGCGACCGCCTTCAGCGCGGTGGTCTTGCCCGCGCCGTTCGGGCCGAAGAAGCCGGTCACCGCGCCCGGTCTGACCGTGAACGTCAGATCGTCGACCACCGTGCGCCGGCCGTACCGCTTCGTCAGCCCCTCGACCCTGATCGCCGATGCGGCCTTCGTCTGTGAAGTCATGGCGTCCAGCTTCGGCCGCCCGCGTCTCCCGGTCATCCGACCACGGTCGAAACCCGTCCTCCGACCGCGGCATGAGGTTCGCCGGGGGCGGTCTCCGCCAGGACGTGCAAACCGGGACCAATCGGGACTTCTGCCGTGAACTCGAACGGCCGCTTCGGGTGATCAGTAATGACCGTCCATTTCGGGACGGCCATCGCAGAGGAGACTCGATGACGTACAGACGCCGGAGCCGGGCCCTGCTCGGCATCCTGCTCGCGGCCGGGACGCTGGCCGCGGTACCCCCGTCCGCCCATGCCGCGCCGCCGGCGGGCGGCCTGGACCAGGGCAAGTCCTGGAAGGTGACCCTGGTGACCGGGGACGTCGTCGACGTCCGGACGGTCAAGGGCAAGCCGCCGCTGGTCTCGGTCACCCCCGCGCCCGGACGGGAGAAGCGCTCGTTCCGCAAGCAGATCCGGCCGGACGGGCACGTCGTCGTCGTGCCGATCGACGTCGCCGGGCTCGTCGGCCGCGTCATCGACCCCCGGCTGTTCGACGTCACGACGCTGATCGCGCAGGGCTACGACGACGCCCGCAGCAAGGACCTGCCGCTGATCGTCAAGCGCGACAAGGGCGCCCGCACCCTCCGGACGCTCGACGAGACGAAGGACCTGCCGAGTATCGGCGCCGTGGCCGTGCGGCAGTCCAAGGGCGACGCGAGCGCCCTCGGCAAGACCCTCGCTGGGATGCGGGGCCCGTCGGTGAAGGCGACGGGCGGCATCCGGCACATCTGGCTGGACGGCAAGGTCAAGGCGAACTTCGCCCCGACCGGGCCCGTGACACATCGGCTCGACCGGAACCTGCGGCAGGTCGGCGCGCCCAAAGCGTGGCAAGCCGGGTACACCGGCAAGGGCGCGAAGGTCGCCGTGCTCGACACCGGTGTGGACGCCGGGCACCCCGACCTCAAGGGACGCATCGCCGAGTCGAAGAATTTCTCCGAGTCGGCCGACACCGTCGACCGGTTCGGGCACGGCACGCACGTCGCCTCGACCGTTGCCGGAACGGGCGCCGCGTCCGGCGGGGAGCGCAAGGGCGTCGCCCCGGACGCGAGCCTGCTCATCGGCAAGGTCCTCGACGACAACGGCGACGGCACCGACTCCAGCGTGATCGCCGGGATGGAGTGGGCCGCGCCGCGCGCCGACGTCGTCAACATGAGCCTCGGCGGCGCCTCCACCGACGGCACCGACCCCCTGTCGCTCGCACTGAACGACCTCACCAAGAAGTACGGGACGCTGTTCGTTGTGGCCGCGGGCAACGACGGCACATTCGAGTCGGTCGGTACACCGGGCACGGCCGAGGCCGCGCTCACGGTCGGCGCGGTCGACGCCCGCGACCGGCTCGCGGAGTTCTCCAGCCGCGGCCCGGTCGGCAACACCGCCAAACCGGAGATCGTCGCACCGGGCGTCGACATCGTGGCGGCCCGAGCCGCAGGCACCGCGTTGGGCACCCCGACGGGGACGAACTACACGAAGCTGTCGGGCACGTCGATGGCGACACCGCACGTCGCCGGCGCCGCCGCGCTGCTCGCCGCGAAGCACCCCGACTGGGACCCGGCCCGCCTCAAGGCCGCCCTCGTCGGCACCGCCGACCCCGCCACCGGCGGTGACGCCTACCAGCTCGGCGCCGGACGGCTCGACGTGGGCGAGGCCGCGAGCAGCCCCGTCCTCACCGCGCAGAGCATCGTCGGCCTCGGCACCTCGAAGTACCCCGAGCACGGTGACCTGTCGACGAAGCTCGGCTGGACGTCCGGCACCGACCGTCCCGTCCAGCTGGGGCTGAGCGTCAAGGTGACCGACCGGCACGGCCGCACGACGGACGGCGTCGCGACCGTCCCGGGCAGTGTCAGCGTGCCCGCGGGCGGCACCGCGACGGCGCCGCTGACCGTGGACGCCTCCCGGCTCGCCGGCCGCCCCGGCCTGTACACGGCCGTGGTCACGGCCAAGGGCGGCGGCGTCACCCTGGGAACGCCGGTGACGTTCTTCGTCGAACCCGCGACGCACACCCTCACGATCAAGGGCACGCCGCTGCCGGGCACCGACGCGGCGAACTTCGGGGCCTCCGCCACCGTGGTCGACCTCGACGACCACTCGCTGTTCGCCGGGTACACCGCGGTCACCGCCGACGGCGGGACGAAGCTCCGCGTTCCCGAAGGCCGCTACTCCGTCCTCGGCAACGTGGACGACTACGGCGATTCGCGCTCGGCCCTCGCCGGCGACCCCGAAGTGGTCGTCGACCGGGACGTGACCGTGACGCTCGACGGCGCCGCCGCCGTCAAGACCGGAGCGAGCGTCGAGGGCGTCGAGACCACGACGGCGATGTCCGCCGCCGACCTGGTCCAAGACGCCGGCGACGGGCTCTGGTACTACTCCGTGTGGGCCTTCGACCCCGCCGCGGCGCCCGTCTACGTCCAGCCGATGAAAGGTGTGACGAAGGGGACGTTCAAGGCGTCCACTCAGCACCGGCTGACCGCGCCCGGTGCCGTGTACGACATCGTCCACGCGCTGGGCAACGGGATTCCCGCCGACCCGGCGCACGTCGTCACCGCCGCCGAGCTCAAGCGGATGGCCCGCGTCGACCAGGAGTTCGCCGCGTTCGACGGGGACCCGAGCAGGGCCATGAGCGAGAAGCGCTACGGGATCAGCCCGGAGGGCCTGCTGGCGTTCGAGGGATTCGCCGAGGTCAAGCCCGGAACCTCCCGGACCGACTACGTCTCGGCCGGCGCCGGATGGCTCTGGGGCGACGAGGGGTTCGTCAAGATCGGCGAGGATTCTTGGGTCGACCAGGCGCCGTTCATCGAGTTGAAGCCGGGCGAGCGGACCACGCACCGCTGGGGCCGGCAGCCGATGCGCCCCGGACCGTACTCCGGTACCGGCATCACGCCCAGCGGATGCGCCCGCTACCCCACGGCCCGCACCGGCGACGACATGCGCATCGCACTCGTCGACCTCCAGACCCGTCCGGACGGCTTCGACTGCGTGATGCACGAAGTGAAGGGGCGGCACATGGTGCTGTTCGCCGGGGACGAGAAGGTCGGCGAGAAGGACGGCCCGTTCGGCGACTTCACCGTTCCGTCCGGCGAGGCGGAGTACCGGCTGACGTACGAGAACGACGCGTCGGCCATCCTCCCGGTGTCGACGCAGACGTCGACGTCCTGGACGTTCCGCTCCCGCGAGCCGCGCGGGCACGAGAGCGCCGGAATCCCGCTCCTGCTCGTCGACTACGACCTGAACCTCGACCTGCGCAACCAGCCGTCCGGTGAGCCCGCCGTGTTCACCGTCGCGCGGATGGCGGGCTCCGGCGAGGCGAAGGTCGGCGGGCTGGAGTTCTGGACGTCCGCGGACGACGGGAAGACGTGGCAGGCGGCCGCGACGCAGGCCCTCGGCGGCGGCCGCTTCAGCGCCCCGCTCCCGGGCCCCGTCAAGGGCCAGGCCGTCTCGCTGCGGGTCAGCGCGCAGGACGCGGGCGGCAGCGGCATCGATCAGCGCATCATCCGCGCCTACCGGGTCCGGTAGAACGCCTGAAATGAAAGCGGTGAGGGGGTTCGGGTGATACGTCTGTGACCGCCATCCGTGCGACGGAAAGGCACCACATGACGGGGAACCCCCTCGCCGCGGCGCGGCTGGACCGGCTCGACACCGGCCCGGCCGCGCCGCGGCCGTCCCTGCACGACCCCGACCGGTTCGGTGAGGTCTTCGACGCCCACTACGCCGAGATCCGCGGGTACGCCGCCAAGCGGCTCGGGCCGGACACCGCGTCCGACATCGCGTCCCAGACGTTCCTGGAGGCGTTCCGCCACCGGGACCGCTACGACCCGGCGCGGGCGAACGTCCGGACCTGGCTGTACGGCATCGCGACCAACCTCATCGGCAAGCACCGGCGCAGCGAGGTGCGCGGCCTGCGGGCCCGCGAGCGGCTGCCCGTCCCGGGCACCGACACCCACGCGGACCGGGTGGACGCCCGGGTCAGCGCGCAGGGCCTCCGCGGACGGCTGGCCGGCGCCATCGCCGGGCTGCCGGCCGGCGAACGGGACGTGCTGCTCCTCGTCGCCCTCGCCGACCTCTCCCACGAGGAGGTCGCGGCGGCGCTGAACGTCCCCTACGGGACGGTCGGGTCGCGGCTGAACCGGGCCAGGAAGAAGGTGCGCGCGGCACTCGGCGGCACGAATCCGATGCGGGAAGTGGAGGACGACCATGGATGAGCTGCAGATGATTCGCGAGGCGTACGGGGAGCCGGAGCCGCCGACGCTGCGCGAGATGACCGAGGCACGTGCCGCGATGCTCGGGAAGCCGCCGCGCACGCGCGTCCGGTTCGGCTGGCGGCTCAAGGCCGGGATCGGCGTCGTCGCGATAGGCGCGGCCACCGCGGTCGCGATCGCTGCCGTCGGATCCGGCTCCCCCGCCCCGCCCTCGACCTCCGCTCCGGAGGACCTGGGCAAGCGCGCGGTGCTCGCCGCGGCGGAGAAGGCCGCCGCGCAGCCGACCGGCAAGTACTGGCACACCGACACGGTCGACGGCCAGGCATACATCATCCGCGCGAAGACCGGGACCTACGCGATCACCGCCGCGAGCACCGAGGTGTTCCACTGGACGGGCGTGAAGCGCGGCATGGGCGAGGCGTACTCCGACCGCGACCTTCCGGCCCACCCGCAGACCCCGCAGGACGAGGCGCTGTGGCGCAAGGCAGGGTCGCCGTCGAAGTTCCGGGTCTGGTCGAACGACCACTACTACACC
>NZ_SMKY01000117.1 GCF_004349235.1 Actinomadura darangshiensis | reverse complement strand
GACGCACTCCCCTGACCACCCCGCGCGCAGTTGACGCGCCCCCTCCCCGGACCTCATTATGAACATACGTTCATGAACAGATGTTCATCATGCCGGAGACGTTGAGGATGGGAGAGGGACATGGCGGAGATCGTCAATACGCATCAGGCCGAGGCTTGGAACGGGTACGAGGGGGAGCACTGGGCCGACCGGTATGACCGGTACGACGCCATGAACGGCGGGTTCAACGCGTTCCTGCTGGACGGCGCCGCCATCGGGCCCCGCGACCGCGTCCTCGACATCGGCTGCGGGAACGGGCAGGTCACCCGGCTCGCCGCCGGACGGGCGCCGCTCGGCGGCGCGACGGGCGTGGACCTGTCCGGGCCGATGCTGGCCCGAGCCCGCTCCCTCGCCGAGCAGGAGGACGTCGCGAACGTGGCCTTCGAGCAGGGCGACGCGCAGGTGTACCCGTTCCAGGACGGCACCTTCGACGTGGCGATCAGCCGGTTCGGCGTCATGTTCTTCGCCGACCCGGTCGCCGCGTTCGGCAACGTCCGGCGGGCGCTGCGGGACGGCGGGCGGCTGGCGTTCCTGTCGATGTCACCCCTCGGTGAGACCGACCTCGCGAAGGTCTTCGCCGCGCTTCCGCCCCTCGACGAACCCGCGGTCGGGCACGACGGCCCGCTGTCGCTGTCGGACCCCGAGCGCGTCCGCGAGGTCCTCGAAGGCGCCGGGTTCCACAGCGTGACCAGCCGGAAGGTCGAGGCCGAGCAGGTGTGGGGACGAGACGCCCGCGATGCCGCGGAGTTCTTCGCCGGCTGGGGCCCGATCCGCTACAACTACGGCGCGGGAGACCAACTGACCGACACCCTCACGGAGGCCATGCGGCCGTTCGAGCGCGACGGCGCCGTCCGGCTGCGCGGTTCCGCCTGGCTGGTGACGTCGCGGCGATGAGGCGGCGCGTGGTTCCCGGGGGTTACGAGTTCGGCCCTCCTTCCCCGCCGCCCGCGGGTTCGAGCCCGCTCATTTACGATGCCGGGTGATGTCACCTCGAAAAGCGGCCGCGCTGCGCGACGGAGACCAGAGCCTGCGCGAGCACCTGATCGCCACGGCCGAGCGGATGATGGCCGAGCGCGGGACGGCGGAGCTGACCGTCCGGGCGATCGCGCGGGAGGCCGGCGTCGCCGACGGCGTCCTCTACAACCACTTCGCCGACAAGGAGGAGCTGCTCGCGCACGCGCTGCGGGCGCACGCCGAGGCGGTCGCGCGGCCGCTCGGCCCGCTCCCGGAGCCCGGCACGGCGACGGTCGAGGAGAACCTGCGCGCGTACGTCGCGCACGGGCTCGCCCTGCACAACGGGATGCTGCCCGCGCTGACCGGGCTGCTCGCGAAACCGGCCGTCCTCGCCCGGTTCGCGGCGCTGAGCGGCGGGGGCGAGGACTGGAACCAGCGGCTGCTCGGATATCTGCGCGCCGAGCGCGACCTCGGCCGCCTCGCCCCGGGCGCCCGGGTGGAGGCGGCCGCCTCGCTGATCGTCGGTGCCTGCCATGAGCCGGTGCTGTCGATCCTTTTCCAGGGTCAGGGCATCGCGCACCGGGTGCCGCTCGACGCCGTGGACGGTCTCGTCGCCACGGTGCTCGGCGGCATCGCCCCGCGCTAGGAGGCCCGCGCTAGGAGGCCCGCGCTAGGAGGCCCGCGCTAGGAGGCCATGGCCGCCCTGACCTCGTCCAGCGTCCGGTCCGCGATCGCGTTGGCGCGCTCGTTGCCTTCGGCCAGGACGCCGCGCAGGTGCGCCCGGTCGGCGGTGAGTTCGGCGCGGCGGGCGCGCATCGGGCGCAGGAACTCGTTGACCGAGTCGGTCACGACCTTCTTCAGGGCGGCGGCGCCCCCGTCGCCGACCTCGGCGGCGACGGCGTGCGGGTCGCGGTCCTGGCACAGCGCGGCCAGCAGCACGAGGTTGGACACCTGCGGCCGCGTCTCGGGCTCGTAGCCGATGTGCCGCTCGCCGTCGGTCACGGCCCGCTTGATCAGCCGGGCCGTCTCGTCCTCGGTGGCCGACAGGTTGATGGCGTTGCCGCGGCTCTTGCTCATCTTCTGGCCGTCCATGCCGAGCAGGAGCGGCGCGGCCGACAGCAGTGCGTCCGGAATCGGGAAGACGGGGCCGTAGCGCTCGTTGAAGCGGCGCGCGATCGTCCGGGTGATCTCCTGGTGCGGGAGCTGGTCCCTGCCCACGGGGACGAGGTTCGCCTTGCAGAACAGGATGTCGCACGCCTGGTGGACGGGGTAGGTGAGCATCAGCCCGCTGACGGCCGCCTGCCGGGACGCCGCGATCTCGTCCTTCACGGTCGGGTTGCGGGTCAGCTCCGCGACCGACACCAGCGACAGGAACGGCAGCATGAGCTGGTTCAGGGCGGGGACGGCGCTGTGCTTGAACATCGTCCCCGTGGACGGGTCGAACCCGGCGGCCAGGTGGTCGGCGACGAGCCCCTCGCTGTACTCCGACAGGTGGTCGGCGACGTCCCGGTCGGTGATCACCTGGTAGTCGGGGACCAGGACGATCAGCTCCACCCCGGCGCGCTGGAGCCGTATCCGGTTCGCGAGGGTGCCGAAGTAGTGGCCGAGATGCAGCGGGCCGGTGGGCCGGTCGCCGGTCAGGATGCGGAAGGCTCCGGGGCCGTCCGCGATGCGTTCTTCCAGTTCGCGGCTCCGCGTTTCGGCGGCGCGCAGGCTTTCGGGGATGGTCTCCATGGTCTCTCTCCTCGGTCTTGGCCGTTCCCGCTGGTCCGGCCCTCGTCACCGAGGAAGAGAAAGGGCCGTCCCGGCGGACGGCCCGATGGCATGCGTGTGTGTCGGCCGTCCTAGGACGGCCACCAACCCAGACACGCGGTGCGCTTCATGCCGCCAGGATAGCCCACGGAATGTGGCTGCTGCTAGATAATCTGGAACGAAACCATCTTGGGTAGGCTGGACCGCATGACGTCGATGGCCCCCGCCCGCACCCAGACGGACCTGTCGTTCCTGCTCGACCACACCGGCCTCGTGCTGCGCAGCCGGATGACGGCGGCGCTGGCCGAGATCGGGCTGACGCCGCGCATGCACTGCGTCCTGGTGCACGCCCTGGAGGAGGAGCGCACCCAGATCCAGCTCGCCGAGATCGGCGACATGGACAAGACGACGATGGTCGTGACGGTGGACGCCCTGGAGAAGGCGGGCCTCGCCGAGCGCCGGCCGTCGTCCAGGGACCGGCGGGCCCGGATCATCGCGGTCACCGAGGAGGGCGCGCGGGTCGCCGCCCGCAGCCAGGAGCTCGTGGACGGCGTCCATGAGGCGGCCCTCGGGTCCCTGCCGAAGGACGAGCGCGACACCCTCGTCCGGGCACTGAACACCCTGGTCAACGGCCATCTCGCCACGCCGTCGGAGAGCACCCAGCCGGTGCGGAGGGCACGCGAGCGCACGAAGTAAGGCTGTCATAGATAGTCTGCAACAAAACTATCTGCTACGGTCGCACCATGAGTTCTCCGCTGCGATCCCGCTGGGCCGCGCTCGGCGTGCTGTCCGCCACCATGCTGATGACGATCCTGGACGGCAGCATCGTCACCGTCGCGACCCCCGCCATCCAGGACGATCTCGGCTTCTCCTCCGCCGGGCTCAGCTGGATCATGAACGCCTACCTGATCCCGCTCGGCGGCCTGCTCCTGCTCGCCGGGCGCCTCGGCGACCTCGTCGGCCGCCGTACCCTGTTCCTCACCGGAAACGCGATCTTCACGGTCGCATCGCTGCTGGCAGGAGCGGCCGGCACCTCCAGCCTGCTGATCGCCGCCCGATTCCTCCAGGGGGTCGGCAGCGCCCTCGCCTCCGCCGTCGTCCTCGGCATCCTCGTGACGCTGTTCACCGACCCGCGCGAACGGACCAGGGCGATCGGCGTCTTCAGCTTCACCGGCGCCGCCGGCGCGTCCATCGGGCAGGTGCTCGGCGGGGTGCTCACCGACGCGCTGAGCTGGCACTGGATCTTCCTGATCAACCTGCCGATCGGCCTCGCCACGATCCTGCTGGCCCTCCCGGCACTCCCGCGCGACCGAGGCATCGGCCTGGCGGCCGGCGCGGACGTCTGGGGCGCCTTCCTCGTCACCTCCGGGCTGATGCTCGGCATCTACACGGTCGTCAAGGTCGAGAGCCACGGCTGGCTCTCCGCGCACACGCTGGGCCTCGGCGCCGTGTCGCTGCTGCTGCTCGCGGGATTCGCGGTCCGGCAGTCCCGCGCCGCGACCCCGCTGATGCCGCTCCGCATCCTCCGCTCCCGCAACGTGTCGGGCGCCTACACCGTCCAACTGCTCACCCTGTCGGCCATGTTCTCCTTCCAGGTGATCGTCGCCCTCTACATGCAGCAGGTCCTCGGATACAGCGCGCTGGACACCGGCCTGGCGATGCTCCCGGCGGCCGTGGCGATCGGCGCGGTCTCACTGTTCGCGTCCGCACGGCTGTCGAACCGGTTCGGAGAGCGGTTCGTGCTGATGGCCGGGCTGGTGCTGCTGATCGGCGCGATGGCCTTGCTCACGACCGTCCCGGTGGACGCGGCGTACATCACCGACCTCCTGCCCGTGTTCGTGCTGGTCGCGGGGGCCGGGCTCGTCCTGCCGTCGCTGACCGGGCTCGGCATGTCGAGCGCCCGTCCGGAGGACGCGGGGCTGGCGTCCGGGCTGTTCAACACCGTCCAGCAGGTCGGCATGGCCCTGGGCGTCGCCGTCCTGACCACCCTCGCCGCGTCCCGCACCGAGACCCTCCGCGCGGACGGGCGCGACACCGCCGCCGCCCTCACCGGCGGCTACCACCTGGCCTTCGCCGTCTCCGCCGGCCTCCTGGTCGCCGCCTTGGCCGTGTCGCTCCTCGTCCTGCGCCGCCCGAAGCCGCCCGCCGCCAGCACGGCGCCGGCCGAGACCGTCCCCACCAACGCCTGAAGGAGATCGCGATGACCGAGTACGGCCCTGGGCAGGGGCCCGGCCCCAAGCCCATCAGCGAGGACGACCTGGTCCGGCTCCTCGGCGCGCAGCAGTTCGCCGTGCTGGCCACGAACAAGAAGAACGGCCATCCGCACGTCTCGACCGTCGTCTACGCGTGGGATGCGGACGAGCGCATCGTGCGGATCTCCACGACGGCCGGGCGGGCGAAGGTGCAGCAGTTGCAGCGCGACCCGCGTGCCGCGCTGCACGCGTCCAGCGCCGATCACCTGTCGTTCGCCGTTGCGGAGGGCACCGCCGAACTGTCCGAGATATCGGAGGAGCCCGGTGACGCGACCGGCCGCGAACTGCTGGCCATGACGCCGGGCTTCGACGACCCGGCGGACGAGCAGGCATTCCTGGAACAGATGGTCAAAGACCGGCGCCAGGTGATCCGCCTGCACGTCACCCGCCTCTACGGGACCGTCCTGTCCGACTAGTGGGGACCGGAGGATCAGGCTCGGCGGAGTCTGGTCGCCAGGCGGCGGAACGCGTCGCGGAGGTCGTCGGGTGCGATGTCATGCAGGTCGGCGTCGAAGGTGGCGAAGAGGCCGGCGACGCCCATCCAGGACCAGCCGCCGATGGTGAACCGGCACCGGTCCTCGTCGATGGGCTCGACGACGGATCCGCCCGGCGCCCATCGGGCGACGACCTCCGCCGGCAGGTCGATGGTGGCGCTGCCACGGCACGGCCACTGGGCGGGGGTGTCCCCGCGGTCGGCGTTCTGGACGACCAGCCGCGTGAGGTCCCCGTCCGTCAGGGGCCCGGCGTGAAGGGCACGCCCGCGGGGTCGCGCGGGGCGATCCTGTCGACCCGGTAGGTGCCCCATTCCCGGGTGCGGTGGTCGCGGGCGACGAGATACCACCGGCCGGCCCATACGACGAGGTGGTGGGGCTCGGCCTCGCGCGGCGGCGTGAAGCCCCGGTCACCGGGGTCCGGGACGGCGCCGCCGGGTGGACGGTAGTCGAAGCGCAGCACATGCCGGGTGCGGATCGCCGATCCGACGGCCTGCAGCGTCCCGATGTCGACGGGCGGTGCGGCGAACTCCCAGTAGTTGCGCAGCGCCGTGAGCTCGAAGGCCTCGGACGCGGCGCCCAGACGGGCCGGCATGACCTGGCGCAGCGTCGTGAGCGCCCGGCCACTCGGCGCGCCCCGAGCAGCGACAGCAGCCGCAGGATCCGCGCCGACGTGTCAGCCATCCCCGAAGGCTGCCAGGCATGGCGGCCATTCGGTGACCGCCACCGATGCGACGGTGCCCGGCATGAACACCGAGAACGCCCCCGCCGCACCCCAGGCACCGCCGTCGGCCGTGGACCTGCTGGACGTCACGATCGTCACCGTCGCGGCACCGTCCATCGCCGCGGACCTGGACGCCGGCGAGGCCCAGCTGCAGTGGATGCTCGCGGCCTACACGCTGGCCCTCGGCTCCGGCCTCATCACCGGCGGCAGGGTCGGTGACGACCACGGCCGCCGCAGGGTCTTCCTCGTCAGCCTCGCCGGGTTCGCGCTCGCGTCCGCCGCATGCGCGCTGGCACCGTCCCCGGGTGTACTGATCGCCATGCGGGTCGTGCAGGGCCTCGCGGGCGGGTTCATGGTCCCGCAGGTGTTCGGCATCATCCGCTCCTCGTTCGACCCGGCCGGGATGGCCAGGGCCCTGGGCGCGTACGGCGCCGTCCAGGGCCTGGCCGCCGTCGCCGGTCCGCTGCTCGGCGGGGCGCTGGTCGACGCCGACCTGTGGGGCCTGTCGTGGCGGACGATCTTCTGGGTCAACGTGCCCGTCGCCGTCGTCGCGCTGGCCGTCGGGGCGCGGGTGCTGCCGGAGCCCGTCGCCGAGCGGCGTGCGCGCCTCGACGTGCCCGGGGCCGTGCTGTCCGCGCTGGGGGTCGCGCTGATCCTGCTGCCGGTGGTGCAGGGCCGGGCCGTCTTCGCCGGCTACGAGCGCCGCCTCGCCGCGCGCGGCGGTCAGCCGGTGTTCGCCCCCGAGCTGCTGCGCGTCAAGACCTTCACCGCGGGACTGGCCGCGTCGGTGCTGTTCTTCGGCGCGATCGGGTCCTTCTTCCTGGTCCTCTCGCTCTACCTGCAGACCGGGACCGGACGGTCCGTGTGGGACACCGGCCTGGTGCTGCTGCCCTACGCGATCGGGGCGATCATCACCTCCGGCGTGGGCGTCAACCTCGCGGCCAAGGCCGGACGCGCACTCCTCGTCACCGGGTCGCTGGCCCTCGCCGCCTCCCAAGGCGTGATCTGGATCCTGGTCCGCGACGGTGGCCGGCGGGCTACTGGGCGCTGGCCGCGGCGCTGTTCCTCGGCGGGCTCGGGCTCGGCCTGGGCGCCCCGATCCTGGTCAACGTCGTCCTCGCGGGCGTGCCCGGCCGGCACGCCGGCGCGGCCGGCGGAGTCCTGTCCACGGTCGACCAGATCGGCAACGCCGTCGGCATCGCCGCACTGGGCACCGTCTTCTTCAACGCGCTCACGCCCGGGCACTCGCCGGCGACGGCGTCCGGCGACGCCCTGGCCACCGTCATGCCGTTGCAGGTCGCCGCCTATCTGGGGGCCGCACTACTGATGCTCGCGCTCCCGAAGGCGGGCCGCCCGTCCTGAGCTAGTGGGGCAGGACGAGGAGCAGGAGGGGGAGGCCGGCGATGACGGGGACGGCGACGGTGGCGGCGACGCGGGTCTTGCGGGGCAGCGGCTCCGGCTCCAGCAGCCGGTTCACCCGCGCCATCACCGGGATGTCGCTGTGCGAGGCGACGCCGAGCGTGCCGGACGGCGCAGCGGCCGGGCGGGCCGCGGCGAACCGCAGCAGCGCGGTCGCCAGCTCGCGGGCCGGGCGGCCGTGCCGGGCCCGGTCGTCGGCCGCCATCTCGATCAGCAGCTCGACCGCGTCCAGGCACCGTCCGACCAGCCGGAACTGCGGGAACACCTGGCGCAGCGACGCGAACGGCAGCAGCACCAGGTCGTGCCGCTCGCGGGCGTGGGCGCGCTCGTGCGCGAGGACCGCGGCCAGCTCGCCGCGGTCGAGCAGTTCCATCGTCCCGGCGCTGACGACGACCTTGGACGAGCGGACGCCCGGCACGCAGTACGCGGCGGCGCCCGGATGGTCGAGGACGAGGGTGCCGGGCACCGAGGAGTCGCGGCGCGACACCAGCGCGAGCAGCGCCCGGTGCCGCCGCCGGGCCCGCACGACCCGGACCACCGCGTACATCAGCATGACCAGCAGCACGCCGGTCAGGCTGACCGCGGCGAGCAGCGCCGCCACCTCGACCGCGTTGAGCCGGGCCGCCTGGTCGGCGTACAGGCCGGGCAGCCCGCCGACGACGCCCTTCCCGTACGGGACCAGGGCGAGGCCGAGCAGCGCGCCGATCGTGGCGATGCCCCAGCACAGGCCGAGGGCCTGCCAGAGCGCGATCCCGATGCGCGGCGTCCGCCACGTCCACCGGGCACGGGACAGCAGGTGCGCCCCGCCGACGGTCCCGAGTGAGATCAATGCGAGCAGGGCTGTGCCGGTCATGCCGGAGGTTCCTTGCGCACGAGGCCGGCGAGGGTCTGGCGGATGACGTCGATCTCGTCCCGCGACACGGACCGGACGAAGTGCGCGAGCGCAGCGTCCCGGTCACCGGTCTCGTTCAGGGCTCCCAGCATCAGCTCGGTGACGTACACCTCGCGGCTCGCGACCGGGTGGTAGCGCCAGGCGCGGCCGTCGCGCTCGCGCTCGAGGAAGTCCTTCTTGGCGAGCCTGTCGAGGACGGTCATGACCGTGGTGTGGGCGAGGTCGCGGTCGCCGGCGAGGGCGCGGCTCACGTCACGGGCGGTCGCCGCCTCGTGGCCGGCGTCCTCCCGCGCCCACAGGACCTCCATGACCGTGCGTTCAAGCTCTCCCAGACCCTTCACGCCAGCCAGGTTATCCGACGGTTCCGACAGTGCCCACGTCAGGTAGTACTACCGCCTGTAGGGGGCACCACGAGGCCCAGCTCGTAGGCGATGATCACGAGCTGGACGCGGTCGCGGGCGTCGAGCTTGGCCAGCAGGCGGGCGACGTGCGCCTTCGCGGTCGCGACGCTGATGAACAGTTCCCCGGCGATCTCCTGGTTGGACATTCCGCGGCCCACGAGGGTGAGGACTTCGCGCTCGCGGTCGGTGATTCCGGGTGTCGGCCGTGCCTTCGGGGCCGGTTCCGGACGGGCCGCGAACTCCTCGATCAGCTTCCTGGTGACGCTCGGCGCGATCAGGGCGTCCCCGCCCGCGACGACCCGGATCCCGGCGAGGATCTCCTCCAGCGCCATGTCCTTGACGAGGAAGCCGCTGGCGCCGGCGCGCAGCGAGCCGTAGACGTATTCGTCGTCGTCGAACGTCGTCAGCATCAGGACGTGGGCGGTCGTGATCCTTCGGGTGGCCTCGATGCCGTCCATGTCGGGCATGCGGATGTCCATCACGACGACGTCGGGGTCCACCTCGCCGACGAGATCGACCGCTTCGGCGCCCGTCCCGGCCTCGCCGACGATCTCCATGCCGGGGGTGTCGGCGATCAGGACGCGCAGGCCCGCGCGGATCAGCGGCTGGTCGTCGGCGAGGACGATGCGGATGGTCATGCGGCTGCCGGCGGCGCGGGGATGCGGGCGGCCACCCGGAACCCGCCTTCCGGGCGCGGCCCGGCGGTGAACTCGCCGCGCAGGAGGGTGGCCCGCTCCCGCATCCCGACGATGCCGTATCCGCTGCCGACCACGCCGCCGTGCCCGTCGTCGTCGACCTCTATGGCCAGTTCCCCGTCCCGGTAGTCGATGGTCACCCGGCAATGGTCGGTGCCCGCGTGGCGGACGACGTTCGTCACCGCCTCCTGGACGATCCGGTAGGCGGAGAGATCGACGTCCGGCGGCAGCGGCCTCGGCGTGCCCTTGGTCCGGACGTCGACCTCGACGCCCGCGTCCATGGCGGCCTCGGCCAGGCTCGGCAGGTCGTCCAGGCCGGGGGCCGGTCCGAGCGGCACGCTGCCAGGGTCGTCTTTGCGGAGCGCGGTGAGCATTCTCCGCAATCCGGACAGGGTGTCGCGGCTGGTGGCCTCGATGGCGTTCAGCGCGTTCCGCGCCTCGCCCGGCTGCGTGTCGATCACCCGTCCGCCCACGCCCGCCTGGATCGCGATGATGCCGATGCTGTGCGCGACCATGTCGTGCAGCTCACGGGCGATCCGCAGCCGCTCCGCCGCGACGGCCTGCGCGGTGGCCTGCACACGCATCGTCTCGGTATGCGCACGGCGTGCGCGGACGGAGTTGCCCACCATCCACGTGACGATCATGGCGAGAAGGACACTCATCAGCAGGTTGTCGTCCGCCTCCAGGTAGGCGGCGATGGACAGGGCCTGCACGACCAGCGTCACGACCGCGACGCTGACGGACACCCGGCGCGAACGCGTCGCCGCTATGTAGCCGACGGTGAGATCGGTGAGCAGGGCCTGCAGAATGCCGACCGACCCGTACTGCATCTGGGTGAGGGCGGCGGTCCAGGCGAACAGCAGTATCGCGTGGGCGGCCAGCGGATTCCGCAGCGCCAGGACCCCGACCAGGATCGTGAGGACGGCGGACGCGAACACCTCCACACCCATGAAGCCGCTCGTCCCCGTCGCCACGGTCGTGAACAGGACGACCGGATACAGGGCTGCCAAGACCCAGAGCAGGACCCTCCACGCGACGCGGCACACGCGGCTCAGGAGTCGGGCGGACATGCGCCGATCGTAACCGGCACCCCTTCCCGGGCACATTGGCCCGGAGGCGTAATCCCACGGGCTACAAGCACCCTTCCTGAATGTGTCCGGTGGCCCGATGCTCTTTGCGGGTGCCCGCCGACACCTTTATTGGCATGAAACGTTGGGTGCCGCTGGTTCTGGCCCTGGAAGCCCTGGGAATCATCGTCTTCTCCGCCGCCTACGACTCGCTGGATTTCCGTATCTACTGGCTGGGCGGACACGCGATAACGGAGGGCACCGACCTCTATCAGGCACAATTGGCCGACCACTGGTTCACCAACACGCCCTTCATGGCCGCGCTGTTCACGCCACTGGCCGACCTGCCGCTTCCGCCGGCCCGGATGCTGTGGCAACTGGCCTCACTGGCGGCGTTCATCTGGGCCTGCGCGACGACATTGAAGCTGGCCGGCCGCGAGGTATCCCTCGTGCTCGTGGCCGCCGCCGGCCTGCTTCTCGAACCTGTCTGGCACACCTTCTTCCTGGGGCAGGTCAACCTGTTCCTGCTGGCCCTCGTCCTCGCCGACATGCACCGCGTCGCCCTGGGCCGTCCAGCCGGAATCGGCATCGGCATAGCGACCGCGATCAAACTGACCCCGGCCGTCTTCGTCGTGCTGCTCCTGCTGACAAAGCGGACCAAGGACGCCGTCACGGCCACCGCGACCTTCGCCGTCTGTACCCTTCTCGCCTACGCCATCGCGCCGGACGCGTCCCGCCTCTATTGGCTGCACACCTTCTACGACACGTCGCGTGTGGGCGTCCCGTACATCAGCAACCAATCTCCCTACGGCATGCTGACCCGCGTCCTGCACGGAAAGGCCGAGGTGGGCGCCTGGTACAACGCAGTCCCGCTCACCATCGGGGTTTGCGGGCTCGTCCTCGCGGTCGCCTGGGCGCGACGAGGCGATTGGCTGGGCGCCACAGCGGTCACCGGCGCGACCGGCCTCCTCGTCTCCCCCATCTCATGGGCGCATCATTGGGTGTGGATCGTCCCGGCCCTGGCCGTACTCATCCGGAACAACAACCGGAAGACCGCTCTCGCGGGCTACCTCCTCTTCGTCCTGGCTCCCCCGTGGTGGACGCCCCACAATGGCGATCCGCTCGAATACGGCTTCCATGTCTTCCTGACACCGGTCGCCAACTGCTACCTGCTGGCCGGCGTCGTCTTCCTGACCCATATGGCGATCCGCCTCCGGATCACCAGCGGTCATGATGGACGGCGGCGTCCAGCCCGCGACGCCGCCGCCAGCCGTGCCGTTCGAGATCCGGAATGCCTTCAAGATGACTGACCGGCCCCAGGCAGAGCCACGCGACCGGACGGATCCCCACGGGGATGCCGAGCAGTTCCCGAAGATGCGGTTCCCGATAGAACGACACCCACCCCACGCCCAGACCTTCCGCAGTGGCGGCAAGCCACAGATTCTGGATGGCTAGGCAGACCGAATACAGCCCCGCATCCGCGATCGCATGCCTGCCGAGCACCGCCGGGCCGCCGCGTTCCGGATCGTAGGTGACCACCACCGACAAGCTGGACTCCAGCACCCCGTCGATCTTTATCCGGGCGAAGCGCTCGGCTTCGGCGCCTTTCAAGGTGCCTGCGAACGCGGCGCGCTCGGACTGCACGTGGTCGTAGAAGGCGGTCCGAATGGCCGGATCACTCACCAGGACGAAATCCCATGGCTGGGACAGCCCCACACTGGGCGCGGCGTGTGCAGCCATCAGCACCTTTTCCAGGACGTCCTCCGGAATCGGCGCACCGGTGAATTCGGCGCGCACGTCGCGGCGGCGGTGGATGGCGTCGTAAACGTTCATGGGCAGGCTCCCGCTGCGTCGGGCCACCGCGAACGGCGGCCGTGCGTAGCGGGGCCGGTCTTCGGACTCCCGGATCGACGCTCGACCGCCCGCCTTCCCGGCCGTACGGCCAGTGGCTGCGCGAACGCGCCTGGACGGCAGCTCCCCGGTCACCGCGGCGGGCCCGTGCCGGATTCGCACCGGCTTCCCGATTCTCCCCACATGGGGGCACCCCGCGTCAGTTCATGCCACCCGCAACCGTACCGGGCCGTCCTCGACGCCGAGGAGACGCCGCCCATGTGTTCTAAACGGTGACGGCCTTCGGGTAGTAGCGGAGGACGTTCGCCCGCACTTGCGTGCCGATCACGATGGCCAGGTGGCCGCGGCTCGCATGGAGGTCCCAATCCGGCCCCGCGCCGCTGTAGGCGTCGAAGGCCGCGGCGAACTCCTCTTCCGTGCCGATGGCGATGTCGGACAGGTACGCGGCGGCGCCTTCGGCGGACAGAGGCGGGGCGCCCAACCGGCCGACCGTCCCGATGGCGCCTCGATCACTGATCGGGGAGAACCCGTCCATGAGCTCATCGGCGCCCGCCGCGTCGCGGGCGATCAGGTGCACGCCGCCGGCCCGCGCGGGCTCGCCCGTCGTGTCCCGTGACCCGAGCGAGTAGAACGCGCTCACCATCAGCAGGACAGCGATCCTGTCCCGCTCCCATCAGGGTCATGAGCTGCTCGACACTGAACCGCTTGCGGACGTCCATGAGCGTCGTCACCGCGACCAAGAAGCTTCCCCAGTCACGGACCAGCCTGGCGAAACCGGTCGTCATGGGGACGTCATGCCACGCGTGGAGCACCGTCCCGTCGTCCCGGACGTCGACCGAAAGGCGGCCGTCGTCGATCGACGCGGACAGCGCCGGCAGCGGAGGAGGCATTGCCGACGGGAACTCCAGCTCGAAGCCCAGCCCGGTGAACAACTCCAGGTTCGCGATCCGCCATCCCCCGCCGTCGTCCTCCCGCAGGAAGGCGTATTCGTACGACGGGTTGACGAGGAAGACGGGGATGCCGGCGGGTGGCAGCGCGAGACACCCCGCCCGCCACGTCAGATGCCCCCGCCTCCGGTGGCGACGGTCCCGTCGCTCCATGCTGGCGGCCTGCACCGCTGGTGGTGCAGTGACGCGGTGGCGATCCCGTCCTGCGCCCGGACCTCCAGGGAGGGCTTTCCCCATCGCCCGAGCGGCCGCCCGCAGGTCTGGCAGTCCACCGGCCACAGGTTGGCCCGAAGGTCCGCGAGCACCTGCGACCCGAGCCGCTTCTGGGTCTCCGGGTCGATCCGAAACTTGGAATCCGCCATCGCCCGACAGCTTTGCGGATCTTCCGCCCATGGTCACAACTCTTCGACGACAACGAACGAACCCAGGAGGCGCCGCAGCCAGCCTCCTCGGGGGCGGCGTTCGAGACGCCTGACCCCTGCGGGCGGACGGCGGGCCGGTGGCCTGGAGTGCACGGCCGGACGGGACGCCCTGGGGGGCGTGGGCGTGGCCCGTCCGGCCGCGCGGTTCTGGAGGGCCGCCCGCGAGTACCGGCCGGCGTGGTCGCGGCGGGTCAGCTCGTCCAGTAGGCGGCCGAGGGCGGCCGGGTCGGGCGCTTCGACGAGGCGGTCTCGTGCGAGCGCCCACCAGCTCCCGGTGTACTCCCCCCGCCAGACGCAGCAGCCGGGGAACCGGCGCGCCAGCCCGGCCGCGACCCGCTCGGGGTCGAGGTCGGCCGCCGCCCACGGCGTCACCGCTCCTCCCCGGACAGGTAGCCGAGGACGAACACGGCCGCGTCCGTGACGCGGTCGGCGGGTGCGATGGGCTCGCCCCACGACGTGAAGTACCAGAGGCGCCCGGCGTCCTCGTCCCGCGTGCGGCAGGCGATCGTGTCCGTGGCGTGGGGTGAGCAGCAGCCCTTGACCTGCGGGTTGGCCACCCGGAGGCCCTTGGAGCCGAGCTCGACGTCGAGCTTGCGGGCGGCCAGATGCGCGGCAAGCGCCGCGAGCCGCACCTCGGGGGTCATAGCATCGTCCACAGCCAGGGCCTCGTTTCCTGGTCAGGCCCCGACCCAATGGTGTGTCAGCACCGGGTCGGGGCCGCTTTCGTTTCCGGGGACGGGACGCAACTCGTCCCGCGACTCTGAGTAAATCGGCGTCACAGGCCGCGAGAAAAGATGAGAATGCGGAGACAGACCCGGAGACACCCGGAGACTCGAAAGTCTCCGGGTCCACAAAAGGGGACACATGTCATGACTGCCCAAAAAACCCCGATATGGGCAGCCCGACTCCGTGCCGAGCGTGAAGCGCGAGGCTGGAGTAAACACGAGATGGCCAGGCAACTCCTGGGCGCGGACGGCCTCAAGCGGGGCAGTCCGGCCAACCTCGCACGTCAGATCTACGACTGGGAGAAGGGCCAGAACTATCCCCGCGACTGGGCACACGCCTACTCGAAAGCGTTCAAATTAGATCCTTCCGACCTCTTCTCAACCGGGCCGGGAAAGGAGGCATCCTCTACCTATGACCCCGACACCATCGACTCCGAGGACGACGACGTGAAACGCCGCGCCCTCCTCGCTCTGATCGGCGCCACCGCCGCAGCCGCTCCCCTCGGCCGCGAAGCCGAACGCATGCGGGCCGCCCTCATCGGCACCCTCACCGTCGAGGCGACCCCACGCGACGCCGACGCCTGGGAGCGGGCCGCGTTCGATTACGCTCAGGAGATCGACCACGTCCCGGCGACCGTGATCTTGCCGGACCTGCTCACGGACTTCGCCGAGCTCAATCTCCACATCAACCGAGCGCACGGCCCGGTCTGGCGCCGCCTCGTGGACACGGCGGCACACCTCGCCGCGCTCACGGCCTTCGAGTTGACCGTCGTCGGCGATCCGCGCAGCGCCCGGCGCTGGTGGCGCACCGCGGCCCACGCGGCGGACGAGTCGGGCAACCGGGAGACCGCGTGTGGGGTTCGCGGCAAGGCGGCGGTGCTTTCGCTCTACTCGGGCTCCTCAGAGGTGTCCGCCATCCGGACCGCCGATGAGGCTCTGAACATCAGTCCGGGGACACCGTGTTACGGGACGGCCAGTGCCTACTCGGCCAAGGCACAGGCGTTCGCCCAGCTCGGTCGCCACGACGAAGCCGAGCGCGCCTTGATCGATCAAGAGCGCATGTTCGAGAGCATGCCCGCTCGGATCACGGACGACCGAACCTCCGTATGGGGCTGGTCGGAGCGGCGGCTGCACCACGTCGTCAGCTACGTGCACACACACGCGGGCAACCTCGACCGCGCCCATGAGGCTCAGGACGCCGCCATCGCGCTCTATCCGGCGAACCGCTTCCTAGCCCGCGCCCAGATCGAACTACATCGGGCGGGCGGCCTGCTCCGCACCGGAGACGCCGACGCCGGCGCCCAGCACGTCATCCACACCTTGGAGGGCCTACCGCCAGCCCACCGCAGCGATTCGATGATCCGCCGGACGGCCTTCACGTCCCTGAACCTGGCATCCGCACGCGACGCCGACAGGCCCGCTGTGCGTGATGCGTACGCCATGCTCGCGGGGGCCGCGCGCTGATCCGTCCGACCGCGTGGGTGGTTCGTTCAAGTCGCCGGTGATTCAGGACAGGATCTGTCCGTTTCGGTTTCTAGTGTGGTCTCGTCCGATGGAACGGAAACGACCGAAGGCGGAACATATGGACCTCACCGGTGAGCGCGCCGACTTGCTCGCGAATCTGGCCAAGTACCGGCACTTCCTGCGGTTCACCACCCGTGACCTGAGCGATGAGCAGGCCGGGATGCGGACCACGGCCAGCGAGCTTTGCCTGGGCGGCCTCATCAAGCACGTGGCGTCCGTCGAGCGGGGCTGGGCGGAGTTCATCGTGGACGGCCCCGACGCCATGCCCGACTTCACCGCCATGACCGAGGAGGACTTCGCCCGCCGGGCCGACGAGTTCAAGATGCTGCCCGGCGAGACGCTGGCCGGGGTGCTGGACGCCTATGACGAGGTGGCCGGGCAAACCGACAAGCTCGTCGCCACGGTGCCCGACCTGGACGCCGTCCAGCCCCTGCCCAAGGCGCCGTGGAACACCGAGACGCACTGGTCGACGCGCCGGGTGCTCCTGCACATCATCACCGAGACGGCGCAGCACGCCGGGCACGCGGACATCATCCGCGAGTCCTTGGACGGCGCCAAGAGCATGGGCTGAGCACAGGCCCCGACGTGGCCGGCTCCTACGGCTCTCGCGAATGGAGCCGGCCGCGCGCAGCCTTTAGCCGAGCTGCTCGGCCAGTCCGACGACGATGTTCTCGGGGCCGCGGACGTAGCAGAGCAGATAGATGTTCTCGAACTGCACGATCTCGCCGACGAGTTCGGCGCCGTGGGCCTGGAGACGGGCGACCGTGTCCTTGATGTCGTCGACGGCGAACATGATGCGGCGAATGCCCAGCGTGTTCGCGGGCGCGTTCTCCGGCTCCGGGGTGATCGCCGCCGGGGCGCGGAACCTCGCCAGCTCGACCTTGCCGTGGCCGTCCGGTGTCCGCAGCAGAGCCATGCCCCGACCCTAACGGCGAGCCGTCGCCCGTTGCGGGGGGCGCGGATGTGGACGATGGTCGGGGTATGAGGCATGCCACCGGTGCCGACGGAGTGCGGATCGCCTTTGATACGGCGGGGCAGGGGCGGCCGTTGGTGCTGCTGCACGGGTTCTTCGGGGATCGCAGCACGTGGCGGGACGCGGGCTACGTCGACGCCCTCGCCGACCAGTACCGCCTCATCTGCATCGATGCACGCGGCCACGGCGGGAGCGACGCGCCCCGCGACGTCGGCAGTTACCGCATCGACCGGCAGGTCGGTGACGTCATCGCCGTCCTGGACGCGCTGAGCGTCGACCGCGCCGCCTTCTGGGGCGCCTCGATGGGCGGCATTATCGGCATGCATCTCCTGGCCCGCCACCCGGAGCGACTCACGGGCCTGGTCGCAGGCGGAGCCCACGCCGAGCGCGTGAAGGTACAGCCTGCCGAGGTCGAACGTGAAGCGGAGGTCTTCCGCTCCCAAGGCGTCGAACCGTTCATCGCCGCCATGGAAGGTCGTGGACGGCTTCCAGCATGGATGCGGTCCACCATGCTGGCGGCCGATGCCCACGCACTCGCGGCGTTGGCCACGGCCCTGGCAGACCGCGACGGCGTCCTCGACGTCCTCGCTCGGGTGCCGGTGCCGCTCCTCCTGCTCGCCGGCGACCACGACCCCCAACGCGCGGCCATTCAGCGAACAGCCGCCCAGATTCCGAGCGCCACCCTCGTCGAACTCCCCGACTGCGGCCACCTCGACGCCTTCCTGCGGACCGACCTCACGCTGCCGGTCGTCCGTCCCTTCCTAGACCGCTGCCACACAAAGGCATGAGCGCGTGCCCATCACCGATCCCGCGTTGGCGGGCCGGCGAGGTGTCCACCGTCCGGTATCCGCGCCGGCTCAGTCGGTCGAGCGCGGCCGACTTCCCCGTGCCGGACATTCCCGTCACAAAGATCACCGTCACGGGTTCGACCGTAGCCGAACCGATTCCGGGGGGTGGGCGTCGAAGATCGTTGTTGTCCCGTTTCCTTCCGGAGGGCGTTTCCGTGGTCACGCATGACGAGCTTGTCCGGGTCTTCGGGGCGGACGGGGTTTTCACGCTCGAACGTGCCGACGTCGAGTCGCACGGGGTCCGTCCCGCCGATGTCGAGGTGCTGTGCGGGGTCGGGCTTCCGGTGACCGCCGGAATGTTCTTCACCATGAAGGTGGACGGCCCGTACGAAGCCCTCACGATGTTCGGCGCCGAGACGCAGAACGGGCCGGCGCGCTTCCTGATCCTCGGCCAGGGGGCCGAGGGCGACGAGATCGACTATGCGGACCATGTCCGCTACGCCGTCGAGCTGGAGAGCGGCAACGTCCTCATGCTCGGTATCGACGAGGGCGAGCCCACCAGCGACGCCGAGGTGATCAACGTGTCGCTGGGCGCCTTCGTGGAGTTCCTCTACCGGATCGAGCTGCGCCGCGAGGAGATGGCCGGGGCGTCCGCGCAGGAGGCCCGGCCGTACACCGAGAAGCTCGTCGCGGACCTCAAGGCCATGGACGAGCGGGCTTTCGCTCCCGAGCGGTTCTGGGGCGGGGTGTTCGAGGCTCTCGTCCAGACGGGCGTGCCGAAGATCGGCAGCCGGGAGGCGATCGCCGCGGCGCTGGCGGACCGGTTGCCTGACGACAAGTCGCTGCACTGGGCGACCGGGACCCCGGTCGGCGAGGGCGTCCAAGAGCTGAGCGCGCACCGCGCGGACGGCCTCTGGCTGCTCGTCACCTGGGGCTTCAGCGACCCGGACGGCACCCTCGACCTCGACACGGAGACCAGCGGCCTCGGCTTCGAGCTGACGATGCGCGTCCCCCGCGCCGAAAACGATGAGATGCCGCCCGGCTGGGCCCTGGAGGCGCTCCGCAAGCTCGGCGAGTACGTCTTCGGCGAGGGATACCCGTTCGCCGACGGGCACCGGATGGGCGTCGCCGGCCCGCTCGGCCCGGACGGCAGCCGGCTCGGCGCGCTGGCGTTCATCACCGACCCCCACCTGGGCACGATCGACACCCCTGGCGGCCCGGTCGAGTTCATCACCGCCGTCGGGATCACCCGGGACGAACTCGCCGAGGCCAAGGCCACGAGCAACCACGCGGTTCTGGCCCGGCTCGCCGGTGAGCACGGGGTGCCCTTCACCGACGTCACCCGCTAGGGACGCGCCCGCAGGCCGTCGAGGATCAGTTCGGCGATGTGGGCCGAGCGTTCGCGGCTGGTCTCCGCGTTGGCGTGGCGGATGGCGGCGAAGGCGCCGGCGACGAGGGCCATCACCTCGTCGGCGGTGACGTCCGGGCGCGCGGCGCCCGCCGCGTGGGCGCGATCGAGCAGGTCCGCGACATTGCGGGTGAGGTCGGCCGCGACGTCCGGGGCGGCGGTGCGCAGGTCGAACTCGGCGGCCAGCAGCGCGCTCTTCACCGCCACGTTCTCGGCGCCGTTGGCCATCATGCGGGCCAGCAGCGTGAACAGGGCCGCGGGGTCGCCGGTGGCGATGAGCGCCGTTCCCTCTGCCACAAGCTGCTTCAGTTCATCGATCGCGACGGCGAGGTACAGCGCTTCCTTGGCCGGGAAGTGCCGGTGGACGGTGCCGGGTCCGACGCCCGCGCGGCGCGCGATCTCGTCGAGCGAGACGCCGAGACCTTCGGTCGCGAACAACTGCTGCGCGGTCCGCAGAACCTGCTCCCGGTTGCGGCGCGCGTCGGCCCGGAGCGCTGGAGCCGCGGGCTCGGGCGGTCGGCTGGACATGCCCCCCAGCATAACCGGGGCGGCGCACCGTATAGTGTCGGACGTAACCGGGGCGACGCACCGCTTAGGGCGCCGCCCATCGGCCGGACGTGAGGAGATCACGGCGATGACCGCGCGCGACGACGCAAGGAACCTGGTCCTGCGGATGCAGGAGTGCTTCAACACCCGGCGGTTCGACCAGGCAGCGGACCTCTTCACACCCGATTTCTTCAGCCATCCGCTCGGCGCCGCCGGGTTCGAGGCGGGCAAGGACGCCTGGCGCACCATCGTCGCCCGATTCCCGGACATGCGCGTCGCCGCCGAGGACATCCTGGTCGACGGCGACAGGGTCGCCATCCGCTCGTCCGTCGAGGGCACCGTCCCCCTGGAGGGCGGCGCACCGCCGATGCTGTTCGAGATCTTCCGCATCGACGGCGGCCGCCTAGCGGAGATGTGGGGCGTCACCGAGGGCCCGAGCCCACGCCACGACTAGCGCAGGTCCACGGAGATGTGCGGGGAGAGTGCGCGGAGGAAGTCGGCGGCGTCGAAGATCTCTCCGGCGGAGGCGACACCGGTCGTCCTGGTCCGGCCCGTCAGGATGCGGTCGACCGCCTCCACGGCGAGCGGCGCGGTGATCGCGTAGATGTCCTGGCCGGTCGCCACGGCGCGCCGCTCGCCGCGTCCGGAGCGCACGACGACGTCGACGAGGAACGTCTGCGCGGACGGCCCCTGCCCGGCAGGCGACGGCGTGTCCGGAGACGAGATGTCCCTGGCGGCCTCGGCCGTCATGTAGTTGCGCACCTCGGGGATCGGCAGGTGGCTGGGGACCGTGACGACGTCGGCCATCGTGAACTCGCCGACGACGGCCCGCGGGCCCATCGGCTCGGGGAAGGGCCACTCCAGGGTCGGCGGCTCGTCGTCGCGGTACTCCAGCCGCCCGTTCGCGTACCGGACGCGCCGGCCGTCCCGCCGCTGCCGGGAGACGACGCCCGCGGCGCGCGTCCCGGCGGTGGGGTGCCAGCTGTTCAGGCCGTAGGCGATGTGCGCCTCGTCGGCCGCCGTCCAGTCGCCCATCGCGGCGGTGACCAGCAGGTCGCCGAGGCCCCCGTAGAACGCCATCGCCGGGACGATCACCGCCCCGGCGTCGCGGGCGCGGTCCCCGAAGTGCGCGAACGTGTCGGCGTTGGCCTCGATCTCGGCCGCCACGTCCACATACGGGATCCCGGCGCGCAGTGCCGCCTCGACCACCGGGCCGGCCGTCGCGGCGAACGGCCCGGCGCTGTTGATGACCGCCGCCGCGCCCGCCAGTGCGCGGTCGAGCGAGGCCGGGTCGTCGACGGACGCCGGGCGGGCCTCCAGGCCGGGTTCCGCCATCGCCTCCAGCTTGCCGGCGTCGCGGCCGGACAGAACCGGGACGAACCCGCGCTTGCGCAGCTCCGCCACCACGAAGCGGCCGGTGTGCCCGTACGCGCCGAACACCGCCACCGTGCGTCCCGATCCCATGGGTTCTCCCTGCTCGAATGCGATCCGTTGACGACCATCCTGGCGAGGACGGGTACCGCACACGAGTGTCCGGAACGCCATGACCCGTACAATTCCGGACGTGAAAACCATCGCGCTGGCCGTCACCGACGGCATGCTGCACTTCGAGCTGTCGCTGGCCCACGAGGTCTTCGGAGCAGCCCCGGCCGGCGTGGACGTCCTTTGGTACGACGTCGTCCTCTGCGGCCGGGACGCCGTGCGGGCCGGCCGGTTCCTGCTGGAGCCCGACCACGGCCTCGACCGGCTGCCGCACGCCGGCACCGTGATCGTCCCGGGCTGGGCCGACGTCGACGTGGACCCGCCCGCCGACCTGGTCGACGCGGTACGCGCCGCCCACGAGGCGGGCGCACGCGTCGCCTCCCTCTGCACGGGCGCGTTCGTGCTGGCCGCCGCCGGCCTGCTGGACGGCCGCCGCGCGACCACGCACTGGGCGCACACCCGGGAGCTTGCCGCCCGATATCCCCAGGTGAAGGTGGACCCGGACGTCCTCTACGTGGACAACGGCAGCGTGCTCACGTCCGCCGGGAAGGCCGCCGCCATGGACCTGTGCCTCCACCTCGTCCGCCTCGACCACGGCTCGTCGGTCGCCAACGCGGCCGCCCGCCGCCTGGTCGTGCCGCCGCACCGCGACGGCGGCCAGGCCCAGTTCGTCACCACCCCGGTCCCCGCCCCGGGCAACCACCCGCTCGCCGAGCTGCTCCCCTGGGTGATCGAGCGGCTGGACCGTCCGCTGACCGTGGACGACCTGGCGCGGCAGGCGAACATGAGCTCACGCAACCTGGGCCGCCACTTCCGGTCGGTGACCGGCACGACCCCGCTGCAATGGCTGCTGAACCAGCGGATCCGCCACGCCCAGGAACTGCTGGAGACCACCGGCGACAGCGTCGAGACGATCGCGGCGGCCACCGGCATGGGCACCGCCACGACCCTGCGCAGGCACTTCAACCGCACGGTCGGCGTCCCCCCGGACGCCTACCGCCGCACCTTCCGCACCCGCCGCCCCCGTTGACTTGCGGCGTTGTTGTTTCAGCGGTCTCAAAACAACGACACGCCGCAAGTCAACGAAGTTCGGGCGCTGAACCGTATTCCTTAACTTGAAGTTGGTACTTCTAAAATAGGAAGTTCGACGCTAGGTTCGGGGGCATGACGAACCAGAGGGCGAGGGTCGGGTACCTGCTGCCCACGCGTGAGCAGGATCTTGCGGGCGAGCACGAACCGGGGCGGCTCGTCGCCCAGGCGCGGCGGGCCGAGGAGCTGGGGCTGGACTCGGTGTGGGCGGGCGACAGCCCCGTGACCAGGCCGCGCGCCGATCCGCTGCTCCTGATGGCCGCCGTGGCGCAGGCCACCGAGCGGGTCGCGCTCGGGACGGCGGTGCTGCTCCCGGCGCTCCGGCATCCGATCCTGCTGGCGCACCAGCTCGCCACCCTCGACCGCCTGTCGGACGGACGGCTCATCGCCGGCATGGGCGGCGGCTTCCCCATCCAGGCCACCGAGGACCAGTTCACGGCCATCGGGGTCGGATTCGCCCGGCGCATCGGGCGGATGGAGGAGTCGATCGAGGCGATGCGGCGGCTCTGGTCGGGGCACGCGGTCTCCTACCAGGGCGAGCACTTCGCGTTCGAGGACGTGCGGCTCGCGCCGCCGCCGTCCCGTCCGGGCGGGCCGCCGATCTGGCTGGCGGGGAGCGGCGAGGCGGCGCTGCGCCGGGTGGGCCGCATCGGCGACGGGTGGCTCCCCTACCCGACCGAGGCGGCGACGTACGCGAAGGAACGCGCGGTCATCGGGGACGACCGCCCGGTCACCCCGGCGCTGTACGCGACGCTCTGCCTGGACGACGACCCGGAGAAGGCACGCGAGCGGCTGCGGACGAGCATCGAGCGCTACTACAACGCGCCGCTGGAGTTCATCGCGTCCATCCAGGCCCTGTTCGCCGGGACCGCCCAGGACGCCGCCGCCTGGCTGAACGGCTACATCGACGCGGGCGCCCGCCACCTCGTGATCCGGCTGGCGACCGACGACCACGAAGCTGACCTGGAGCAACTCGCCGACCGCGTCCTGCCCCTGGTCCAGGAGGCCCAATGACCACGTACATGCTCGTCCATGGCGCGTGGCACGGCCCGTGGGCCTGGGACCGGGTCGTCCCGCTGCTGGACGCCGCCGGGGCGCGCACGCTCACCCCGGAACTCGACGCCGCCGCGGATCGCGGGCTGCACGACCATGCCGAGGCGGTGGTCGCCGCCATCGACACCGTCCAGGACGAGCTCGTGCTCGTCGGGCACAGCTACGCGGGCCTGGTCGTGCGGGAGGCCGCCGACGCGCGTCCCGACGCCGTCGACCGCGTCGTCCTGGTGGACGGCTGGGCCGGACCCGACGGCGCCGGCATGCTCAACCTGGCGCCCGAAGCCTTCGCCACCTTCGTCCGGACGGCGGCCGAGACGTTCGAGGACGGCCGGCGCGTCCCGTCCCCGCCTCCCGCGATGTTCGGCATCACCGGCGACGGCGACGCGGCATGGCTGGCCCCGCGCCTGCAACCGCAGCCGCTGCGCAGCTTCACCGAGGTCACCCGCCTGACCGGCGCCGTCGACCGGATTCCCGGAACGGGCATCTGCTGCAACCCGTCGCCATTTCCCTTCGACCGGTTCGCCAAGGACGTCGGATACCGGACGGTCACCCTGGACGGCCCGCACGACGTGATGCTGACCGACCCCGAGCCGCTCGCCCGGCTGCTCCTTCAAGAACGGGAAGCGCGAAGTCTAGAGTGATGAAGTGGAACAGCGAACCTACAACCAGTACTGCGCGACCGCGCGCACCCTCGACCTCGTCGGCGAGCGGTGGACGCTGCTGCTGGTCCGCGAGCTGCTGACCGGGCCGAAGCGGTTCGGTGACCTGCAGGCCAGCCTGCGCGGCCTCGGCACCGGACTGCTCGCCGCCCGCCTGAAGCACCTGGAGCGCGAGGGGCTGGCCCGCAAGATCACGCTGCCACCGCCCGCCCGCACCCCCGCGTACGCGCTCACCGAGGCCGGCGAGGAGCTGGGCCCGGCGGTCCTGGCGCTGGCCCGGTGGGGGATGAAGTGGGCGATGGGCGAGCGGCGCGAGACCGAGACGTTCCACCCGGGCTGGACACTCCTCGGCCTGCGCGCCTGCTTCGTCCCCGAGGCCGCCGCCGGGTTCCGCGCCGTGTACGAGTTCCGCATCGACGACGAGGTCTTCCACGCCCGGATCGACGACGGGACGATCGAGGCGCTCCACGGCCCCGCCCAGCACCCGGACGCGACCCTCACCATCGGCGAGGACGCGTTCCTCGAACTCACCGGCCGGGGCGGCACGTTCGCCGAGATGATCGCGAGCGGCGCCGCGACCGCGTCCGGCGACCGAGAGGCCCTCGCCAGGCTGAAGGGCCTGTTCCGCCTCCCGCCCCCGCACACCC
>NZ_SMKY01000116.1 GCF_004349235.1 Actinomadura darangshiensis | reverse complement strand
ACGTAGGTGCTGGTGCTCGCGGTCGTCCATGCGCAGCGCGCGGGCGAGGGCGTCCAAGACCGATGGGCTGGGGCGGGTCTCCTTACCGCGTTCCAGCCGAACGTAGTAGTCGATGCTGATTCCGGCGAGGGTGGCGAGTTCTTCGCGGCGCAGTCCCGGGGTGCGGCGCAGGCCGGCTCCGGGGGTGAGGCCGACTTGGTCGGGGCTGGTCTGGGTGCGGCGGGCGCGCAGGAACCGGCCCAGCTCCGGGCCGGTGCTGTCGCCGGGGCGCTCAGGTGCCATGCCTTCAGTGTTCCACCGCGCTGACCTGTGCGACGGCCGGGTGAGGGGCCCTGTCACTACCCCTGAACGGTTCGCCCTGTCACCGCGGTCGCGGCCGCGCAAGGCTGGGGTCGCAGGGGATGGATCACCGTCGGCACCGCAGCGGCGGGGACGCCTGTCGATTACTGAACGTGATACCGGCGATGACCGTCCCGAACCGGCAGCTCTGCTGAGGAGGCAAGCGATGAAGTACATCAAGTTGCGTGACCTGGAGGTTTCCCGGATCGGGCTGGGCGCGATGGGTATGTCGCACGGCTACACCGGTGCCGGCGCCGATGAGTCCGAGTCGATCCGCAGCCTGCATCGGGCTCTGGAGCTCGGCGTCACCTTCATCGACACCGCAGAGATCTACGGCCCCTATGAGAACGAGGAGTTGCTGGGCCGGGCGTTGAAGGGGCGCCGAGAGCAGGTGGTGCTGGCCACCAAGTTCGGTCTGGTCTCGCACGACGGGCCGGGGCCGTGGAACCTGGACAGCAGCCCGGCCAATGTCCGCACCGCGGTGGAGGGCTCGCTGAAGCGGCTGGGCACTGATCACATCGATCTGTACTACCAGCACCGGGTGGACCCGAACACGCCGATCGAGGACACCGTCAGCGCGCTGGCCGACCTGGTGGAGCAGGGCAAGATCGGGGCGATCGGGTTGTCGGAGGCCGGTCCGGACACCATCCGCCGCGCCAATGCCGTCCACCCGGTCACCGCCGTCCAGTCGGAGTACTCGCTGTGGACGCGGGGCCTGGAGGAGCGGGTGCTGCCGGTGCTGCGGGAGCTGGGCATCGGGCTGGTGCCGTTCTCCCCGCTGGGCCGCGGGTTCCTGACCGGGAAGATCCGCTCCACCGACGGGTTCGCCGAGGACGACTTCAGGCACGGGAACCCGCGTTTCACCGGTGCGAACTTCCGGCGGAACCTGCGCATCGCCGACGAGGTCGAGGCCGTCGCCGCCCAAGCAGGCGCCACCCCCGCCCAGGTGGCCATCGCGTGGCTGCTGGCCCAGGGCGACGACATCGCGCCGATCCCCGGCACCAAACGCGTCCACCGGGTGGAGGAGAACACCGCCGCTGACGGCTTGGAGTTGACCGCCGAGCAACTCGCCGAGCTCAGCAGCCTGCCCCCGGCGGCCGGCGACACCCACACCAAAGCCGCCCTTCGGATGCTGGAGCGCTGACCGCGCCACTCCGAGACAACCATCCCGAGCAAGAGGAGCACGTGATGCGCGCAGCAGTGATGTACGGCGCAGGAGACGTCCGGGTCCAGGACCGGCCCGATCCCAAGATTCGGCAGCCCACCGACGCGATTGTGCGGGTGGTGCTGTCCTGCGTGTGCGGTAGTGATCTATGGCCCTTCAAGTCGATGCCCGCCACCGACACGGGCCGTCCGATGGGGCATGAGTTCCTCGGCGTCATCGAGGAGACCGGCTCGGGTGTGACCAGGCTGAAGGCCGGTGATCTGGTCGTCACCCCGTTCGCCTACTGCGACAACACCTGCGATTTCTGCCGCCGGGGATTGCAGTCGTCGTGCCGCCACGGCGGCCGCTACGGCCTGGACGGCGTCGACGGCGGGCAGGGCGAGGCCGTCCGCGTCCCCCATGCCGACGGGACGCTGGTCAAGCTCCCCGTGGGCGAGGATTCCCCGCTGCTGCCGTCGCTGCTGACCCTGTCGGACGTGCTGGGCACTGGCCACCACGGCGCCGTCACCGCCGGCGTCGAGCCCGGTGACAGCGTTCTGGTCATCGGGGACGGTGCGGTCGGCCTGTCGGCGGTGATCGCCGCCAAGCGGCTGGGCGCCGAGCAGATCATCCTCATGGGCCGCCACACCGATCGCACCGACCTGGGCCGCGACTTCGGCGCTACCGACGTCGTCGCCGAACGCGGCGAGGAGGGCGTGGCCAGGGCCCGGGAGTTGACCGGCGGCGACGGCGCCGACCGCGTCATCGAGGCCGTCGGCACCCGCCAGACGCTCGACACCGCCTTCGGCGCCGTCATCGACGGCGGCACCATCAGCCGCCTGGGCGTCCCGCAGTTCACCGACGGCCCGATGGGCTTCGAGATGATCATGCGGAACATCACGCTGACCGGCGGCGCCTCCCCCACCCGCGCCTATATCGAAGAGCTCATGCCCGACGTCCTGAACGGCACCATCGACCCGGGCCGCGTCTTCGACCGCACCGTGGGCCTCGACCAGGTCCCCGACGCCTATCGCGCCATGGCCGACCGGCGCGCCCTCAAGGTCCTCATCCGCCCCTGACCGGGCGGCGGCCACCCCACGTCAACAGGCCCGTTCCATCACATCCTTGGAAGGACGGACCATGCAGACCATCACCTTGAACAACGGCGTTCAGATGCCGGTCCTGGGATTCGGTGTCTTCCAGATTCCACCGGAGCAGACCGAGCAGGCCGTGACCGATGCGCTGGCCGCCGGATACCGCAAGTTCGACACCGCCGCGGCCTACCGGAACGAAGAGGCCGTCGGCCGCGCCCTGAAGAACAGCGGCATCCCCCGCGAGGAACTGTTCATCACCACCAAGCCGTGGGTCCAGGATGTTCCCGCCGAGGACAACACCAAGCGGGCCTCCGAGACGTCCCTGACCAGGCTCGGCCTGGACTACCTCGACCTGTACCTGATGCACCAGCCGTTCGGCGACGCCTACGCGCAATGGCGCGCGATGCAGGACCTGTACCGCCAGGGCCGTGCCAAGGCGATCGGGATCTCCAACTTCTACCCCGACCGCATGTCCGCCAACCTGGCCGTCTTCGACTTCGAACTCACCGGCGACCAGATGGACCAGATCGCGGCCCTGGACACCGGCGCCTCCCTGTACTTCGACCACCGCGACCCCGCCATGGTCAGCCAGCTCGGCAGCCGGCGCATCGACTGACGCGCCGCGCCCGCCTCCTGGTGGACGTCCCCTCGACGGGAACACGATCAATGAGACCTGTACGCACACCACCAGCGGGGCCCGTGCTGGGGCGGCGCTCGCTCCTGCGCGGCGCCCTCCTGATCACAGGAGCCGTGATCACCGGCATGACCGCCAGCGGCTGTTCCTCATCCTCGCCCCGCCCGGCCGGGCAACGTCGCAGCAGTACCGCCCCGCCCGCGAGCGGGGCGGTCCTGGTGGCCTACTTCTCCCGAGCGGGCGAGAACTACCACTACGGCGGCCGCACCCACCTCCAGGTCGGCAACACCGAACGCCTCGCTCAAATGATCAGCCGATACATCGACTGCGACGTGCACCGCATCCTGCCCGCCGACCCCTACCCCGACGACTACGACCAGACCGTCCAACGCAACGTCCGCGAGCAGGACACCGACGCCCGCCCGGCCATCGCCGGGCCCCTCCCGAATGTCGATCACTATGACACGGTGCTGCTCGGCAGCCCCATCTGGAACGTCCGCGCACCCATGATCATGACGACCTTCACCGAACGCCTCGACTTGCGCGGCAAGACCGTCGTCCCGTTCACCACCCAGGTCATGAGCGGGCTGGGTACCACCGCACGCGACTACGCCGCCTCATGCCCCGGCGCCGGCATCGCCGAAGGTCTCGCGGTCCGCGGCGAAGAGGTCGACGATGCCGGCGCAGAGATCCGGGCATGGTTCCAGCGCCTTCGCTTGCGCATGTGAAAGCCTCGGTCGAAACGGTCGATCGGCCGAACCGTAGCCCTATGGAGAACGCCTGATCGCAGTCAGATGCCCCTGAGCACTTGGCCTGTCTGGCCATGGTGTGTCGATCTGTATGCCACCTATCATTCCGGGAGCAGGCTGGTAGGAGGCGGCCGGGCAGTCACGGAGCCGAGCCGGTCACGCCGGGTGCCGCTGGCCGGTTCCCGCCTTGCGCGGGGACCCCGCGCGGGGCCTCCCGACGGAGGTGATGCGGGCCAGGCAGGTGCTGCCCGTCCGCCGGTCCAGGCTACGTAGCCCCGCCCCACGCAAGTCCGGAACCGTTTACCTTCGGACTCTGCTCGGTCAAGGTGCCCAAGACCCGTGCCTTAAGGGTTCCGTTCCGTACGCAGCATCCGCTTGGCGTGGTGGTGAACCAACCCTCGGTGTGCCTGACCGATGATTTTTCCGCGCCGTGCTGGTCTGTACGTCGAGTACCGATACACAGGAGGCTGACACCATGCGGAAACTGACCTTCGGCATGAACCTGAGCCTGGACGGCTACATCGCCGCACCCGGCGACGACCTCGGCTGGAGCGTGCCGAGCGACGAGCTGTTCCAGTGGTGGTCCGACCGGGTGGGGGCGACGGGCCTGGCGCTGTACGGGCGCAAACTGTGGGAGACGATGAGTTCCCACTGGCCGACGGCCGACCAGCAGCCCGGCGCCACACCGGCGGAGATCGAGTTCGCCCGCCGCTGGAAGGACATGCCGAAGGTGGTGTTCTCCTCCACGATCAGCACGGTCGACTGGAACACCCGCCTGGTCACCGGTGACGCGGTCACCGAGATCACCCGGCTCAAGGCCGAGGACGGCGGCCCCATCGACATCGGCGGCGCCACACTCGCCGCAGCGGCGATGCGGGCCGGGCTGATCGACGAGTACGTGCTGGCCACCGCACCGGTCTTGGTGGGCAGCGGCACGCCGTTCTTCACGGCGCTGGACAACTGGGTGAACCTGACCCTGGTGGAGACCCGGACATTCCCCGACGGCGTGGTCCTGACCAGGTACGAGACCAAGCGCTGAGTGCCCCGTGATTGGCTACATGCACCGAGGAGAGCCAAATGAGGAGCCACCTGCCCTGAACCTCCCGGGACGACCCCGAACCAAGACGGACCCCGCTGAACTAGTCGTCCACCCCTCTCGCTGGCCTCCCCGGTCACGGCATCGCCGTGACCAGCACTAGAACTACAGACCACCCCAGGAACCATGGGAGAACCGCGACGACTTCCACGAAGCCTTCACGCCCCTGGCATGCGTCCTGATCGGTTGGAGCGCTTGCGCGCATTGAAATGAGGGCCCGGAAAACAGTTGGGTCTTCTGCCATGAGCCAATACGTCAAGACGTTCCACGCGATTGAGATCGGCGATGGCGGCGATGGGCGATGGGCCGCGCACGGTAGGCCGGCAGTGGTGGGCGCGGAGGGCCAGCTGACCGAGGAAGACCGCACCCAGCAGGGCGCGGCCCGGGCCCGGAGCCTGTTCGAGACCCACATGCCCGAGCTGGTCCCGGTACTCGACCGGCTCGCCGGCCAACTGACCCTTCCCCGAGCGGGGACGCTTCTCACGCTGGCGGCGGTGCGGCCGTTCTTCTCCGGCTGCACCCAGATCGGCGGCAAGGGCACGCTGCTCAGGAACTACGACTTCGCCCCCGATTATTGCGAAGCCATCATCGTCTCCTCCCACTTCCTGCGACCCGTAATCGGCATGCAAGAAGCGGGATGGGGCCTGCTGGACGGCATGAACGACGCCGGTCTCGCGGTCTCACTCACCTTCGGTGGGCGGTTCGTCCACGGGCCGGGATTCGCCATCCCTCTCGTGCTGCGCTATCTGCTGGAAACCTGCCAGACCGTCGACGAAGCGGTCGGCGGACTGCGCGCCATACCCATCGCAATCCCGCAGAACGTCACCCTCGTCGACCCGAACAAGACCGTGACGGTCTACGTGGGACCCGACATCCCGCTGACCGCAGTGCCCGACAACTGCGCCACCAACCACCAGCACCTGCCGGTGCCAGACGAGCAGGAGCGATCCACCCGGACCCGGAAGCGCCTGGCGGCCGTGCAGGCGGCGGGAGTTGACGTGGCGGCGATGCTGCGACCACCGCTGTACCAGTACAGGTACGACGAGTGGCTGGGCACGGTGTACACGGCCCACTACCGCCCCGTCAGTGGCCGCGTGACGTACCACTGGCCCGACGAGCACTGGGAGCAGTCCTTCACCTGCTTCTCTCCAGGAGCACGCACCGTCACCTTGGGGCAGCCGGACGACAACGACACCCCTGACACACGGAGCGACTGAACTGCGGGCGCTTCTGGTCGGCGGCGGTGGTCGCGGCTGGCCATGTGACCTGAATACTTGCTCACCTCTCTGCTGAACCTGGATGGGTTGTCGATCGGAAGGTCGGGCGGCTCGGTCGGATCGAGCGACCAGGCAGTGGCTTAGCTAACTGGGAATATCTCCAGCAAGACGGCGGATCTCGCATGGGACGGGGGTTGACGGTCTCGTGTACGACTCCCTACCTTGGCCTGAAGATTCATTCACTCCCAGGAGGTCAGAGATGGACGCGCGCTCGCTCTACTCGCGACTCGCCCTCGACGGACCGCCGCTGTTCTTCCCGGACCCGCCCGCGCGCGTCACGTTCAACTTCGACCAGGGGATCGCGGCGCAGGAGACGTTCCCGATCGAGGAGCTGAAGGAGTTGGCCGGACGCGTCCTGGACCGGGACCGCGGGCGCGCGCTGGAGTACATCTCGTTCGGCCACGACGACGCGACCGGCGACATCGTGTACCTCGCCAGCTACATCGAACTCGTGCTCGGGCACGCGGGCCTGCGCGAGGAGATCGCGCGCTGGCTCGGTGCCCGCCAGGGGACGGACCGGCTGTCCGCCGATGGCCTCATTCTCACGAACGGGTCGGTGCAGGCCATCGCGCTGGCGTCGGCGGCGTTCGTCGACCCGGGTGAGGGCGTGCTGATCGAGTCGGCGTCGTTCCCGTACGCGGCGCGGTTCATGCAGATGCGCGGCGCCGACCTGCGCACCGTGGAGATCGACGGGCAGGGCCTGGTCGTCGAGTCGCTGGTGCGGCGGCTGGAGGAGTTCCGGCGCGACGGGGTGCGGCCGAAACTGCTGTACGTCATCCCGACGTTCCAGCTCCCGACCGGCGCGGTGCTGCCCGAGGACCGGCGCCGCCGGCTGCTGGAGGTCGCCGAGGAGTGGGACCTGGTCGTGCTGGAGGACGGGATCTACTCCGACCTGCGCTACGAGGGGGAGCCCGTGCCGTCGCTGCTCAGCCTGGACACCGGCGGGCGGGTGCTGCAGTCGCACGCGTTCTCCAAGATCATGGCGCCCGCGCTGCGGCTCGGCTGGATGGCGGGACGGCCCGACATGATCGAGGCGCTCGCCGCGGTCCGGCAGGACCTCGGTGTCAGCCAGTGGATGTGCCGCCTGATGGCCGCCTACCTCGCCGAGGGCCGGATGGACGCGCACATCGAAAGGGCCAACGCGGTGTACCGGCGCAAGCGCGACATCGCCGTCGAGGCCGTCCGGGAGCATTGCGGCAGGTGGGTCGACTTCGACGTCCCGCAGGGCGGCTTCTACCTGTGGCTGCGGATGCGCGACGGCGTGGACTGGGAGAGCGCGCAGCACGAGGCCGCACTCGGCGGCGTGTTCTGCCGTCCGGGCGAGCGGTTCACCGAGTCGGCGGACGGCGGCCGCTACCTGCGGCTCGCGTTCAGCCATGCGCCCGAGCACGAGTTGCGGCGCGGCATCGAGGTGCTCGGCGCCGCGATCTCCCACGCGTCCCGGGGCTGAGCATGGACGACAGCACGGCCGCGCTGCGCGTCCGCCCACGCCCGTCCACCACGCCCGACACGCGGTTCTGGTGGGACGGCCTGGCGGCGGGCGAGCTGCGGGTCCAGCGGTGCGCGGGCTGTTCCACGCTGCGGCACCCGCCGGACCCGGGCTGCGCGGAATGCGGATCGCTGGACTGGGACTGGCTCGTCTCGGCCGGCCATGGAACGATCCACAGCCAGGTGGTCGTGCACGAGCCGCGCTTCGAGGCATTCCCGGCCCCGTACGCGGTGGCACTCGTCGACCTGGACGAAGGAGTCCGCCTGGTCGCGAACGTCGAGCCGGTGGAAGAAGCCGTGATCGGGGCGCGGGTGCGCGCCGAGATCCGCGACTTCGACGGCCTCGCCCTGCCGGTGTTCGTCCCGTGCGACCGGAGCGGGGAGGGATCCGCGCGGCCGCCGGCACCGCTCCGGGCCGCTGTCGAGGCCCGCGCGCCGGGGAGGCCGCCCGGTGGACGGGACGTGGCGGTCGCCGGCATCGGGGCGACCGAGTTCTCGGCCCGTTCGGGACGCAGCGAGCTGCGCCTGGCGGTCGAGGCCGTCCGGGCGGCGCTCGACGACGCGGGCCTGCGGCCGGGCGACGTGGACGGCATGGTGACGTTCGCGCACGACAGCAGCCCGGAGGTCGCCGTCGCGCGCAGCCTCGGCATCCGGGAGCTGTCCTTCACCGACCGCCTCCATTACGGCGGCGGGGACTACTGCGCGACGGTCGCGCACGCGGCGATGGCCGTGCGGACCGGCGCGGCGGACGTCGTGGTCTGCTACCGGGCGTTCAACGAGCGCTCCGGGCAGCGCTACGGGCTCGGCTTCGGCGACAAGCAGATCCAGCACGACAGCGCGGACGAGGCGCAGTACGCGTGGTCGCTGCCGTTCGGCCTGCTGAACGCGGCCGGCTGGATCGGACTGTGGGCGCGCCGTTACATGCACGAGACCGGCGCGACCAGTGCGGACTTCGGCCGGGTCAGCGTCGCCGCCCGCACGCACGCGGCGGCCAACCCCGCCGCCCGCTTCCACGGGCGGCCCATCACCCTGGACGACCATCAGGCGTCACGGTGGATCACCGAGCCGCTGCGGCTGCTCGACTGCTGCATGGAGAGCGACGGCGGTGTAGCGCTCGTCGTGACCTCTCTCGACCGGGCCCGCGACCTGCGGCACCGGCCCGCGGTCGTCGCCGCGGCGGCGCAGGCGACCGGACCCGCGCAGCACGTCATGGCCGACTACTACCGCGCCTCGGTGACCGACACCGCCGCGCTGGACGCCGCCGCGCGCCGCATCTGGGGCCTGTCGGGCCTGGGGCCGGACGACGTCCAGGCGGCGATCCTCTATGACCACTTCTCCCCCGCCGTCCTCGCGCAACTGGAGTCCTACGGGTTCTGCGGGCGCGGTGAGGCGGCCGCGTATGTGGCGGACACCGGGATCGGCGTCGGCGACCGCGTCGCGGTGAACCCGCACGGCGGGTTGCTCGGCGAGGCCTACATCCACGGGATGAACGGGCTCGCCGAGGCCGTCCGCCAGATCCGCGGCACCGCCGCCAACCAGGTCGGCGCCGTCGAGCATGTGCTGTGCTCGTCGCCGCCCGGCCTTCCCGCGAGCGCGCTGCTGCTCGCCACCCCCCGTTGAGAAGGAGGCAGGAACCGTGCTGAACGACCCAGGAAGGCTGTTCGACCGCGGCGCCCCTGGTCGCGCGTTCTGGAACCCCGACGCGCAGACCGCGAGCGAGGAGACCCTGGCCGGGCTCCGTACGGACGGCATCGCGGGCGAGTGGGCACGGGTGTGGGAGCACCCGATCCCGTTCTACCGCGACCGCTACGCCGCGGCGGGGTTCGGACCGGGCGAGGTGCCCGGCCTCGACGACGTGCCCGTGACGACCAAGGCGGACCTTCGCGCCGACGAGGCCGCGAACCCGCCGCTGGGCGCGCACCGCGCGATCGGCCTCGACGAGGCGGTGCGGGTCGGGCGCTCGACCGGGACGACCGGCGGGCGGCCGGTGTACGTGCTGATGGGGCGCCGCGACCTGCAGACCGCGATCGAGCTCCAGGCCCGCGCGGTGTGGGCGTGCGGCGTGCGGCCCGGTGACCGGTTCGCGCACAGCTGGCCGTTCGGGCTGTACGTCTCGTCCGGAACGAGCGCGTTCTGGTACGCCAAGACCGGGGTGCTCGAACTGCCGCTCGGCCCGCCCGACTCGCCGGAGACCGCCGCCGAGCACGTCCGGATCTGGGACGAGTTCCGCCCGCGCGGCCTGATGGTCACCGGGACCCAGCTCGACACCTACGTGCGGGCCGCCGAGCGGATCGGGCTGGACCTCGCGGAGATCCTCGCCGGCACGACGGTCGTGCTCTTCGACCTCGTCTACCAGTTCGAGGCGCCGCGCAAGCGCGTGGAGGAGCGGTTCGGGATCCGCGTCCGCAACATGTCGGGCGCGTCCGACATCCCCGGCTTCGGCTGCGCCGACTGCGACCACCACACCGGCGTGCACGTGCCGGGCGACCACGCGGTCGTCCAGGTCTGCGATCCGCGGACGGGCCGGAGCCTGCCGCCGGGCGAACGCGGTCACCTGGTCGTGACGACGTTCGGGATGGACGCGTTCTTCCTGCGCTACGACCTGGAGGACGTCGCGGTCCTGGAGGACGGCCCGTGCCCGTGCGGGCAGACCGGGCAGCGGTTCCGGGTGCTGGGCCGCTCCGCCGACCAGGTTCGGGTGGACGGGCGCGCCGTCCTGCCCGTGGACGTCCAGCTCGCGCTCGACGCCCACGGCGCACCGGAGTTCCGGCTGCTCGGCGCGGGCGGTCCGGAGACCTCGCGGCTCGTCGTGCGGCTCGAATGCGAGGGCCGCCACGAGCGTTTCGCGGAGATCCTCAGCGCTGACCTCGGCGTGCCGGTGGACGTGGACCCGGTTCCGTCCGGGACATTCCCGAGGTCGAGCTTCAAGCCGCGCCGCGTCGACGTCTCACCGCAAGGAGCGGGCTGATGCCCGCGGGATGGGAGCCGTACGTCTCGGCGCTCGTCGCCGGGCTCGGTGTCGGCGGCGTGTACGCGCTGGTCGCGATGGGCTACAACCTCGTCTTCCGCGCGACCGGCGTCTTCAACCTCGCGCAGGGCCAGCTGCTGTCGTACGGCGCGCTGATCGGTTTCACGCTGTGGGTCAGCCACGGCACGCCGCTGCTGCTCGCCCTGCTCGCGGTCACGGCGGCGGTCGCCGCGCTCGGGTTCGTCCAGGAGCGGATCACGGTCGCGCCGCTGGCGCGGGCAGGCACGAACTCGATGGCCTGGGTGATCACCACGCTCGGCGCGTCGGTCGTGCTGGAGAACATCGCGCAGCTCGCCTGGGGCGGCGACCAGCACCCGGTGCCGCCGCTCGCCGACCTGGCGGCCTGGCGGATCGGCGGCGCCACCGTCCAGCCGGCCAACATGATCATCCTGGTGACCGCGCTCGCCGCCGCCGCCGCGCTGACCGCCGTCACCCGCTACACGCGCGCGGGAAAGACGTGGAGCGCGACGGCCGAGGACGCCGAGGCGGCGCGGGTGCGCGGGATCAACACGCGGCGGGTCGGGGCGGTGTCGTTCGCGGTCGCGGCGGCCCTGTCCGGCTTCGCCGGATTCGTGGTCGCGCCCGTCACCGGCGCCTCGTTCGACATGGGGTCGTCGCTGACGCTCGCGGGGTTCGTCGCGATCGCGGTCGGCGGATTCGGCTCGGCCGGCGGCGCCCTCGCCGGCGGCCTGATCATCGGCGTCGTCGACTCCGAGGCGGTCCTGATGCTGTCGTCGGCCTGGAAGGACGTGGTCACGCTGCTGGTCCTGCTGCTCATCCTCGGCGTCCGGCCGAACGGCCTGTTCGGCACCTACCGGGAGCGGGTGATCTGACATGGCCGCCCTCACCAGGACGCTGCTGCCCCGCGCGCGGCGCGCCGGCCCCGGGCCGTCCGCGGGCGTGCGCGAGGTCGCGCTCGTCGCGGTCTTCGCCGTCGTCGCGCTGCTGCCGCTGATCGCCGGCGACCGGTTCTGGACCCGCAAGCTGTTCGTGATCGCGGTGATGTCGATCGTCGCGGTCGGGCTGAACCTCGTCCTCGGATACGCGGGCGAGTACGCCCTCGGCCAGGTCGGGATCTTCGCCGCCGGCGCGTACGTCACCGGCGTGCTCACGGCCACCTACCACTGGAACGCCTGGCTCGCGATGCTCGCGGGCGTCGCCGCCGCCGCGCTGACCGGGCTCGTCGCGAGCGTGCCAGGCCTGCGCGTCGGCGGCTGGTACTTCGCGTTGACCAGCCTGTTCATCGCGACCGTGATCCCGCAGACGGTCCGGCTCGCGCCCGGCCCGACCGGCGGCGAACTCGGCCTCGCCGGGATCGACCGGCCGCAGATCGCCGGCCACCCGCTGTCCACCCCCGCCCTGTACATCCTCGTCCTCGCGGTTCTGGGCCTGGCGCTGCTCGGGCTGCGCAACCTGACCCGCTCCACGTGGGGGCTGGCGTTCGCCTGCCTGCGCCGCGGCGACGTGTGCCTGCGCTCGGCCGGGATGTCGCCGGTCCGGGTCCGGCTCACGATCTACCTGTTCGCGGCGGTGCTGGCGGGCGCGGGCGGGGTCGTCTACCCCTTCCTGGACGGCTTCATCAGCCCGGACGCGTTCCCGCTGTCGCTGTCCATCCTGATCATCGGCGCGACCATCATCGGCGGCAGCGACGCCGTGTGGGCCCCGGTCGTCGGCGTGGCGATCCTGCAACTGGTCCCGGAGCTGTCGGACCGGTTCGACAAGTACGCGCTGCTCATCTACGGCCTGGCGCTCGTAGCCGGATCGCTGCTGCTGCCGCGCGGGCTCGTCGCCCCGCTGCGCCGCGCCGCGTCCGCCGTGCTGCGGCCCGCCCGGTCCGCCGAACCGCCCGCCGGGTCGGCGGACGCGGCGGTCGCGCGGCTCGCGCGAGGCGACGGCGCGATCCTCGAAGTCCGCGGGCTGAACAAGGCGTTCGGCGGGCTGCGCGCCGTGTCGGACGTGTCGTTCACCGCCCGCCCCGGCCAGATCACGGCCGTGATCGGCGCGAACGGCTGCGGGAAGACCACCACACTCAACCTCGTGTCCGGCTTCTACCGCGCCGACGCGGGACATGTCTCGCTCGGCGGGACGGCCGTCGAAGGCCGCGCCCCGCACCGCATCGTCCGCGACCGCCTCGCCCGGACCTTCCAGACGCCGATGCTCCTGACGGACCGCACCGCGCTGGAGAACGTGATGGCCGGGATGCTCGCCCACGCGCCCGTCCCGGCGGCCGCCGCGGTTCTCGGGCTGCCGTCCGCGCGCCGCACCCGCGAGAGGTTCCGCCGCGACGCCGCCGACCTGCTGGCGTTCGCCGGGCTCGGCCCTCTCGCCGGCCAGGACGCCGACACGCTCAGCCCGGGGCGGCAGCGGCTGCTGGAGGTCGCCCGCGCGCTCGCCGGGTCCCCCTCGGTCCTGCTGCTGGACGAGCCCGCCGCCGGGCTCGTCGGCGCCGAGGTCGGCGAGCTCGCCGGCCTGCTGCGCGCCGTACGGGCCGCCGGCGTCGCGGTCGTTTTGGTCGAGCACAACATGCGCCTGGTCATGGACCTCGCCGACCACGTCGTCGTCCTAGACACGGGAACGGTCCTCGCCACCGGGACGCCCGGCGAAGTCCGCGCCGACCCGGCCGTCGCCCGCTCCTACCTGGGCGCCGCCGCCACCCGACCCGCCACCCGGAAGGAGGACCGATGACACTCGTCCTGGACTCGCTCGCCGTCAGCCGCGGCCGCACCGCCGTCCTGCACGAGATCTCCCTCACGGCCGGGGACGGCGAGTTCGTCTGCCTGCTCGGCCCGAACGGCGCGGGCAAGACCACCGTCCTGGACACCCTCGCGGGCCTGCTGCGTCCCCGCGCCGGCACGCTCACCTGGGACGGCGCCGACCTGGCCCGCGTACCCACGCACCGGCTCGTGTCCCTCGGCATCTCCTACGCGATGGAGGGCCGCCGCCTGTTCAAACGCCTCAGCGTCGCCGACAACCTCATGCTCGGCGTCCCGCCGCGGACGCCCCGCACGGCGGCCGCCGAGCGGCTCGCCTGGGTGCACGAGCTGTTCCCCGCCCTGGCCGAGCGTCCCGGCGATCCCGCGGGCGCCCTGTCGGGGGGCCAGCAGCAGATGCTCGTCATCGCGCAGGCACTGATGTGCCGCCCGCGGCTGCTGCTGCTGGACGAGCCGTCCGCCGGGCTGGCGCCCCGGCTGGTCGCCGAGGTCTTCGGCGGACTGCGCCGCCTGCGCGAGGACGGCGACGGCCCGGCCGTGCTGCTCGTCGAGCAGGACACCGGCGACGCGCTCGCCCTGTGCGATCGGGGCTACGTCATCGACAACGGCCGCGTCGCGTTCGACGGGACGTGCGACGACCTCGCCGACGATCCGCGTGTCCGGGCCGTCTACCTCGGGGTCACCGCACCGGCCGGAGAGGACACCGCATGAACCCGTGGACGAAGGCGGCCATCGCCGGAGCACTCGTGCTCGCGCTCGCGGGCTGCGGCGCCGGCACGGACTCGGCGTCCGCCGGCCGGACGTTCCGGATCGTGTCGCCGTACGACGGTTCGGGCAAGCAGGCCATCATCGGGCAGACCTACCGGCCCGGACTGGACGCGGCCGTCACCGAGGTCAACCGCGCCGGCGGCATCCTCGGACGGCACGTGACCGTCGACTACATCGACGTCCAGTCCGACCCGCAGCGGGCCTCCGACGAGCTGAACGACGCGCTGGCCCGCCGCGACTACGACGCCGTCATCGCCGCGTCCGCCGGGACGACCACGCTCGCGCTGCTCCAGGCCGTCAAGGTCAACGGCGCGCTCGGCGTCTTCACCGGCGGCGTCCCGGACGCCGCCGACCCGGCCGAGTACCCGACGCAGTTCGATCTGAAATACCCGATCGCGTCGCAGGCCAAGGCCACCGGCTGCCTGGCGCTCGCGCAGCATCCGCGCAGCGCGGCGATCCTGAACCTCGACAGCCAGCTCCAGAACGCCGAGTCCGACATCTGGAAGAAGCAGTTCGCGGCGGCGGGAGTACGGGTCGTCGGGGCGGAACGGTTCCCCGCCGACCAGCTCGACCTGACCGCCCAGGTCCAGCGCATCGCCTCCGCCCGCCCCGACGTCGTGGTGCTGGAGACCTACGGGCCGACGCTCAAGACCGCGTTCCGCGCCATGCGGGACGTCGGGTTGCGCGCCCGCGTCGTCGGCGGCGGCAACGTGACCGCGACGCCGCCGCAGGTCGTCCTCGGCGGACTCGACCTGATCCCGCCCGGCACGGTCGCGATGGCCTGGCCCGGCGCCGTCCGTGCGGACGGCCGCCTGACGGCCGCGCAGCAGCGCGCCCTGAACGTGATCGAGCCGCTGACCAAGGGCGTGTGGCGCGGATCCCTGTCGCAGTACCTGTACAACTACGACGCCGTCCACCTCGTGAAATTCGCGGCGGAACGAGCCCGCTCGACCGAGCCCCGCGCGATGACCAGGGCACTGGAGTCGCTCGGCGCCCACCCGGCGGAGACCGGCGCGGTGACCCCGCCGGGGTACACGCCCCACGACCACGGCTATCCGGCGTCCGCCACCTTCTACACGGCCGACCTTAAGCAGCCCGCCCGGCAGGGCACCTACACCAGCCGCGGCCCCATCCGGTGCGGCGCGTAAGGAGGCTTCGATGACCGACGTCCTGCACAGCTTCACGCTCGCCGACATGGTGCGCCAGCAAGCCAGGGTCCTGCCCGGCACCACCGCGATCGTGGACGGCGACGACCGCTACACGTTCGCCGACATGGACCGCGCCGCCAACCGCTGGGCGAACTGGCTGGCGGCCCGTTCCGTCGGTCTCGGCGACCGCGTCGCCTGGCACGGCCCCGGCGATGTGCGCACCCTGCACCTGCTGTTCGCCGCCGCGAAGCTCGGCGCCGCGCTCGTCCCCCTCAACGTGCGCAACACCGCCGAGGAGACCGCCCGCGCGCTGGAGACGGCCGCCCCCGCGCTGGTCCTGTCCACGACGCCGCTGGACGGCGCCATCGACGCCGACGCCCAGGCGCCCGCCGTCCGGGCGGCTCCGGCCGACGAACCGGCCATCGACCCCGATGACGAGCGGCCCGTCCTCGGCGTCTTCACGGGCGCCTTCTCCGGGCGGCCGAAGCTCGCCCTGCTCACCCACCGCGGGATCGTGACGCAGAGCCTGGTGACGGCCGCCTACCGCCTCATCGAACCCGGCGCCACCCGCTACCTCGCCTCGGGTCCGATGTTCCATGTGGGCGTCCATCTGAAGCTGCTGGCCAACTACCTCTTCGGCGGTCTCAGCGTCCTCGCCCCGCATCCCGACGCGGCCGCACTGTGCCGCCTCATCGAACGCGAACGCGTCACGAGCGCCCTCCTGTTCACCCCGTCCATCGACCAGATGATCCAGGCCAACGCGGACCGCCGGCACGACCTGTCGTCCCTCCGCGACGTCCCCGCCCAGCCGTCCGATCCGTCGGACGGCGCCTGGTACGAGATGACGTCCTGCCTTCGCGCGTCCGGCCCGACGGGCTACGGCCAGACCGAGACCTACGCGATGGTGTCCTTCGAGGCCCGGGGCCCGTCCGGGACCGGGGCGTTCGGCCGTCCTTCGCCCGTCGCCGCCGTCGGCGTCGCCAGGCCCGGCGGCATCGAGTCCGCGCCGGGCGAACCGGGCGAGATCACCGTCCGCGGCCCCCAGATCATGGCGGGCTATCTCGGCGAGCCGGTGGGAATCCGGCACCGCACCGGCGACCTCGGCGTCTTTCATCCCGACGGCACGCTCGACTTCGTCGGACCCGTCCAGGAAGTGATCAAAACGGGCATGGAGAATGTCTACCCCGCCGAAGTCGAGATCGCACTCAGAAGGCATCCCGCCGTCGCCGAAGCCTGCGTCATCGGTATCCCCGACCCGCAGTGGGGAAGTTCGGTGCGGGCGGTCGTGGAGGCCGGCGCCGAATGCACGGCGGACGAGCTCATAGAGCACACCCGCCGGCACATAGCAAGCTACAAGAAACCACGCTCGGTGATCTTCGTTGCGAAGCTTCCGCGCAACGCCGCAGGTCAAGTCGATCGCGGCGCCGTGCACCAGAAATGGGGATCGTGAGAACGCGCTAACATGTCCCAGTCGGCGCCTCCCGCCGTTCTACGCCATTTTGGAGTCATTGTGCAAGCCCATGACGACGCGCCTGCGAACGCTCTGACAGAGCAGGGCCGCCGCACCCGGGCGGCGCTCGTCCAGGCCGCCGAACGTGTCTTCTGCCGGCGCGGCTACGCCCAGTCCCGCATCAACGACTTCACCGCCGAGGCCGGGGTCTCGGTCGGCACGTTCTACAGCTACTTCGCCTCCAAGGAGGCCGTCTTCCTGGACGTGACGGCCGCCTACCGGCGCCGCCTGCGCGACGCCCTCGCGGACACGGCGGGCACGATCGACGCCCTCAACATCGGCTATCTCGAGGTGTTCCGCGCCAACGCGGCACTCTGGCGGGTACTGGAAGAGGCGGCCCTGTCCATCCCGCACCTGCGTCCCGCGGTGATGGAGTGCCGCCGCGAGTTCACCGCCGCCGCCCTCGCCGTCGTGCCCGACCCCGCCACCGCACTGGCCGTCACCGCCATGACCGAGCAGTGCGCCGCCCAATGGTCGGCCGAAGGCCCCCTCGACGTCCCCGAGGCCGCCGCCCGCCTCGCCGCCATGTGGTCGCGCATGCTGGGGGACGCATGACGCCCCGCAGCCGAGGCGCACTTCTTCGGTCCGGCCGGAAGGTCTTCGAAGAACGCGGTTACCATCGCGCCCGCATCGCCGACATCGCCGCCGGAGCCGGCCTTTCGGTCGGCGCCTTCTACAAGAATTTCGAATCGAAAGCCGACCTCTTCCGGCACCTGCTCATAACCGTCGAAGACGAGGTCTACGGCGAACTTGCCGTGCACCGCGAACCGGCGGCATCGCCGCGAGAGCGCATCCATCAGACCAACACCCTCTATATGAAGGCGTTCCAGCGAAACGCCGAGTTCTGGGCGGCCATCGAAGAGGCGGGCCTCACCGACAAGGAATCGCGATCCGTCCTGGACGAGCGCCGGAGGTACTACCTCACCCGCACCATGCGCGCGATCACCCGCTGGCAGGACCAGGGTCTGGTGGATCCGGCGATCGACGGCCGTGCCGCCGCCGCGTTCCTCGGCGCCATGGCCGAACGCTGCGCCTACCTGGTCTTCGTATTCGGTGAGCCGGTCGACCCCGATGCCATGACCGACACGCTGACCAACCTCTGGTCCAACGCCCTCGGCGTCGCCTGACGAGCACCGGTGGCCGGCAGGCGCATGGTGGTCAACGACAGGATGTGGCGGCGGCGCTGCGGAAGATACGTTTCTTATCAGCGCGGGCGGCGTTGACTTGAGTGTCTCGGGGCGGTTCGCATCGACTCAGACCAACCGGCTTATTGACGCGTGCTCTGTCATGCTGCTAGAAACGGGGCGCGACAACATAGGGTACGTATCCATAGACGGGAGAGGTCTGTGAGCGAGGAGTCCCCCGGGTTCCCGGTCGCGGACCGGCAGGACGAGGCGGCGGCCGAGAACCGCCGCCTGAGCAGCCCGGACGCCCGCTACGGGGCGCGCCTGCGGCGGCAGTCCTCGGCGTCGGTGCTGCTGAACTCGATCATCGAGGCCGAGCGCGCCAACCTGGAGCACACCATGACCGCGCTGCAGGCCGACGGCAGCCTGGAGCACGCGGCGGCGCGGATCGTCGCGGCCCGGCGCCGGTTCGTCCTCGGCAGCGCCAAGAGCCGCGCGCACGCGACCCTGCTGCACCTGGAGCTGTCCGCCAGCCTCGCCGGGGTCAGCCTGATCGACGAGGCCGCGGTACGGGCCATCGACGTGCTCAGCGACGTGCGGCCCACGGACGTGCTCGTCGCCTTCTCGTTCCGCCGCTACGCCCGCCCCACCATCGTCGTCGCGCGCGAGTTCACCGCCGCGGGCGGCCACGTCGTCGCCATCACCGACGACGCGGGCAGCCCGCTGGCCGCCGCGGCGCAGACCACCGTGGTCGTCGGCACCGGAAGCGCGTCCTTCAGCGACTCCCCGACCGCGATCTCCGCCGTCGTGCACGCGCTCGCCACGCTCACCGCGGCGAGCGCGAAGGGGGCGCGGCGGCGGCTGGCCAGGCGCGAGGTGCTCGCCCACGCTCTGGCGACCTACTCCGACGAATGATGGACGCGATGCGCGAGACGGGCGACGTCGTCATTACCGGCGGCGGGGTGCTGGACGGCACCGGAGCGCCGGCGCGGCGGGCCGACGTGGTGGTCCGCGGTGGGATGATCCGCGACATCGTCCCGCCGGGCAAGACGCACGAGGGCCCGGAACTGGACGCGGCGGGCCTGGTGGTCGCGCCCGGGTTCATCGACCTGCACTCGCACGCCGACTTCACCGTGCAGCACCGCCCGTCCGCCGACACCGCCGTCCACCAGGGCGTGACCACCCTGCTCGGCGGCAACTGCGGGTTCTCGCCCTTCCCCGTGGCCTCCGCCGACGACCTGCGCGCCGCCGCCGGGTTCCTCGCCTCCGGCGTCGACTTCGCATGGACGGATCTGGACGGCTACGCCCGCGCCGTCGAGTCGGATCCGCCCGCGATCAACATGGCGGCGCAGGTCGGGCACCAGGCGCTGCGGACGCTCGCGATGGGCGCGGACGCGCGTCCCGCCACCGGCGACGAGCTGGCGACGATGCGATCGCAGCTGGCCGCCGCCGCGGAGCAGGGCGCGTTCGGCTTCTCCACCGGGCTGATCTACGCGCCCGGGTCGTACGCCTCGCCCGAGGAGGTGACCGCGCTGGCGGCCGAGGCCGCCCGGCACGGGCTGATGTACTCCACGCACCTGCGCGACGAGACCGGCGAGCTGCTCGCCGCGGTCGACGAGGCGGTCGGCGCGGCACGCCGGTCCGGGGCGCGGCTGGAGATCTCGCACCTCAAGGCCATGGGCCCGGCCAACCACGGCACCGTCCACGAGGCCCTGGCCCGGGTCGAGGCGGCCCGCGCCGAGGGCGTGGACGTCGCCGCCGACGTGTACCCCTACACCGCGTCGTCGACGACGCTGACGTCAAGGCTGCCGGGCTGGGCGATGGACGGCGGGACGGGGCGGCTGCTCGACCGCCTGATGGAACGCTCCACCCGGACCCGGATCGCCGCCGGGCTGCGCTCCCGCTTCGGCCGCGACATCGACCCCGGCGGCGTGGTCGTCGCCGAACTGCCGGCCGGCCCGTACTCCCGGTTCACCGGCCGCAGCCTCGCCGAGATCGGCGACGAGACCGGGACGGACCCGGCGGAGGCGGCGCTCGAACTGCTCGCCGCGCACAACGCCACCGTCGCGATCGTCAACCACGCGATGTCCTCCGCCAACGTGTCGGCCGTGCTCGCGCATCCGCTGGTCAGCGTGGCCAGCGACGGCTGGACGCTCGCCCCGTCCGGGGACGGCCGCCCGCATCCGCGCAGCTTCGGTACGTTCGCACGGGTCCTCGGCCGCTACGTCCGGCAGGACGGCCTGCTCACGCTGCCCGAGGCCGTCCGGAAGATGACCTCCCTTCCCGCCGCCCGGCTCGGGCTGGCCGGCCGCGGCGAGATCCGCCCGGGTCTCGTCGCCGACATCGCCGTGTTCGACCCCGACACGGTGATCGACAACTCCGACTTCGCAGACCCCTGGCGGCTCGCCACGGGTGTGCGTCACGTCCTCGTGCGCGGCGTCCCCGTGCTGCGCGACGGCACGGCCACCGGCGCGCGTCCCGGACGCGTGCTGCGCCGCGCCGGCTGAGCGCGAATGACCGGATCCCTCCGGATCCCCGTTGAACAGGAGCACGATTGAGCAGCGCCGTCACTCTCGGCGGACGGCTGGACCGCAGGCAGCTCATCTCGGTGGCCTGCTTCGTGGTCTGCGTCGCCGCCGGCATCGTCCTCGCCGTCGCCGGTGGCAAGGCCGGCTTCTGGGGCCTCGTCCCGATCGTCCTGTACGCGGTGCTGGCGCTGCTCGGCGTCGACGTGGTGCTGGCCACCATCGGCGCCGTCATCGTCGCCGCGATCATGACGCGGACCGCCCCCGTGCCGCTCGGCGAGCAACTGGCGACGTCCATGGGTTCGCTGGTCGCGGTGATCGGGCTGATCATCCTGCTCGGCGCCGGCCTCGGCCATGTCGCGCAGCAGACCGGCGCCGCGCAGTCGCTGGTCCGCACGGTGATGGGGCGGATCGGCCTCAGCACCCCCACCCGCGTACAGCTCGGCGTCATGGTGTCGTCGCTGGTCATCGTGGGCGCGCTCGGCACCCTGGCGGGCGGCAACGCGATCATCGCGCCGATCGTCATCCCGATCGCGGCGCGGCTGGGCTGGCGCCCGCCGGCCGTCGCGGCGATGTTCCACGCGGCGGGCGCGGCCGGGCTGATGCTCGGCCCGTTCACCCCTCCGGTCGTCACGATCACCGCCGCCGCGAAGCTGTCCTACGGCGACTACCTGCTGCACGCGGGCCTGCCGGTCGGAGCGATCACCCTGGCGACCGGCTTCTTCATGGCCCGCTGGATCCAGAAGCACACCGACCAGGAGTACGCACCGGAGGACGCGGCCAAGGCCGAGGACGACGCGCAGGCCGCGCCGAACCGGCGCGGGCAGCGCGCCGCGCTCGCCTTCATCGTCGTCCTGGCCGCGCTCGCGGTCTACGGCGTGTGGGTCAAGGCGGGCTACTCGTACGCGCTGATCGTCATGGTGGTCACCGCCGCCGCGACCGGCCTGGCCGGCGGCCTCGGCGCCAAGGGGACCGCGGAGGCGGTCTACGCGGGCGCGGCCCGGCTGATCTGGCTGTTCATGCTGTTCTGGCTGCTGGATCCGCTGCTGACCCTGGTGGAGAAGACCGGCGCGTTCGAAACGATCTTCGACCACCTCAAGGACGTGATGCCGAACGTCGGCCCGTACATGTTCCTGCTGCTGGTGGTGCTGCTCGGGTACGTGCACGCGGTGCCCGGCGCGGCGGTGGCCCAGGTCGTCCTGATCAACAAGCTGTTCGGGCCGCTGGTCGCCTCGCTGGGCGTGCCGCAGGCCGCGTGGGCGGTGTCGCTGCTCGGGACGGCGCAGATCGACCAGCTCGGCCCGTACCCGACCGCCGACATGATGGGGCAGATGGGCCTGGCCCGCTCCAGCGATCTGCGGATGATGCTGTTCAACGGCTGGGCCATCATGGTCGCGAACACGGCGGGCTTCCTGGTCCTGTTCGCGATCCTGCTCTGACGTCCACCTCCGGAGGCCCGACATGCGCGATGAACTGGACGAGCAGGTGCGGCGGGCGGGCCGCCTCGGCGGGACGCTCGGCGTCGTCGCGCACGACCTCGGCACCGGGGAGCGGGCGGCGGCCGGCGCGGACCGCCGCTTCGCCGCCGCCTCGGTGATCAAGCTCCCGATCCTGCTGGCGGTGCTGGCGGAGGCCGAGGCCGGCGGCCGGTCGCTCGACGACCGGCTGGCCGCGCCCCCGGACGCCCGGGTCGGCGGCAGCGGGGTCGTCAAGGACCTCGCGGACGCGGCGGAGTTCAGCGTCCGCGACCTGCTCACCTTGATGATCATCGTCAGCGACAACACCGCGACCAACCTGCTGATCGGCATGGTCGGCATGGACGCGGTGAACGCCTGGTGCGCCCGCCACGGCCTGCACGGCACCGTGCTGGCCCGCGTGATGATGGACGCGGCGGCCCGCGAACGCGGCGAGGAGAACCTGACGACCCCGGCCGACATCGCCGCCCTGCTGACCGGCCTGGTCAGGGGCGAGCTCCTCGGCGAGCGGGCCACCGCCCGCGCACTCGACGTGCTCTCCCGCCAGCAGCTCAACGACCGCCTGCCGCGCCACCTGCCGGCAGGCGTGACACTGGCCCACAAGACGGGCGAACTGGCGGGCGTCTGCCACGACGCGGGCATCGTCCTGCCCGGTGACCGGGCCCCGATCGTCGTCGTCGCCATGACCGAGGGCATCGAGAACGAGCACGATGCCGCCGCACTCATCTCCGACACCGGCCGCGCCCTGTACGCCGCGACCGGCCTCACCTGACCGCCCCGGGCGGTCAGGTGCGGAAGGTGTCGCTTGCCCGTGCGCGGACGAAGGACTCGTCTACCTCGTGGCCCAGGCCGGGCGCGGAGGGCACCGGCACCATGCCGGCGGTCGCGCGGATGGGCTGGGCGACGATGTCGTGGGCGTAGTACTTGTCGGAGCCGGACACGTCGCTGGGCAGCCCGAAGCCGGGCAGGGACGCGATCGCGACGTTCGCGGCGCGGCCGACGCCGAACTCGTGCATGCCGCCGCACCACACCTTCCACCCGGCCGCCACGGCCCGGTCGTGGGCGGCTCGCGCCGCCGTCAGCCCGCCCATCCGGGACACCTTGACGTTCAGGATGCCGCCCGCGGCGAGGGCGATCGCCGTGTCGAGCTGGTCCAGGTCGTCCACGGACTCGTCCAGGCAGACGGGCGTGCCGATGGCCTCGGCCAGGCGGGCGTGGGCGGCGAGGGCGCCGGGTGCGAACGGCTGCTCGATGAGCAGCAGGCCGAGCCCGTCCAGTTCCCGCATGACGGCGAGCGCCTCGGGCGTCTCGGGGTAGACGCCGTTGGCGTCCACCTGCACCGCCAGATCCGGGTGCGCCTCCCGGACGGCGCGGGCCGGCACCACGTCCCAGCCGGGCGCGATCTTCAGCTTGACACGCCGGTAGCCGTCCGCGACATGGCGCCCGACCTCGGCGAGGAGGGCGTCGACGGACGGTTCGATGCCCAGGCTGACGCCGGCCTCGATGCGCTGCCGGGTGCCGCCGAGAGCGGCGGCGAGCGGGGTGCCGGACGCGCGCGCCCACAGGTCCCAGCAGGCGATGTCGAGCCCCGCCTTGGCGAAGTGGTGGCCGCGGATCTTCGCCCAGGCCCGCCCGGCCTCGGACGGGTGGTCCCACTCGGACCCGGCCAGCGCGGGTGCCAGGTACCGCCGCAGCATCATCCAGCAGGTGTCGACGGTCTCCGGGCAGTAGTACGGGTCGCTGGGCGAGGCGATCTCCCCCCAGCCGGCCGCGCCCGAGCCGTCCGTCACCCGGACGACGATGTGCTCCAGGTGCGACTTGCGGTGCGAGCTGGTCTGGAAGGTGTGGACGAGCGGCAGGCTCAGCCGGAACGCCTCGACGGCGGCGACGGCGGGCATCAGATCTTCTCCTGCGGATCGGGGACGAACCGGTAGACGGCGGTGCCGGGCGAGGCGACCGTGCACGAGACGGCCGCGTAACCGTCCGCGACCAGGCGTCCCATGACGCCGGCGACCCGGTCGCGCAGCACGACCGAGGCTTCCCGGTCGGCGGCCACGTGGGCGTCCCAGTCACCGGGCAGGCCGAGCAGGACGGCGGCGCCGTCGCGGGCCGTCTCGCCCCAGCCGACGGACGGCGGCGCCGGCGGCCCGTCGGCGGGCGCCGGGGCGGTCGTCAGATCCCATTCGACGATGAGCCGGTCGGTGCGCATGCCGCGGTCCCGACCGACGTCCTCGACGCCGAGCAGGTTCGGTTCGAACCAGCGTGCGACCGCGCCGAGGACGTCGAGGTTGAAGTGCGCGTTGCGGGTGCGGACCGGGTCGAAGGACCAGCGCATCGCGGTGACGCCGGTGGCCAGCACCTGGGCTCGCTGCCCGAGCTTGAGGGCCCGGCCGACGCCGCGGCCCTGCTGGTCTTCGCGGACGGCCGCCATCTGCGAGTAGTGGTAGACGGCGCCGGACGGGTCGACGCCGCCGAAGCCGTAGGTGAATCCGACCATCTCACCGCCGTCGAACGCGCCGACGACCGAGCCGCCGTTGTGCGCGAGGGAGATGAGCAGCCGGGGGCTGACCGCGGGGTCGGTGTCGCCGAGCCGGAACACCTCGCGGTAGAGGGCGACCGCGGCGCGCATCTCCGCGGGGCCGGACAGGGGCCGCACCTGGACGGCCGGGGATCTCAATGGCATCGCATCGCTTACCGTCAGCACATGTCCTGACCTATATATGTTCTGGATCTATGTCCATCGTTGTAGCATCAGGCCTTGTCAGCGTCAAATATTGCGAAGATCGTGACGGTCATACGATCCGTATGTTCGGACGATCTTCGAGACCTGGAGGGACCGTTGC
>NZ_SMKY01000115.1 GCF_004349235.1 Actinomadura darangshiensis | reverse complement strand
GGTTCAGGCGACGTGATTGTGGTGATCAACCCGTCTACCAGGGGTCTCTCTACGTCAGGCCACCAACCGACGCATTGCGATCATGCTGTGACCAGCGGACTGCCGCCACAGGGATGAAATGGGTTCACTGACCTGCGTTTCGTTCCGGGTGGCCGGATCGACCCGCCGGGAGGTGCCTCCGTCGGCCAGGTGGGGAATCAAGATCGTTATGTGGTGGCGACGACGGCCGTGTCTCCGCGGCAGGCGGACGCGGAGGAGAAGGCGAAGAACGCCTTCGTGCTCCTTCACGGCGCGACGCTCCGCGTCATCCTTTGGCTCTGAGCAGAGCGGGCGGGGTGTCAGACGGTGTCAGGCCCGTTCGGGCGGAATTCTGACAACAGCCGAATAGGCCCAGGTGGGCAGAGGTCCTGACACGGCGGGCCGGATTTGGGGCGGGCCGACCCCTACTGGACAGGGAGAAATCCGGCGACAGTTCGCAGGCCGCCGTTCTGGCGGACACCCCGCCTTCACCGACTCCAACGACACTCCGACCCGCGTAGTTCCACGATCCGCCCCGCAGTCGAACGCTCACGATTGGAGAACCACGTTGAGCAGGTTCAGCCGGACCGCCGTCACCGTGACGGCCACGACAGCACTGGCCGCTTCGTCGATCGTCATCGCCTCTCCCGCCTCGGCGGCGGCTCGCGACGGTGTCTGCAACAGCGGAGAGTTCTGCTACTACTACAACAGCAACAACGAGGGGTCGGTTTCCGACTTCTGGCATCCGGTCGGCAATTACGGGGCCACGCAGCCGTCGTGTTATGAGTTCAAGAGCTCCGGCAGCGGCAAGGGCGTGTGCGTCAAGAACAACGCGGCTTCGGTGTGGAACCGCACCGGCCATGCGGTACGCGTTTTCTACAACAGCAACTTCAACGGCTCGTCCCAGAGCATCGCGTCGGGTGCGAAGGCCAATCTCAATTCGACGCTGAAGAACAACAACGCCTCGCACGCCGAGCTCGGCCACTCCGGGGACGCCGAGGGGACGGCGGTCAACGACTACGACGGTGACGCGCGGGGCTTCGCGCAGAACAACTGCACGGCCTTCGCGGCGTGGCGCATCGCCAGCCGGCTCAGCCGGTACACCTTCAGCAACACCTGGCAGCGAACCTGGGGCGACGCGCAGAACTGGGACAACGCGGCCCGCGCCGTCGGCATCACGGTGAACAACACCCCGAAGGTCGGCGGCATCGTCGTCAACGACGTGCACCACAGCAGTTCCGACGGGATCCTGCACGGCCACGTCGCCTACATCAACGCCGTCCACAGCAACGGGACGTTCGACGTCGAGGAATACAACTGGAACACCCACCTCGGGTACGGGCGCCGGTACAACATGCGCATCAGCAGCGCCGACTCGCAGTTCCAGCACGTCATCCACTTCTGAGCGGGAGAGACCCATGGCGAGGAAATGGATGGTGCTCGCGTCGCTCGCCCCGCTTGCGCTGGGGGCGCTCGTCGTCACCGCGGGGCCGGCTGCCGCGGCCGGGCGGGACGGTACCTGCGACGGCGGTGAGTTCTGCTACTACTTCAACAGCGACAACAAGGGTTCGATCTCGGACTTCACGGGTTCGGTCGACTCGTACGGCACCACGCAGCCGTCGTGTTATGAGTTCAAGGGCGACGGCAGCGGCAAGGGCCAATGCATCAAGAACAACGCGGCCTCGGTGTGGAACCGGTCGAGCGTCGACGTGCGGGTGTACTTCAACAGCAATTACGCCGGGACCTATCAGGTCATCAAGGCGGGGCAGAAGGGCAACCTCAACTCGACGCTGTACAACAACAACGCCTCGCACCAGTTCATCAAGGCGACCAGTTGCCATACGGATGGCTCGAACAGCAAGCTGCCGAGCCACATCCTCGTCTACCGGGTAAGTCTCGGCCGGGTCGACGACGTCAGTTTCAAGACCTACGTGAAGAACGTGCTGCCCAACGAGTGGATCTCCAGCTGGCGGGCCGAGTCGCTCAAGGCCGGCGCCATGGCCGTGAAGAACTTCGGCTGGTACTGGGCGCTGCATTCGACCCGCAAGACGTCCTGGGGCGCCTGCTTCGACGTGTACGACACCACCTCCAGCCAGGTCTACAAGCCCGGCTCGGCGGTCAGTTCGACGAGCAGCGCCGTGGACGCCACGTGGAACGTGCGGATGGCTCGCAGCGGCAACGTCCTGCAGGCCCACTACTGCTCGACCGCCACCGCGTGCGGTGCATGGGTCGACGGTGACTGGATGTCTCAGTGGGGGTCGAAGGACGAGGCCGACGCCGGCTGGGGTTACCAGACGATCCTGCGCCACTGGTACTCCGACATCAGCCTGACCACCATGTAGCGGCCCCCGTCCGGCCGCACCCGGGCCGCCCGCCGTGCCCCTGCATGACGGGCGGCCCGAAGGGCTACCCAGAACCTCGTGGAGCCGGGTACTCTGCGGGCTGCGCGACGCCGCCGTCGCGCCGCTCGTGCGGTAGACGAGGGAGCTGGGCTTGTCGGGTGCAGCTAGGGACCCCCGCAAGGTGCGTGCCGGCGCGATCGCGGACTTCGCCGCGCGGCTGCGGGAATTGCGCGACTCGGTCGGTACTCCCTCGTTCCGCGAGATGGCGGCCTGCTCGCGGGCGATCTCGCATACGACGCTGCACGAGGCGGCGCAGGGGCACCGTTTACCCAGCTGGGCGACGACCGTCGAGTTCATCAAGGCGTGCGACGCCGACCCCGAGGCTTATCGGGACAGCTGGGAGGACGCGAACCGGGTGGTCCGCGAGGCCAGTGCGGGCGCGCGGGAGCAGGCGCGGCTGGACGGCCCCTCCCCGGCCGAGCAGAGCGGGACTCGCGACGAGGAGCCCGCAGCGGCGGACGCGGACGCAGCGGCCGATGACGATCCGGGCGACGAACAGCCGGACGTCGCGAAACACGTGCTGTCGCGCCGCCGGTACGTCGTGCTGGGGACGGTGGTGGCCGGCGCTGCCGCCACACTGATCGGCACCTTCCTGCTGACGGACGCCGAAGGCAACAGCACCTCGCCCGCCGAGCGGCAGGTGTCCTCGGCCGACTGCCCGGTGCGGCAGCCGAACCCGCCGTCCAGCCCGCCCGCGCACCAGGGCGACGGCGCCGCGTTCGTCGCCGACATCACGCTGCCCGACTGCACCCATGTCCCCCGCGGCGGGACGGTCACGAAGGTGTGGCGGTTCAAGAACAGCGGCACCGTCGCCTGGCACGGGTACACGCTGCACCGGATCGACCTGCCGCAGCGCCGTGACCAGTGCCAGACGATCGTGGACGTCCCCATTCCGGACACGCCGCCCGGCGAGGTGGTCGACGTCCGGGCGCAGGTGTCGGCTCCACCCGGGCAGGCGTTCTGTTTCGTGCGCTTCAAGATGCACGACGGCGACGGCGCGGTCGCGTTCCCGGCGAGCCGGCCGGTGAACTTCCAGATCGTCGTCGACTGACCGCGGCCGGTCAGCCGAGGCGGGCGGCGAGGGCCTTCTTGCTGATCTTGCCCACGGGGGTGCGCGGGAAGGCGTCGGCTGTTTCCAGGCGGTCGGGGAACTTGTAGGCGGCCACGCCCCGGGTGCGGAGGAACTCCTTGATGTCGGCGAGGGCGGGGGGCTTCTCCGCGTCCCGGATGATCAGGAACGCGCAGGTCCGCTCCCCCATCATGGGGTCGGGGACGCCGACCACGGCCGCGTCGTGGACGGCCGGGTGCGCCAGCAGGTGGTTCTCCAGTTCCTCGGCGGAGATCTTGTCGCCGCCCCGGTTGATCTGGTCCTTCTCGCGGCCCTCGACCACGAGGTGGCCGGACGGCAGCCGGCGGACGAGGTCGCCGGTGCGGTAGAAGCCGTCCGGGGTGAACGAGCGGGCGTTGTGTTCGGGGGCGCGGTAGTAGCCGCGCAGTGTGTAGGGGCCCCTGGTCAGGAGTTCTCCCACCTCGCCGGGGACGACCTTCTTGCCGTCCTCGTCGACGATCCGGATCTCGTCGGCCGGGGACAGCGGGCGGCCCTGGGTCCGCTCGACCAGGTCGCGGAGGTCGTCCAGGCGGGTGTAGTTGAGGAGGCCCTCGGCCATGCCGAAGACCTGCTGGACCTGGCAGCCGAGGACGTCCGGGACCTCGGCGGCGCGTTCGGCGGCGAACTTGGCGCCGCCCACCTGGAGGAGTTCGAGCGAGGACAGGTCTTCGTCCGACCAGTTCACGGCGTCCAGCCACAGGAGGGCGATCGGGGGGACGACCGCGCAGACGGTGGCGCGTTCGCGTTCGATGAGGGGGAACGCCTCGTCCGGGGAGCCGGAGGGCGCCAGGACGACCGTGCCGCCGGCGGCGAAGACGCCGAGGATTCCGGGGCAGGCCAGGGCGAAGTTGTGGGCGGCCGGCAGGACGACCAGGTAGACGGTGTCGCGGGTGAAGCCGCAGACCTCGGCGCTGGCCTCCAGGTTGTAGACGTAGTCGCGGTGCGTCCGCGGGATCAGCTTCGGGAGGCCCGTCGTCCCCCCGGAGAGGAGGAACACGCCCACGTCGGACGGGACGGGTCCGGGCGCGTCCACCGGGTCGGCGTCGATGGAGGCCAGCGGCGTGAACTCTTCGGCGTCGCCCTCCACGATCACATGGTCGACCGGAAGGGTGCGGGCCATCGCGCGGTAGTCGAAGTCGCCGTCGCGGTCGGCGCAGACGTAGGCGCGGGCCTCGGACAGCTCGCAGAGGTAGCGGATCTCGCTCTCGCGGTGCGCGGGAAGCGCCAGGACGGGGGCCGCGCCGATGCGGACCAAGGCCAGGAACGTGACGATGAAGCCGGTCGTGTTGGGGAGCTGGACGACGACGCGGTCGCCTCGGCCGATCCCCAGCCGGGCGAAACCGGCGGCCGCGCGGGCGGCGCGCGCGTCGAGGCCGGCGTAGGTGAGGCGGTCGCCGCCCGCGACCAGCGCGAGCCGGCCGGGATCGCCTCGCAGGACGCCGCCGAGGAGGCGGTCGCTCCAGTAGCCCTCCGCCTTGTAGCGCGCTTCGAGGTCGGCGGGCCAGGGGGTGAGGCCGTCCACGGTCACCGTCCGGCGAGCTGGGCGGGCGCGCCGGGCACCGGCTCGGACGGGTCGGAGCCGAGCGCCACGATGCGGTTGGCGGCGTCGACGTGGACGACGTGCGGCTCGTGCCGGGAGGCGTCCTGCACCGACGCGTAGGTGATGATGATCACCATGTCGCCGGGCTGGACCTGGCGGGCCGCGGCGCCGTTGATGCCGATGACGCCGCTGCCCGCCTCGCCGGTGATGGCGTAGGTGACGAGCCGGGCGCCGTTGGTGATGTCGACGACGTGGACCTGTTCGCCCTCCACGATGTCGGCCGCCGCCATGAGGTCGGCGTCGATCGTCAGCGAGCCCACGTAGTGCAGGTCCGCCTGCGTGACGGTCGCACGGTGGATCTTTCCGTTCATCAGCAGCCGGTGCACCGGTTCGCCCTCTTTCCCACGATCAACTAAGGCTAGGCTAACCTTAGCCACTCGATCGGCAGAGGAGAACCCCGACGATGCTCCGGCGTCTGGTCATGGACATCGGCCCGCTGCGCGACAGCCGGCCGTTCCGCAACGTGTTCATCGCCCGCACCGTGTCGGTGTTCGGTATCGGGATGCTCGCCGTGGCCCTCCCGGTCCAGGTGTACGACATGACCGGGTCGACCGTGCAGGTGGGCGGGGTCTCCGCCGCCGAGGGGTTCGCGCTGCTCGCCGGTTTCCTGTGGGGCGGTGTCCTGGCCGACCGGAACGACCGGCGGACGCTGATGATCCGCGCGCGGACGGCCGCCGGGCTCGGTTTCGTCCTGCTGGCGCTCAACGCGTTCCTGCCGTCCCCGTCGCTCACCGCCCTCTACGCGCTCGCCGCGTGGGACGGGCTGATGACCGGCATCAGCATCACCGCGCTGCTGGCCGCGACGCCGTCGCTGGTCGCGCCGGACAAGCTCGTGGCGGCGGGCGCGCTCAACGCACTGACCGTCCGGCTCGGGTCGATGGCGTCTCCCGCGCTCGGCGGCCTCGTCGTGTCGGGGTTCGGCGTCGGCTGGAACTACGCCGCCGCGGCGGCCGGGACTCTCTGCACGATCGGGCTGCTGACCGGCCTTCCGCCACTCAGGCCCGTCGGCGACGAGGCACCTCCCAACCCGCTGAAGGCCGTCGGCGACGGGTTCCGCTTCGTCGCGTCCCATCGGGTCGTCGGCTCGCTCATGCTGCTCGGGCTGCTGTTCATGGTCGCGGGCGGCATCCCCGTCCTGATGCCGGCGTTCGCCACCCGCAGCCTGGACGGCGGCGCCACGACGGTCGGGCTGCTGTTCGCGGCGCCGGCGTGCGGCGCGGTCCTCGCGTCGGTGACGAGCGGCTGGGCCGGGACGGTCCGGGCGCCGGGGTTGGCGCTGCTCGCCGCGTCCGTCACGGGCTTCGCCGCGCTCGCCTGCCTGGGCCTCGCGCGCCATCCCGTGCTCGCGGTGTCGATCCTGTTCGCCTACGGCTTCGTGCAGTCGATCGAGGAGATCATGCGGTACGGGCTGATCCAGTCCCACACGCCCGACTCGCATCTCGGACGCGTCAACGCGCTGTGGGCCGCCCAGGAGACCGGCGGCGGCGCGATCGGGTCGCTCGGCGCCGGAGCGCTCGGCCGGTACCTCGCGCCGGGCGCCGCGATCGTCGTCTACGGGACGGTCAGCGCCGTCCTCGCGCTCGCCCTGGCGCTGACCCTCACCGGGCTTCGGACGGCGACGCTGCGCCCGGAGCCCGAGGCGGGCTGATCATCCGAGCCGGGCGGTGAGCTCCTCCTCGGTCATCGCCTCGACCTCCAGCCAGATGCCGGCGACGGCCTCCAGGCGTCCCGGCGCCTCCGCCAGCTCGGTGAAGCGGCGGCAGATCCGCGCGACGGTCCGCTCGGCGAACAGCACCCGGACCGGGAGCGCCGTCGTGTCGAGGGCCTCGCGTAGCCGCGCGAGCACGGTCGTGGCGAGAACGGAATCGCCGCCGAGGGCGAAGAAGTCGGCGTCCGCGCCGACGCGCTCCTCCCCCAGCACCTCGGCGACGATCCGAGCCAGCACCCTCTCCAGGGACGTCTCCGGTTCGACATGGGCGGCGGCCGCCTCGCCGGCCTCCTCGGCGGCCAGCGCGGTGAGCGCCTTGCGGTCGACCTTGCCGTTCGCGGTGAGCGGCAGCTCGCCGACGCGGACCAGCAGCTCCGGCACCATGTGCGGGGGCACCAGGTCTCGGGCGCGGGCGAGCACCGTGTCGCGGTCCAGCTCGGCGGGGGCGGCGACGGCAGCGGCCAGTCGGCCGCCGGCCAGGAGAGCGACCGCGCGCTCCACCGCAGGGTGGTCCTGGAGTGCGGCCTCGACCTCGCCGAGTTCGATCCGGAAGCCGCGGACCTTCACCTGGTGGTCGCGGCGGCCGAGGAACTCCAGGGTCCCGCCGGGCCGGTAGCGGGCAAGGTCGCCCGTCCGGTACCAGCGGGTGCCGTCCCGGACGACGAACCGGTCGGCGGTGCGCCCGGGGTCTGCGACGTAACCGTCCGCGACGCCGGCGCCGCCGATCCACAGCTCGCCCGCCACCCAGTCGGGACGGTCGCGGCCCAGCTCGTCCACGACCCGGCACGCGACCCCTCGCAGCGGTACCCCGTACGGGACGGCGCGCCAGTCGGACGGCACCTCCCCGGCGACCTCCTGCACGGTGGAGTGGATGGCGGTCTCGGTCGTCCCCCCGAGCGCCACGAACCGGCAGCCCGGGGCGCGCTCCTCCAGCAGCCCGGGCAGGTGCGTGCCCACCCAGTCGCCGCCGAGCAGGACCAGCCGCAGGCTCTCCGCCCGGCCCGCGTGCAGCAGCATCTCCAGCACCGACGGGACGCAGTTCAGGACGGTCACCGACCAGCGCCCCACCAGCTCGCTCCATCGCGCGGCGTCTCGGCGCTCGTCCTCGTCCGGGAGGACGACCGCGCCCCCGGCGTACCAGGCCGCGAACAGGTCGAACACCGACAGGTCGAAGTCGAGCGCGGACACCCCGAACGTGGTGTCGCCCGCGCCGATGGCGAACCGCTCGACCAGGTCGCCGATCGTGTTCATCGCCGCGCCGTGCGGCACCTCGACGCCCTTCGGCTCCCCGGTCGAGCCGGAGGTGAACAGCACGTACGCGACCTGATCGGGCCGGACGGCGACCGGCTCCGCCAGCGGCTCGGCATCGAAGGCGAGGCCCGGGGTGAGCAGGGCGGCGACGCCCGCGCTCCTGCGGATCCTCTCCCGCCGGGACTCCGGCTGTTCGCGACCGATCGGCACGTAGGCGGCGCCGGCGGCCAGCACGCCGAGGACGGCGGCGGCCTGCTCGGGTCCCTTGGGAAGCTCGACCGAGACCCGGTCGCCCGGGTGGACGCCGTCGGCGGCGAGCGCGCCGGCGATGCGCAGCGCGCGGTCGGCGAGTTCGCCGTAGGTCATCGTCCCGTCGTCGCCCCAGTGCAGGGCAGGGGCGTCCGGGCGGTTCCGGGCGTGCTCGAAGAAGCCTTCGGTCAAGGTGCGCGGCGGCGGCGCCGGAGTCGCGTTCAGCCGGTCCCGGACGGGCAGCTGGGACGGCGGCGCCGCGATCCCCAGCGGCGCGTTCCAGTCGGCGCCGGGTGCGCCGAGGCGGGTGATCGCGTCGGTGTAGGCGCCGAACATCGCCTCCGCGACGCCGTCCGGGAACGCGGGGCGGCGCACGTCCCAGTTCAGCAGCAGGCCGCCGGACACCTCGGTCACCTGCGCGTCCAGCAGCACCTGCGGGCCCTGCGAGATGATCCACTCCGGTTCGCCGAACGAGTCGCGGACCCGGTCGCCGAACAGCTCGCCGAGGTTCAGCGCGCTGGTGTAGACGATCGGGGCGAGCACCTGCTCGCCGCGCAGCCGCGACAGGTCCCGCAGCACCTCCAGGCCCGAGTAGTCGCTGTGCGCGCCCGCCGTGTGCAGGTTCGCCTGCACCGCGCGGGCCCGGCCGACGAAGGGGAGGTCGGCCGAGACGTCGGCCTCCAGCATGATCGACCCGGTGAAGTCGCCGATGACCGAGTCGACGTCCGGGTGGACGGGCTCGCGGTGGAACATCGGGAGGTTGAGCAGGAACCGCGGCGTCGCCGACCAGGCGCCGACGATCTCGGCGAACACCGCGGCGAGGGCCATCGCGGGGGTGACGCCCTCGGCATGGGCGCGGGCGATGAAGCGGTCCTTGCCGTCCGGCGGCAGCCAGTGGTGCCTGCGCTCGACCCGGTCGCCCGGCTCCGGCACGACGGGCAGCTCGGGCGGGCCGGGAAGGCCGGCCAGCCGGTCGGCCCACCAGCGCCGGTCCGCGGCGCGGGCCTCGGCGCGCGGGTCGTCGGCGAGGTAGCGCGCGTAGCCGTAGCGGATCGGCGCGAGGGTCTCGCCCTCGTACAGGGCGGCGAGGTCGGCCAGCATGACGCGGTAGCTCATGGCGTCCGCGGCGATCATGTCGACGTCCAGGTGGAGGCGCGCGTTGCCGTCCGGGAGCAGGCTGAGCCGAGCGTCGAAGACGCGGCCGTCCTCGATCGGGAGTCGCTGCTCGGACATCTCGGCCCGGACCTTCTCCAGCTCGGCATCGGCTTCGGCCGACGAGCGCAGATCGTGGACGGTCACGGCCGGTCCCGGACGGTCGGGGAGGATCCGCTGCGTCCCGTCGTCCGACACGGCGGCGCGGAGCATCGGATGCCGCGCCACGAGCCCGCGCACCGCCTCCTCGAAGCGGGCGGGGTCGATGGCGCGGCCGTCCAGCTCGACGTAGAGGTGCGCGGCGACCGAGCCGAGCGACTGGCCCGAGTCGCGGCCGATCCAGTACGCGTGCTGCATGAGGGCGAGCGGGAACGGCCCGTCCGGCTCTGTGCCGTTCAAGTCGCCGTCCGGCTCTGTATCGGCCGGATCGAGCGCGGGCGGCCCGCCGGTCGCCTCGACCTGGCCCTTCTCGGCGAGGAGCTCCCACCATCCGGCGAGCGTCGGGCGTTCGGCCAGCTCGGCGAAGCGGATCTCGATGCCGCGGCGCCGGAGCCGGCCGGTCAGCTGCATGAGCCGGATCGAGTCCATCCCCAGCCCGATGAGGTTGTCGTCGGCCCCCGCCTGCTCGCCCAGCACCTCGGCCAGCGCGGTGTGCAGCTCATCCCAGGTCAGCACGGAACTCCTCTCGAATTAGGTAAGGCTAACCTAATTTAGAGGCCGGGCAGCGTCAACGCCGCCGCCCCGTCGCAGCCAGCAGCCACGCCAGGTACACCCCGCCCAGGACCCCGGTGACGACACCCACCGGCACCGCGGTCGGCAGGTGCAGGGAGATCAGATCCGCGGCGGCGAGGAGCGCGGCGCCGGTCAGCGCGGCGGGCAGCAGCTGCGCGCCCGGGCGCCGGGTCAGCCGCCGCGCCAGCTGCGGGGCGGCGAGCGCCACGAACGGGACCGGCCCGGCCGCCGCGGTCGCCGCCGCGACGAGGCCGACCCCGGCGACCGTGAGCAGGGCACGGGTCCGCTGGACGGGCACGCCGAGCGCCTGCGCGGCGTCGTCGCCCAGCTCCCCCATCCCGAGCGAGCGGCCGAGGGCGAGCGCGGCCGGGACGAGCACGGCCAGCGCGAGCGCGAGCGGGACGGCCTGGTCCCAGTCCCGCCCGTTCAGGCTGCCGGTCAGCCAGAACGCCGCCTCGTACGCCTCGCGCAGCTCGGCACGGGTGATCAGATAGGAGTTGAACGCCTCCAGCATCGCCGCCGCCGCGACGCCGATCAGGACGAGGCGGACGCCGTGCACGCCGCCGCCCCGCCGGTAGGCGACGAGGTAGACGGCCAGCGCGGTCAGCACCGCGCCGGCGACGGAGCTGACGGTGATCGCGAGCGCGCCGCCGCCGAACACGAGGATCTGCAGCAGCGCGCCGGTCGCCGAGCCCGTCGTGAAGCCGATCAGGTCGGGGCTGCCGAGCGGGTTGCGGGAGATGCTCTGGAAGATCGCGCCGCTGAGGCCGAGCGCGAGGCCCGCGAGCAGCCCGGTGACGGCGCGCGGCAGCCGCAGCCTGGTGACGATGAACTCGGTGGCCCGGTCGCCCTGCCCGAGCAGGACGCGCACCACGTCCGGCGGCGAGATCGGGAACTCCCCCGAACCGACGACGAGGACGGCGGCGCAGGCCGCGAGGAGCGCCAGCGCCCCGCACACCACCGCCGTCCGCGGTTCCCACCGCAGCGACAGCCCGCCCGCCCGGATGGCTCTCACAGGTCGCGCATCCTTCCCCGCCGCACCATCACCGCGAACAGCGGCGCCCCGAGGAACGCGGTGACGATGCCGGTCTCCAGCTCGCCGGGCGCGACGACGCGGCCGATGATGTCGGCGCCCAGCAGGAGCACCGGGGCGAGCAGCAGCGAGTAGGGCAGGACGAGCCGCTGGTCGGGGCCGACCGCCGTCCGGACGATGAACGGGACGGCCAGCCCGAGGAACGTGATGGGCCCGGCCGCCGCCGTCGCGGACCCGCACAGCAGGACCACCGCGAGCGCTCCGAGCGCCCGCGTCCGCCCGGGGGCCGATCCGAGGGCGCGGCCGGCGTCGTCGCCGAGGCCGAGCGCGTTCAGCGGACGGGCCAGCAGCAGCGCCAGGACCGCGCCCGCCGCGACGAACGGCAGGACGCGCAGGAAGACCGAGGTGTCCCGGCCGCCGAGCGAGCCGACCTGCCAGAACCGGAAGCCGCCGAAGTTGTGCGGGGTGAACAGCATGACGCCGGCCGTCATCGCGCTGAAGACGGCGTTGACGGCGGCCCCCGCGAGGACCAGCCGCGCGGGTGACGCGCCGCCGCGCCCCCGGGCGCCGATGAGGTAGACGAGTACGGCCGCGCCCGCCGCGCCGGCGAACGCGGCCCAGACGTAGACGAGCACCTCGTCCACGCGGAACGCACCGATGACCAGCACGACCGCGAGGGCCGCGCCGCCGTTCACGCCGAGCATGCCGGGTTCGGCGAGCGGGTTGCGGGTGAGGGCCTGCATGACCGCGCCGGCCAGGCCGAGCGCGATGCCGACGGCGATGCCGAGGAGGGTGCGCGGCAGCCGCAGCTCGTGGACGATCAGTTCCGCCCGCGACGCGTCGTCCGGCGCGAACACGCCCGGCAGCACGCTGCCGAACGGGACGTGCCCGGCGCCGATCGCGAGGCTCGCCGCGACCGTGAGCAGGAGAACCGCGGCGAGGAGCGCCAGCCGGAATGCGTGCCCGCCGCGCGACGGCGCCGCCCGCTCCGCGGTCTTCGCCGGGTGTCTTCGCGCGGGGGACAGCACCGGCTAAGGCTAGCCTAAGCTAACTCGCCCCTCAACAGTCCTGAGTCCGCCGCACCCTTCGACAATACGCATGTATGGTATACATTCATATTGCAAGCCATACGGACGTATTGGAGTGATGGTCAATGGCGACGACCGGCCGGGCGGCGGACCCGGCACCGGAGGACCTGACGGCGCGCGCCCGGATCAGGGACGCGGCGCTGCTGCAGTTCGCCGACCACGGCATGAAGGGCGCGACGTTCCGCGGGATCGCCGAGGCCGCCGGCGTGTCGGTGGGGCTCGTCCAGCACCACTTCGGCTCGAAGGAGGCGCTGCGGGACGCGTGCGACGCCTACGCGCTCGACACGGTCCGCGCGCTCAGCTCCAAGGGCGCGGGCGGCGACATCGGCGACCCGGGGTTCCTCGCCTCGGCGGAGCGGCTCAGCCTGCCGGTCCGCCGCTACCTCGCCCGCGCGCTCGTCGACGGCTCCGCGGCGGCGGCGCGGATGTTCGACGACCTGGTCGTCACGACCGAGGAGTACATCGCGGACCCGCCACAGGGGGTCAACCGGCCGGAGACCCGCGACGCGCAGGCCTACGCCGCCGTCATGGTCGCGATGACCACCGGCGTCGAGGTGCTGCACGAGCACCTGTCCCGGGTGCTGCGCACCGACACCTACTCGGCCGCGGGATCGCAGCGGCTGCGCCGCGCCTTCCTGGAGATCTTCGACGACCGGCTGCTGAGCCGGGAGATGGTCGCGCGCGCCCACGCCGCGATGGACGAGTACGAGGCCAGCCTCGCCAAGGGAGAAGACGATGAATGACGTGGTCCAGGCGTCCGGCCTGGTCAAGACGTTCGGCCGGACGCGGGCGCTCGACGGCCTCGACCTGCGCGTGGCGCCGGGCGAGGTGCACGGGTTCCTCGGCCCGAACGGCGCCGGGAAGTCGACGACCATCCGCGTCCTGCTGGGACTGATGCGCGCCGACGCCGGCACCGCGAGCCTGCTCGGCGGCGACCCGTGGCGCGACGCCACCGCCCTGCACCGCCGCATCGCCTACGTGCCGGGCGACGTCACGCTGTGGCCCAACCTGTCCGGCGGGGAGGTCATCGACCTGCTCGGGCGCCTGCGGGGCGGCCTCGACCAGACCCGCCGGGACGAGCTGCTCGGCCGGTTCGAGCTCGACCCGAAGAAGAAGGGGCGCGCCTACTCCAAGGGCAACCGGCAGAAGGTCGCCCTCGTCGCGGCGTTCGCGTCCGACGCGGAGCTGCTCATCCTGGACGAGCCCACCTCCGGCCTCGACCCGCTCATGGAGGAGGTCTTCCAGGAGTGCGTGCAGGAGGAGAAGCGCGGCGGGCGCACCGTCCTGCTGTCGAGCCACATCCTCAGCGAGGTCGAGGCGCTCTGCGACCGCGTCACGATCATCCGCAAGGGCCGGACGGTCGAGACGGGCACGCTGAACGACCTGCGGCATCTGACCCGCACGTCCATCCACGCCGAGCTCGCCGGCCCGGCCGACGGCGTCCCGCTGCCCGGGGCGCACGACGTCCACATAGACGGCAACGCCATCGCGTTCGAGGTCGACACCCCCGAGCTGGACGCCGCGCTCAAGCAGCTCACGCAGATCGGCGTCCGCACGCTGACGAGCCGGCCCCCGACGCTCGAAGAGCTGTTCCTGCGCCACTACGAGGACGCCCTCGCCGAGGAGGCGGTGTCATGACCGCCACGACACTGAACCCGCCGGCGCGCGCCGCCGGACGCGAGAGCGGCCTGGCGGGCGCGGGCATGCTGCTGAAGATCTGGCTGCGCCGCGACCGCGTCATGATGCCGTCCTGGATCTACGGGCTGACCGCGCTGGTCTCCAGCACCGTCTACAGCCTCAAGCACGAGTACGACTCCCCGGCGGCGCTCGCGAGCTTCGCGCGCGGCATCAACGACAACCCGGCGACGCGGGCGCTCTACGGGCCCGTCCTGAACGACCAGACGGTCGGCGGGCTCAGCGCCTGGCGCGTCGGCTCGACGGGCAGCGCGATGGTCGCCGTCATGTGCGTCCTCCTGGTCGTCCGGCACACCCGCGCCGAGGAGGAGACCGGTCGTCTCGAACTCGTCGGGGCCGCGTCCGTCGGACGCCGCGCGCCGCTGACCGCCGCGCTGCTGACCGCCGTCACGGCCGCCGGCTCCCTGGGCGCCGTCGCCGCGCTCGTCATGATCTTCTTCGGGCTGCCGGTGGCCGGGTCGGTCGCGTTCGGGCTGTCCTGGTTCGGGGTCGGCCTGGTGTTCGCCGGGGTCGCGGCGCTCACCGCCCAGCTCGCCGACACCTCCCGTCTCGCCAACGGCCTGGCGCTCGGCGTCCTGGCCACGGCGTACATGGTGCGCGCCATGGCCGACGCGGGCTCGGCGCACTGGCTGTCGTGGCTGTCGCCGATCGGCTGGGCGCAGCGCGTGCGGCCGTGCGCGGACGAGCAGTGGGCCGTCCTCCTGCTCCCGCTCGCCGCGTTCGTGCTGCTGGTCGCCGCCGCCTACGCGCTGACGGAGCGCCGCGACCTCGGCGCGGGGATCCTGGCGGCGTCCCTCGGCCCGGCGCACGCCGCGCCGTCCCTGCGCGGCCCGCTCGCACTCTCGTGGCGGCTGCAGCGGGGCACGGTCCTCGGCTGGTCGGCGGGGTTCCTGCTGTACGGGCTGGCGATCGGCGGTGTCGCCGACGGCGTCGGCGACCTCGTCAACGGCAGCGACGCCGTCATGGACGACATCCGCAAGATGGGCGGCCAGCAGGACATCTCGGACGCGTTCCTCGCCACCGCCATGGGCCTCATGGCGCTGTTCACCGCCGCCTTCGCGGTGCAGAGCGTCCTGCGGCTGCGCGCCGAGGAGAGCGCCGGACGCCTCGAACCCGTCCTCGCGACCGCCGTCGGCCGCACCCGCTGGGCCGTCGCCAACCTGGCCGTGACCGTCGCGGGCACGATCGCGCTGCTCACCGCCACCGGCCTGGCGATAGGCCTGGTCCACGGAGCCCGGACCGGCGACCTGGGCGGGCAGCTCCCCCGCCAGCTCGGCGCGGCCCTCGCCCAGCTCCCGTCGGTATGGGTCATCGCGGCCGCGACCATGCTGCTGTTCGGCCTGCTCCCCCGCGCGACGTCCGCGGGCTGGGGCGTCCTGACCGTCTGCCTGCTCCTCGGCCAGGTGGGGCCGCTCCTCGACCTCCCGCAGGCCGTCATGGACATCTCCCCGTTCACCCACACGCCCAAGCTCCCCGGCGGCGACGCCGCCCCGCTCCCCCTCATCGCCCTCACGGCCGTCGCCGCGGTCATTGCGGCGGCCGGACTGGCCGCCTTCCGCCGCCGCGACATCGCCTGAGCCGTCAGGTGACCGGGTGGTCGGGGTGGGCGAGGAGCCAGGCCCAGATCTCGGACGGGTCCTCGGCGGTGTGCTGGGCGCCGCAGTGGCAGATGCCGGTGAGGCGGTCCGAGCCCGGGGACCACTCGACGCGGAGGCGTCCGGCGCTCATCGGGCCGTCTGCCGCCGCAGGATGCGGCGGGCGGCCAGGCCGCCGGTGTCGATGTTGATGGACAGCTCCTGGTAGCCCTCCGGCTCGGACGCGATGACCTTCTCCAGGACGTTCAGCGCCTCCACGTCCTGGAGGACGACCGTGCGGTTGTTGTCGGCCAGGAACGCCGAGACGTTCTCGTCGGCCGGGGCGAAGTCGCGGGCGACGAGCCAGAAGTCGTGCGTGGTCGTCTCGGTCTCGGGGGTGATGGCGTAGCCGACCTCGACGTGGAACGCCTTCGAGTCGTCGCCGTCCGGGCCCGGCTCCACTCCGGTGAGCGCGATGCGGCTGTGCAGGAGGTAGAGGCACGGCGGGTGGTACTCGATGTCCTGCCAGCGGTCGATGCGGCCGTCGATGCCGGTGGACTCGGCGTAGAAGGGCGGGCACTCCACGTCCTTCATGCGGCGGCTCACGTAGACGATGCCGGCCTCCTCGTCGACCTCCGTGTTGATGGGGGTCTGCGCCACCTCGGGCGTCCCGATGAACCCGGCGTGCAGGTACGTCTCGTGGGACAGGTCCAGGAGGTTGTCGACGAGCAGCTCGTAGCGTGCGGCGAGCGGCTCCATCCCGCGGACGGTCGTGTAGTCGGGCGAGCCGAACCACGCGGCGCGCGGTATCGCGGAGGCGTCGCCCTCGCCGTCGCCGATCCACACCCAGACGAACGAGTCCTGCTCGACGACCTGGAACGCGGGGACGCGGGCGGTGCGCGGTATGCGGGTCTGGCCGGGCACCGCGACGCACGCCCCGTCGGGCGCGTAGGTGAAGCCGTGGTAGCCGCAGACGATCCGGTCGCCGTCACGGTTGCTCTCGGAGAGGGGGAATCGGCGGTGCACGCAGCGGTCGGTGAGCGCGACCGCCTCGCCCGTCCTCGTCCGGTACATGACGAGGGGCCGGCCGCAGATCGTCCGGGCGAGCAGGCCGTCGCCGACCTCCTGGCTGTAGGCGGCCACGTACCACTGGTTGCGCGCGAAGACCATGACGGCGCTCCTCCCTGACGGACGGGGTTCCCGACGACCCTCTCCGCGGGACGGGGAGGCGGGCCACACCGCTTCCGTCCAACGGAAGGAACGCCCGTCAGCGGTTGTGGAGCGCGGTCTCCGGGGACCGCAGTGCGCGGGGTGCGCCGAGCGCCCGGGAGATGCCGCGCGCGCTGGCCCGGACGACGGGGACGAGCGCCCGCGCCTCCCAGCCCGGGGTGGGGACGACGATCGCGACGGCGGCGACGACGGTGTCGTCCGGGCCGTAGACGGGCGCGCCGACCGACAGCGCGAACGTCTCGACCTGCCCGTCGCTGATCGCGACGCCGGTGCGGCGCACCTCGGCGAGGACGCGGCGCAGCTCGGGGCCGGTGGCGATCGTCCTGCCGGTGAAGCGGCGCAGCGGCCCGGTGATGGCGCGCTCCTGCAGGTCCGTGTCGGCGTGCGCGAGCAGGGCGAGGCCCACGCCGGTCGCGTGCGCGGGCCACCGGCCGCCGACGCGGGAGAACACGTGGACGGCGGCGCGGGCGGAGATCCGCTCGATGTAGACGACCTCCAGCCCGTCCAGGACGGCGAGGTGGACGTTCTCGTGCGTCGCCTCGTACAGGTCCTCCAGGAACGGCATCGCCGCCTCCCGCAGCGCGGGGCCGCGGGGCGCGAGCGCGGCGACCTCCCAGAGGCGCAGGCCGACGCGGTACCCGCCGCCGGCGTCGCGTTCGAGCGCGCCCCAGCAGGCCAGCTCGCCGACGAGCCGGTGCGCGGTGGACAGCGGCAGGCCCGCTCGGCGGCTGATCTGGGTGATGGTGAGGGCGGTGCGCTCGGCGGAGAACGCCTCCAGGATGTCCAGGACGCGGCTGGTCACCGTCGGGCGTCCCGCGTCGCGCGCCGTCATGGTCCGCCGTACTCCTCCCGCAGCCGCCCCTTGAGGATCTTGCCGGCGGCGTTGCGCGGGATCTCCGCGGCGAGCACGGCCGACTTGGGGATCTTGTAGCGGGCCAGTCTGCCGGACAGCGACGCCAGCACCTTCTCCGGGCTCGCGTCCGCGCCGGGGCGCGGCACGAGGACCGCGCGGCCGACCTCGCCCCAGGTCTCGTCCGGGACGCCGATCACCGCGCACTCCAGGACGTCGGGGTCGGCGAGGATCGCGTTCTCGACCTCGGCCGGGTACACGTTCTCGCCGCCGGAGATGATCACGTCCTTCATGCGGTCGACGATGAAGGCGTAGCCGTCCTCGTCGAGGCGGGCCGCGTCGCCGCTGCGGAACCAGCCGTCGCTGAACACGGCGGCGGTGTCGCCGGGCCGTCCCCAGTAGCCGTCCATGACGTGCGGGCCCTGGACGACGATCTCCCCGGTCTCACCGGGCGCCGCGTCCGCCATCCCGGGACCGACGACGCGGACGTCGCTGAAGAAGTGCGGCACACCGGCCGACCCGGCCTTCGACACGGCGTGGTCGGCGTCCAGGAAGAGCGCGCCGGGGGCGGCCTCGGTCATCCCGTACCCCTGCAGGAAGGTCAGCCCCCGCTTCTGGTAGGTCTCGATGAGGGACGGCGGCACCGGGGCGCCGCCGCAGGTCAGGATGCGCAGCGAGGACAGGTCGGCGTCCGCCCAGCCCGGCTCCCTGGCGACCCGCTGGAACATCGTCGGGACGCCGAACATGAACGTGATCCGGTGCTCCTCGATCGTCCCCAGCGTCGCGGCCGGGTCGAACGCGGCGACGAGCACGCACGTCCCGCCCTTGAGCAGCACCGGCAGCGTGAGCATGTTGAGCCCGGCGGTGTGGAACAGCGGCGCGGAGACCAGGGCCACCTCCCCCGCCACCAGGTCGTGGTCGATCAGGACGTTGACCGCGTTCCAGGTGATGTTGCCGTGGGTGAGCGTCGCGCCCTTGGGCCGCCCGGTCGTGCCGGACGTGTACATGATCATGCAGGGGTCGTCGAGGGCGACCGGGAGGTCGAGCGGGTCGCCGCCCGCCCCGGCGAGCAGGTCCTCGTAGCCGCCTCCGACCGCGAGGTGCTCCCGGACGGGCGTGCCGCCGCGGATGCCGTCCACCAGCTCGGCGTGCGACGGCCCGTACACGAGCACCGAGGCGCCCGAGTCGGCCAGCTGGTAGGCGATCTCCGGTCCGGTGAGCCGCGTGTTGAGCGGGACGAACACGCCGCCCAGCATCCCGGTCGCGAACAGCGTCTCCAGGAACGACGGATGGTTGGGGCCGAGGTAGGCGACCCGGTCGCCCTGCCGGACGCCGAGGGCGCGCAGCCCGCGGGCGAGCCGCGCGACGCGGCCCAGCAGGTCGGCGTAGGTGAGCGTCCGGCCCTCGTGGACGAGGGCGGCCAGCCGCGGGGTCTTGCGGGCGCGGCGCGCCGGCCACGACCCGAGTCCTTCGTTCCGCATGCGCGTCAGCCCTCCATCGGTTTCGAGGCCGTGCGGCGATCCCACCACGCGGTGGCCGACGGCACGAGCCCCCTCGGCAGGAACAGCACCACAACGACGAGCAGCAGCCCGTAGACGGCGTAGGACAGGACGGTCGGCGCGGACGCGGGCATCCCCTCCCGCGTGCCGATGTCGTTGAGCAGCTGGAGCAGCAGGGTGATGGCGGTGGCGCCGGCGAGCGCGCCCCAGATCGTCCCGGCGCCGCCGACGACGACCATCACGACGTACTCGAACGACAGCAGGACGGGGAACGAGCCGGGCGCGACGTAGCCGATGTAGAACGCGTAGATGCCGCCCGCCAGCCCGGCGAACCCCGCCGACAGGCTGAACACCGCCTGCTTGTAGACGGCGACCGGCACGCCCGACGACGCGGCGGCGACCTCGCTGGTGGCAAGCGCCCGCAGCCCGCGTCCGGGACGGGACGTCACGATGTGCCGGGTGACCAGCACGACCAGCCCGAGGGCGCCGAGCGCGAGGTAGGCGTAGGAGATCTCCTCGGCGAACTCGTACCCGGCGACCTGGAGGCGCGGGACGCCCTGCAGGCCGATGTCGCCGCCGGTCCATTCCAGCCGTCCGACGAGGCTCAGCAGGATCAGCTGGATGGCGAGGGTCGCGAACGCGAGCTGGTGCCCGCGCAGCCGCAGCAGCGGGACGCCGACGAGCGCGGCGCACGCCGCCGCGACGACGGGCGCCAGCAGCAGGCCGAGCCAGGTCGGCAGGCCGTGCGTCGCGGTCAGCGCCGCCGTGTAGCCGCCGATCATGGTGAAGGACGCCTGGCCGAGCGAGACCTGCCCCGCGAACCCCATGAGCATCGACAGCCCGACGACCACGATCGCCGCGAGCAGGAGCAGCACGTACACCGACACCTGCGTGGCGGGCAGCAGCACCGGGACGAGCAGCGCCACGACGGCGACGGCCGCCGCGCCCAGGGTCGCGGGGGCGGGCCGCCGCCGGCGCGCGGGCCCGGCGTGCGCACCGGAGGAGCGCGGGGAGTTGCGGACGGACACGCTCATCGGGCGGCCTCCTCCTGCAGCGCGGTCCTGCGCGAGGCCCGCACCATCATGATCGCCAGCATCAGCGCCAGCGCGACGACGGTCTGGTAGGACGCCTCGCCGTACCCCGCGACCAGGGACTCCGCGACGCCGAGCGTGAGCGCGCCGGCGAGCGCGACGGCCGGGCGGTTCAGCCCGCCGAGCACGGCCGCGGCGAACCCGTTGGTGATCAGCAGGACGTCGCTGTTGTAGGAGATCGGCTGCAGCGGGGTCAGCAGGACCCCGGCGAGGCCGCCGAGCGCCCCGCCGAGCGCGAACGCGACCAGGCCCATCCGCAGCGGGTCGATGCCCATGGTCCGCGCCGCGTACGGGTTGGACGCGCACGCGCTGAGCGCCTTGCCGGCGTAGCTGCGTCCGAAGAACACCGCGAGCAGCGCGAACACGACGGCCGTGACCCCGATGACGAGGAACGACTGCTTCTGGACGTGCGCGCCGAAGACGGTCACCGCGCCGCCCAGCCCGGGATACGAACGCGGGTTGTCGCCCCAGATCATGATCTCGGCCGCGTAGGCGAGGAACCCGAGGCCGAGCGTGACGATGAGCGCGGACTGCGGGGACGTGCCGCGCCGCCCGGTCGCGACGACGCCGACCGCGAGCCCTGCGCCGCCCGCGACGGCGACCGCCGCGGCCTCGGCGGCGCCGGGCGGCAGCCCGGCCGACAGCAGCGAGCCCGCGGTCATCCCGCCGACGACGGCGAACATGCCCTGCGCGAAGTTCACCACCCGCGTCACCCGGTGGATCGTGACGAGGCCGCTCGCCAGCAGCGCGAAGCCGCAGCCGACGGCGATCCCGGAGACCAGGTACTGCAGGAGGGCGCTCACGTCGCCGCCTCCGTTCCGGCGCCGCCCCGCCCGCCGAGGTAGGCGTCCGCCACGTCGGGGCCGGCGGCCAGCTCGGCCGCGCCGCCCTCGGCGCGGATGCGGCCCGCCTCCAGCACGTAGCCGCGCCCGCACAGGTCGAGCGCGAGCCGGGCGTTCTGCTCGATCAGCAGGACGGCGAGGCCGCGCTCGGCGTTCAGCGCGCGCAGGTGGCCGGCCAGGCCGGCGGTGACGAGCGGCGCGAGGCCGAGCGACAGCTCGTCCACCACGATGGCGTCGGGCTCGGCCATCAGCGCGCGGCCGAACGCGACCATCTGCTGCTCCCCGCCCGACAGCGACCCGGCCCGCCGCCGGCGCAGGCCGGCCAGCTGCGGCAGGACCTCGTACACGCGCCCGGTGTCGCGGGCGCCCTTCGCGCGGCGGCGGCGCCAGGCGCCGAGGGCGAGGTTGTCCTCGACGGTCAGGTCGTCGAACATCTGCCGCCCTTCGGGGACGAGCGCGACCCGGCCGTGCAGGTCCACCCGTCCCGCCGCCGGGCGCAGCACGCCGGCGATCGCGTTCACCAGCGAGGTCTTCCCGGCCCCGTTCGGCCCGATCAGCGCGACCAGCTCCCCCGCCCCGACGGTCAGCCCGACCCGGTCGAGCGCGGTCGCCGTCCCGTACCGGACGACGAGGCCGTCGACCTCGATGACGGCCTCCCGCGCCCCCCGGTTCGCTTCGCTCATGCCGCCTCCTCCCCCAGGTAGGCGGCGATGACGGCGGGGTCGTCGCGGATCTGCTCCGGGGTGCCCTCGGCGATGAGGCGGCCGAGGTCCAGCACGCTGACCCGGTCGGCGAGGCGCGCGACGAACGCGACGTCGTGCTCGACGAGCATCATCGTCAGCCCTTCCGCGCGCAGCCCCTCGACGAGCTGCGCGAGGGCCTCGCGCTCGCCCGCCCGCAGCCCGGACGCGGGCTCGTCCAGCAGCAGCAGGCGGGGACGCGCGCACAGGGCGCGCGCCACCTGGAGCGACCGCTGCTGGCCGAGCGGCAGGACGTCCGCCGACCGGTGCGCCCAGTCGCGCAGGCCGACCCGGTCGAGCGCGGCGAGCGCGTCCGCCCGGATCTCGGCCTCCTCCCGGCGGTGCGCCGGAAGCCGCAGCGTCGCGGACAGGAAGCCGTGCCGCGTCCGGGCGTGCGCGCCGACCATGACGTTCTCCAGCGCGGTCATGCCGTGGAAGAGGCGGGCGCCCTGGAAGACGATCGCGATGCCGAGCCGGGCCCGCGCGTGCGGGGGCAGCCGGTCGATCCGCCGCGTCCCGTACCGCAGGGTCCCGTGGTCGGGGGCGAGGTGGCCGCTGATCAGGTTGAACAGGGTGGACTTGCCCGCGCCGTTGGGGCCGATCACGGCGCGGGTCTCGCCCTCGGCGACCGCCATCGCGACGTCGCGGACGGCGTACACGCCGCCGAACGCGCGCCCGACGGAGCCGACCTCCAGCAGCGTGGTCATCCGGCGGCCTTCGCGGTCTCGGCGAGCTGCTTGACCGACCACTCGGTGGGGACGAGCTTGCCGCCCTTCACCTGGTTCATGGAGATGTCGGTGGGCCGCAGGCCGGAGTGGTCCGTCTTGGAGTAGGTGTACCTGCCGCAGGGGGTGACCAGGGTGAGACTCTCCAGGGCGTCCCGGATCTTCTCCTGGTCGGTGCCGCCCTTCTCGATCGCGGCGGCGAGCAGCTTGACGCCCGCGTAGCCGTCCATCGCGAACTGCGGCGGCTCGTAGCCGTACTTCTGCTTGAACGGCCCGGACATCTCCTGGACGGCCTGCTTGAGCTTTCCGTCCGGCAGGTACTCGCCGACGACGCCGATGGCGGACTGGACGTACACGCCCTCCGCCGCCTTCCCGACGGGGTCGAGCCAGAGCTTGCTGGCCTGCGAGCCGGTCATGTAGAGCGGCAGCTTCAGCCCGGACGACGGGTACTGCTTGGCGAGCGTCACGCCGGGGGCGCCGCTGGCCCAGGCGACGAGGGCCTGCGCGCCGGAGTCCCGGACGTGCGTGAACAGCGGGCTGAAGTCGGACGCCGTCGTCTCGTAGGTCTCCGCCTTGACGATCTGCACGCCGAACTGGCCCGCGTACTTCTGCATGCCCGCGAAGCCCGCCTTCGCGTAGGCGCTCTTGGTGTCGTAGGCGACCGCGACCTTGGTGATGTCGTGCGCCTGGAAGTACCCGAGCATCGCCCGCGCGTAGGTGGAGGAGATCGCCGGGACCACGAACGTGTACTTGCGGATCGGGTCGACCTGCTCGTCGGCCGGCGAGAGCGAGATGTAGGGGATCTTCTCCCGCTCGGCGAGCGGCTCCACCGCCAGGCCGACGTTGGAGAACGTCGACCCGAGGATCGCGGTGACCTTCTCCGACTTCAGCTTGTTGAAGTGCAGCACGCCCTGGTCGGGGGCCGTCTTGTCGTCGAGGGTGATCAGCTTGATCTTGCGGCCGCCGATGCCGCCCGCGGTGTTGATCTGGTCGACGGCCAGCTCCACGGTCTTCTTCGCCTCGCCGCCGAGCGGCGCGTAGTTGCCGCTCAGCGACTCGATGAAGCCGATCTTGAGGGTGGAGCCGCCCGCTCCGCCGGACTCGCCGCACGCGGCGGTGAGCCCGGTGGCGGCCAGCACCGAGGCGGCCAGCAGGGGGACGAGGTTGCGCACTGGGGACCTCCCGGGGTGGGCGTGCCCCGAAATTAGGCGTATTCTTCACGGCAGTCAATGATTTGCCCAACATCATCGTGACGGCGGCCGGGGCGCCCCCGCGCCGTCGTTACGCTGGCGGGATGACGGGAGCCGAACGGGTGAGTGCACAGAGCGATGCCGGGCCGAAGCCGTCCGGCGAGCCGTCGCCGCGGCTCCGGCCGCAGTCGCTGATGCTGACTTACCTCGGCAACTACGTCCTCGGGCGCGGCATCGCGGTGTTCTCCGGCAGCTTCATCGACACGTTCGCCCGGCTCGGCGTCGGCGAGCACGCCGTCCGGTCGACGCTCACGCGCATGGTCGGCCGGGGCCTGCTGGAACGGCACCGCGAGGGCAGGCGCATGCACTTCGGGCTCACCGCGCGGTCCGAGGGCATCCTGCACGACGGCGAGGACCGCGTGTGGCGGCGCGGCGTGCTCAACACCGACTGGGACGGCAACTGGACCGTGCTGGCGTTCTCGATGCCGGAGTCGTGGCAGCGCGTCCGGCACGACCTGCGGGCCCGGCTCACCTGGGCCGGGTTCGGGTCGCTCGGCAACGGCACGTGGATCGCGCCGTCCCGGGTGGACGTCCGGCCGATCGTCGCCGGGCTCAACCTCAACGGGCACCTGAAGGTGTTCGCCGGCCCCGCCGAGGAGCCGACGAACGTCCCGAACATGCTGCGCGAGGCGTTCGACCTGGACGGCCTCGCCGGCGGCTACCGGGCGTTCCTCGACCGCTGGGACCGGCCCGGCCCGCTCCCCCACGCCCCCGACGACCTCGCCCGCTACCTGTGGATGACCACCGAGTGGCTGCAGCTCGTCCGCGACGACCCGCGGCTGCCCGTCGAGCACCTGCCCGAGGGCTGGCCCGCCGTCCGCGGGCAGCAGGTCCTGCTGGAGCTGCGCGACCGGTACGAGGCACCCGCCCGGTCCCTGGCGGACGCGGCCGTCGAGTACATCCGGGTGAGCTGACCCCGCCCGCGCAGTGCGCCGCATGACCTGCCCTTTCGCGGGTACTCGGGTGCCTGTGACAACGGGAGGTGATCGGCATGCCGCACGGAGCCGGCGAACCGGCGGACACGACTCCCCCCGACCCGCTGCGGATCCGCAGCGGCACCCGCGGGCCCTGCCTGGTCGTGGCGGCGGAGGGGGAGCTCACCATCCTCACGGCCGACCTGCTGCGCGAGCACGTCCTCGCCGACATGCGCGCCCTCACCGGGCCGCCGCTGGTGGTCCTGGACGTCGGCGAGGTGAGCTTCTGCGACTCCTCGGGGCTGAACGCGCTGATCGTCCTCTGGAAGGCCGCGCACCGGGCGGACGGCGAACTCGTCCTCGCGCGCCCCGAGCGCCGCTTCCGCACGATCATCGAGCGCAGCGGCCTGGACCGGCATCTCATCGCCCATCCGTCCGCCGACGAGGCCGTCGAGGCGCTGACGCGGCGCTAGCCGGCCGCCGGGCATTGCCATCCGCGTCCATACGGTGATACGAAATTCGTATTATCGTCTCACTCGGACGAGGTCCTCCCATGCACCGCCTCGACACCCCCACCGCCGCGCCCGCCCGCCCCGCCGGGGCCATTCCCGGACCGTCCCCGC
>NZ_SMKY01000114.1 GCF_004349235.1 Actinomadura darangshiensis | reverse complement strand
CAGCTCGGCCGCGACGTGCGCGACCGGCCGGCCGTCCTGCACGACACGGCGAACCAGCAGGCATCTGCCGTGGAATGTCAGACGGGCGTTAGCGTGACTCACTGAGACCTCCGGGTGCTGGTGAAGCGTGCAAACTCCACTACGCCCGGAGGTCTTCTTGCTGATCAAACACCTACCGGTCAGGTGTCACCAAGATCATGGCCAAGTACATCTAGCGCCCGGAGGTCGCACGACCCGCCGGGCGGGAGGCCGTTCCCGAGACGCGAAGCGGATCGGGAACGGCCTCCCGCCCGTGACGGGGGGTTCCAGGGGGGTCGCTACCCCTGGGCAAATTCAGTCGTTGAGCCAGCTCATCATGGGGCGCAGTTCGGCGCCCGTCTTCTCGATGGGGTGCTCGGCCAGGTCCTCGCGGTACTGGCCGAACTGCTTCTGGCCGCCCTCGAACTCGTCCACCAGCTCCTTGGCGTACTGCCCGGACTGGATCTCGCCGAGGATCTTCTTCATCGCGGCCTTGGTCTCCGGCGTGATCACGCGCGGGCCGCGGCTGTAGCCGCCGTACTCGGCGTTGTCGGACACCGACCAGTACATCTTGGAGATGCCGCCCTCGTACATGAGGTCGACGATCAGCTTCATCTCGTGCAGGACCTCGAAGTAGGCCACCTCCGGCTGGTAGCCGGCCTCGGTGAGCACCTCGAACCCGGTCTTGATCAGCTCGGAGACGCCGCCGCACAGCACGGACTGCTCGCCGAACAGGTCGGTCTCGGTCTCCTCGGTGAAGGTGGTCTTGATGCCGCCCGCGCGCAGGCCGCCGATGGCCTTGGCGTAGGACAGGGCCAGCGGCCAGGCGTTGCCGGACGGGTCCTTCTCCACGGCCACGATCACCGGCACGCCGCGCCCGGCGACGAACTGGCGGCGGACGAGGTGCCCCGGGCCCTTCGGCGCGACCATCGCCACGTCCACGCCCTCCGGCGGCTGGACGAGGTCGTATCGGATGCTGAAGCCGTGCCCGAAGAACAGCGCGTCGCCCTCGACGAGCGCCGGCTTGATGTCCTTCTCGAAGATCTCCCGGTGGTGGTGGTCGGGGGCCAGCAGCATGATGAGGTCGGCCTCCTCGGCCGCCTCGGCCGGGGTGACCACGCGCAGGCCCTCGGCCTCGGCCAGCTCCCGGCTGGCCGACCCCTCGCGGAGCCCGACCCGCACGTCGACGCCCGAGTCGCGCAGGGAGAGGGCGTGCGCGTGCCCCTGGCTGCCGTAGCCGATGACCGCCACGTGCCGGCCCTGGATCACGCTCAGGTCGGCGGCGTCGTCGTAGAACATCTCAGCCACAGTGCTGCTGCCTTTCGTCGTTGATAGATGTGTTCACGCGCTGCGCTCGATGGCCCGCAGCGAGCGGTCGGTGATGGAGCGGGCGCCGCGGCCGACGGCCACCATGCCCGACTGCACCAGCTCCTTGATGCCGAACGGCTCCAGGACCTTGATGAACGCGTCCAGCTTGTCGCGGTTGCCGGTGGCCTCGATGGTGACGGCGTCGGGCGCGACGTCCACCACCTTGGCACGGAACAGCGTGACGGTCTCCAGGACCTGCGAGCGCGTCTCGGCGTCGGCGCGCACCTTGACCAGCACGAGCTCGCGCTGGACGGACGCCGAGGGGTCCAGCTCGACGATCTTCAGCACGTTGATCAGCTTGTTGAGCTGCTTGGTGACCTGTTCGAGGGGCAGGTCGGCGACGTTCACCACGATCGTCATCCGGGAGATCTCCGGGTGCTCGGTGACGCCGACCGCGAGGGACTCGATGTTGAAGCCGCGGCGGGAGAACAGCGCCGCGACCCTTGCCAGGATGCCGGGCTTGTTCTCCACCAGCACCGAGAGGGTGTGCAGGCTCATCGGGGTCAGTCTCCGTTCTCCCAGTCGGGCGCCATGTCCCTGGCGATCTTGATGTCGTCGTTGGTGGTGCCGGCCGCGACCATCGGCCAGACCATGGCGTCCTGGTGCACGACGAAGTCGATCACGACGGGCGCGTCGTTGATCTCCATGGCCTTGGCGATGACCTCGTCGACGTCCTCGGCCTTCTCGCAGCGCAGGCCGACGCAACCGTACGCTTCGGCGAGCTTCACGAAGTCGGGAATCCGCTTCGCGGACTGGAGGCTCGTGTTGGAGTAGCGCCCCTCGTAGAAGAGGGTCTGCCACTGCCGGACCATGCCGAGGTTGCCGTTGTTGATCACGGCGATCTTGACCGGGATGCCCTCGATCGCGCACGTCGCGAGCTCCTGGTTGGTCATCTGGAAGCAGCCGTCGCCGTCGATCGCCCAGACCGTGGTGTCGGCCGCGCCGACCTTGGCGCCCATCGCGGCGGGGACGGCGTAGCCCATCGTCCCGGCGCCGCCGGAGTTCAGGAACGCGCCCGGCCGCTCGTACTTGATGAACTGCGCGGCCCACATCTGGTGCTGGCCGACGCCCGCGACGTAGTAGGCGTCCGGCCCGGCGATCCGCCCGATCCGCTCGATGACGTACTGCGGGGACAGCGACCCGTCGCCCGGGGTGTCGTAGCCCAGCGGGTAGGTGTCGCGCCAGGCGTTGAGCTGCCGCCACCAGTCGGTGTAGTCGCCCTTGCGGCCGGCCTCGTGCTCGTTCTGGACGGCGACGATCAGGTCGGCGATGACCTCCCGGGCGTCCCCGACGATCGGGACGTCGGCGTGCCGGTTCTTGGAGATCTCCGCCGGGTCGATGTCGGCGTGCACGACCTTGGCGTGCGACGCGAAGCCGTCCAGCTTGCCGGTGACCCGGTCGTCGAACCGGGCGCCGAGGGTGACCAGCAGGTCGGCGCGCTGCAGCGCGCCGACCGCGCCGACGCCGCCGTGCATGCCCGGCATGCCCATGTGCAGCGGGTGGCTGTCGGGCAGCGCGCCCTTGGCCATCAGCGTGGTGACGACGGGTGCGCCGGTCAGCTCGGCGAGCACCTTCAGCTCCGCGGACGCGCCCGCCTTCAGCACGCCGCCGCCGACGTACAGCACCGGCCGCTCGGAGCCCACGATCAGCCGGGCCGCCTCGCGGACCTGCTTGGAGTGCGGCCGGGTGACGGGCCGGTACCCGGGGAGCTGCAGCGCGACGGGCCACTCGAAGCCGACCGTGGACTGCAGCGCGTCCTTGGCGATGTCGACCAGGACCGGGCCGGGCCGGCCGGTGCCCGCGATGTGGAACGCCTCGGCGATCGTGCGGGCGATGTCCCCGGCCTTGGTGACCAGGAAGTTGTGCTTGGTGATCGGCATCGTGATGCCGGCGATGTCGGCCTCCTGGAAGCCGTCCGTCCCGATGAGGGAGGACGCGACCTGGCCGGTGATCGCCACGATCGGCACCGAGTCCATGTAGGCGTCGGAGATCGCGGTGACGAGGTTGGTCGCGCCGGGCCCGCTGGTGGCCATGCAGACCCCCACCTTGCCGGTCACCATCGCGTAGCCCTGGGCGGCGTGGCCGGCGCCCTGCTCGTGCCGGACGAGGATGTGGCGCAGCTTCGCGGAGTCGAACAGCGGGTCGTACGCCGGGAGGATCGCGCCACCCGGAATGCCGAACACGGTGTCGACGCCGACGTTCTCCAGGGCGCGGACCAGCGCCTGGGCTCCCGTCATCTGTTCGGTCGTCATTTCTGCGGTTCCTTGGGGAGTGAGTCTTGGCTCGCCGGGCAACAAAAAACCCCCGCCGCCGTGAGGCGGTCGAGGGGAGGCGCGCAGGACGGAAAGCTTGGTCAGCCTGCGCGCCGACCAAGTACTACGAGGATGGTGGAGGTGCTCTGCACGAGCCCACTTTCGCCGATGTCCGCCCCCCGGTCAAATCCTTGGACGCTTTGTCTCAGATTTTAAGACGCCGGGTGGTGCCGGTCACCCCGGGAGGGGCAGGGCGACGTCGCCCGGACGGTCCTGCTCGGCGAGGTTCCGCCGCACCAGCGACTCGACCCGCCGCGCCTCCATCGGGCGCGCCACGAGGAAGCCCTGGCCGCGCGGGCAGCCCATCTCGCGCAGCAGCTCCAGCTGCTCGGGCCGCTCGATGCCCTCCGCGACCACGGTCAGCCCGAGGTCGCTGCCGAGCCGCACGATCGTCCGGGTGAGCAGCGTGCGGGTCTCGTCCGAGCCGAGGCCCGCCACGAACGACGGGTCGATCTTGAGGATGTCGACCGGGAGCTGGCCGAGGTAGGCGAGCGAGGCGTACCCGGTGCCGAAGTCGTCGATGGCGAGCCGCACACCGAGGTCGCGCAGCTCGGACAGGCGTTCCACGTTCTGGCCGGCGTCCTCGACGAGGACCTCCTCGCGCACCTCCAGGGTGAGCGCCTGCGGCGGCAGCCCGGTCTCGGCGAGGGCCGCCGCGACCGACTCCACGAACCGGGGCGCGGCGATCTGCCGGGCGGTGAAGTTGACCGACAGGCCGATGTCCCACGAGTCGCCGCGCCACCGGGCGACCTCCCGGCACGCCTCCCGCAGCACCCAGTCGCCGAGCGGGATCATCAGGCCGGACTCCTCCGCCGGGCCGATGAACTCCTCCGGCGGCACCGCCTCGCTCCCCCGCCACCAGCGCAGCAGCGCCTCCACCCCGGTCACCCGGGACGTGCCGAGGTCGACGACCGGCTGGAACTCGACGGAGAACTGCTCCTCGGCGAGCGCGGCCTGCAGGTCGCTGCCGAGCTCCAGCCGCCGGACGACGTCGGCGTGCATGTGCGGCGCGTACACCTCGACCCGGCCGCCGCCCGCCTCCTTCGCGCGGGCCATCGCCAGGTCGCCGTTGCGCAGCAGGTCGGCGGCGGTGCGGCGGAGCCTGCGGCCCGCGTCGGCGGCGGCGCCGGCCGGCTGCTCGGCGTCCCCGGCGAACGCGATGCCGACACTCGCCGTCAAAACGATGTGCTTGTTGCCGACCTGGTAAGGGTCGACCGAAAGTACGCGCAGGAGCCGTCCCGCAAGCTCGACTGTGGCGCGCGTCTCACCGTCGTCCGGCGGCAGCTGGACCAGGACGCAGAACTCGTCGCCGCCCCACCGCGCCACCGTGTCGTCGGACTGGACGTTCGCGCGCAGCCGCCGGGCCGCCTGGGCGAGCACCTGGTCGCCGGCCGCGTGCCCGTCGGAGTCGTTCACCGCGGTGAACCCGTCCAGGTCGACGAACACGACCGCGGCCCTGCCGCCGGACTCCTGCCGCGACAGCACCTCCCGGGTGCGCTCCTCGAAGTAGGACCGGTTCGGCAGGCCCGTCAGCCCGTCGTGGAACGTCAGGTGGGCGACCTGCCGCTGCAGCGCCGCCTGCTCGCTCAGGTCGCGGGTCGTGACCAGCAGCCGGGCGGGCGTCCCGTCCGAGGCGCTGTACCGGGAGATCGTCGACTCGGTGGGCAGCCACGTCCCGTCGGCCGCGCGGACCCGGCACGACACGCGCAGCGCGTCCAGCGGCCCGACGTCGTCGGACGGCTCCTCCAGGAACTCGGTGAACACCTGCTGGACGCGCGGCAGGTCCTCCGGGTGGACGAGCTCGTTCAGCGGGCGGCCGAGCAGCTCGTCGGGCGTGTAGTGGTAGGTCCGCAGCGCGCCCGCGCTGGCGTACCGGACGGTGGCGTCCAGGTCGCAGATGAGCACCGCGTCGTTGATGCTCTCCGACAGCGCCCGGAAGTGCTCCTCGCCGGTGTCCACGGCCCGGCGCAGCGCGTCGTTCTCGCGCAGCAGCCCGGCGAGCCGCCCGATCAGCACCAGCGCCGCCGAGCCCGCGGCGATCGAGATGCCGGGCTCCAGGCCGTTGCGCCCGGTGAGCGAGTGGCCCGCGATGAACAGCGCCGCCGCGGCGGCGACCGCGGCGGGCGCGATGCCGGGGCCGATCATGCGGCCGCACTCCTCGGTGCGGGCCGCGACGTCCTCGGGGATGTCGTCGACGGGCAGCTCCGGCCCGGCGGCCGGGCCCGTCCACGGCACCAGCAGCAGGAGCAGCAGCCCGGCGAGCCGCAGGATGTCGGACGGGTCGTCGGCCGCCCCGCCGCCGTCCAGCCGGACGAACGTGGACACGATGTCGGCGACCGCGATGGCGGTCAGCGCGCCGTACCCCATCCAGGCGAGCCGGCGGTGGCCGCGCGCGGCGCCGAGGACGAACGGCAGTGAGCCGCAGACGAACACGATGTCGATCAGCGGGTACAGCAGCTCCAGCAGGAACTCGGGCGGCGACTCCCCCGACCGGTGGTAGAGGGTGCCGAACAGCGCGACCCAGCCGAGCACGAACAGCGCGCAGGCGCAGACGTAGGTGTCGGCGGCGTAGCGCAGCCACGTGCCGGTGTCGCGGGGCAGCCTGATCGGGACGACGAGCCCGGTGACCAGCGCGACCACGGCGAACAGGTAGAACAGATCGGGGACCGACAGCGACAGCGCGCTGCGGCCGCTGCCATCGGAGAGGGCGCTGCCGACCGCGCCGGCGAACCAGGACGCGGCGGCGATCCCGTACCAGCGCCAGGACGCCCGCCAGATCCCGCCGGGGGCGCCGGCCGTGTCCGCCTTGACGCCGTCCGGCCGCCGGGACGACAGCAGCAGGGAGATCGCGGCGGCGCCCGCGGCGCCCGCCTCGGCCCACGCGATGAAGGCGCTGCCGCCCCAGCCGAGCAGCGAGCCGGTGGCGTACAGCACACCGACGATCGCGGCCACGGCGACGGGCAGCGCACGCGGCGACACCCGCCTGGCGTAGTCGCCGCTCATCGCGCCGTGTCCCTTCCAGCCCCGGTGGAGCGAAATCGGTCCCTGCAGACGCCGCGCCCGCGGCAGGGGAGAGAGTCGGGTCCACGACCTTCACCGCATGGATAACGGCCGGAAGGTCACGGATCGTGCCCCGCGCAGGATCGGCGCGGTCCGGTGGCGAGCACGCCGGCTCCACCTGCCGAAGATCAGCGACACTGCTGCACTACGGGATCACCGTGTCGCTCACTGTACGTTCGGTAGGTCACGGACCGATTGAGGCTCTGCGTCCTCCCGGCGACGAACGACCGCCTCGGCGAACGGTTTGGGACGTCCGAAAGCCAAACCTGCCCGAATCGGCGGCATGCCCGGGATTACGCTCGGTGACGGGGAACGGCGGGCCGCCGGGAACCGTACTACCTACGGGAGGCGCTCATGCGACAGCACGCCATCGTTCTCGTTTCGGCCGCCGTACTGCTGGCGGCCTGCTCGTCGTCCGGCGGGGACGGCGGGGCCGGTACACCGGCGCCGGCCGCCGGCACCCCGTCCGGCACGGCGAAGCCGGGCGGCCCGCGCACCGTCGCCACCGGCATGCGGGTTCCATGGGCGGTCGCGTTCCTCCCCGGCGGCGACGCCCTGGTGACCGAACGCGACACCGCCCACCTGATGCGCGTGTCGCCGTCCGGGAAGAAGACGACCGTCGGCACGGTGCCGGGCGTGGAACCCGCCGGCGAAGGCGGGCTGCTCGGCGTCGCGGTGTCCCCGTCCTACTCCACCGACCACCTGGTCTACCTGTACTTCACGGCCGCGTCCGACAACCGTGTCGTCCGCGCCACCTACGACGGGCGTCTCGGCACGCCGGAGCCGATCGTCACCGGCATCCCGAAGGGCCCGAACCACGACGGCGGGCGGCTGGAGTTCGGCCCCGACAAGATGCTGTACATCACCACCGGCGAGACCGGGGACGGCCCGGTCGCGCAGGACAAGAACTCCCTCGGCGGCAAGATCCTCCGCGTCACACCCGACGGCAAGCCGGCGCCCGGCAACCCGTTCGGCAACCGCGTCTGGACGTACGGCCACCGCAACGTCCAGGGCCTCGCCTGGGACGCCAAGGGCCGCCTCTACGCCACCGAGTTCGGGCAGAACCGCTTCGACGAGATCAACCTGATCCAGAAGGGCAAGAACTACGGCTGGCCCGAGGTCGAGGGCGACGAGGACGGCGACGGCTTCACCAAGCCGCTGCTGACCTGGACGACCGACGAGGCGTCCCCGTCCGGCCTCGCCTACGCGGGCGGCTCCCTGTGGGCCGCCGCCCTGGGCGGCGAACGCCTCTGGGAGATCCCGCTCGACAACGGCAGGACCGGCCGCCCCGTCGCCCACTACCAGAACGACTACGGCCGCCTGCGAGCCGCCGTCACGGCCCCCGACGGCTCCCTATGGATCACCACCAGCAACCGCGACGGCCGCGGCGACCCGACCCAGGACGACGACCGCATCCTCGACGTCCCCGTCCGCTGACGGTCAGGACGCGCCGAGCTTCTCCAGGATCAGCTCGCGCGCCCGGCCGGCGTCGGCCTGCCCGCGGGTCGCCTTCATCACGGCGCCCACGAGGGCACCGGCCGCGGCGACCTTCCCGGCGCGGATCTTGTCGGCGACGTCCGGGTTGCCCGCGATCACCTCGTCGATGACCGACGACAGCTCGCCCTCGTCGCTGACGATCTTGAGCCCCCGCTTCGCGACGACCTCGTCCGGCGTGCCCTCGCCCGCGAGGACACCCTCGAACACCTTCCGCGCCAGCTTGTCGTTCAGCTCGCCGGCCGTGAGCATCGCCTGCACCCGGGCGACCTGCTCCGGCGTGATCGGCAGGTCGGCCAGCTCGACGCCCTGCTCGGTCGCGCGCCGCGACAGCTCGTTCATCCACCACTTGCGCGCCGCGCCGGCGTCGGTGCCCTGAATAATCGTCGCCTCGATGAGGTCGACGGCGCCGGCGTTGACGACGTCCCGCAGCTCCAGGTCGGACAGGCCCCACTCCCCCTGGATGCGGCCGCGCCGCGCGGCCGGCAACTCCGGCAGCGTCCCCCGCAGCTCCTCCACCCACTCCCGCGACGGCGCCATCGGCACCAGGTCGGGCTCGGGGAAGTACCGGTAGTCCTGCGCCTCCTCCTTGCTGCGCCCGCTCGTGGTGCGGCCGTCCTCCTCGTGGAAGTGGCGCGTCTCCTGGACCACGCGCCCGCCGCCGTCCAGCACCCCGGCCTGCCGCTCGATCTCCGACCGGACGGCCCGCTCCACCGACCGCAGCGAGTTGACGTTCTTCGTCTCCGTCCGGGTGCCCCACTCCTGAGCCCCGCGCGGCATGAGCGACACGTTCACGTCGCAGCGCATCGAGCCCTGCTCCATGCGCACGTCCGACACCCCGAGCGACCGGACCAGCTCCCGCAGCTCCGTCGCGTACGCCCGCGCCACCAGCGGCGCCCGGTCGCCGGTCGCCGGAATCGGCTTCGTGACGATCTCCACCAGCGGGATGCCCGCCCGGTTGTAGTCGACCAGCGAGTACTCGGCGCCCTGGATCCGCCCGGTCGTCCCGCCGACGTGCAGCGACTTGCCGGTGTCCTCCTCCATGTGGACGCGCTCGATCTCGATCCGGTACGTCTCGCCCTCGACCTCGATGTCCAGGTGCCCGTCCACGCAGAGCGGCTCGTCGTACTGCGAGATCTGGTAGTTCTTCGGCATGTCCGGATAGAAGTAGTTCTTCCGGGCGAACCGGCACCACTCCACGATGTCGCAGTTCAGCGCGAGCCCGATCTTGATGATCCCCTCGATCGCCGACCGGTTCGTGACCGGCAGCGACCCCGGCAGCCCGAGGCACACCGGGCACACCTGCGTGTTCGGCTCGGCCCCGAACCCCGTCGGGCACCCGCAGAACATCTTCGACGCCGTACCCAGCTCGATGTGCGTCTCGATCCCGAGCACCGGCTCGAACCTGGCCAGCGCCTCGTCATACTTCATCGGCGTTTCCACGCTCACAGGTAATGCAGTCCTTTCAACGCTTCCACGGTCCTGTCGCACCGGCGCCGTTCCGTGGTCGGCTAGAGGGCCGGGGCCTTGGCCAGCAGGGGGCCGCCCCAGCGGTCTTCGAGGGCCCGCTCGACGGCGGCGCCGACGCGGTAGACGCGGTCGTCGCCGAGGACGGGGGCCATGATCTGCAGGCCGACCGGCAGGCCGTCGGACAGGCCGCACGGCACCGAGATCGCGGCGTTGCCGGTGAGGTTCGCCGGGATCGTGCACAGGTCGGCGAGGTACATCGCGATCGGGTCGTCGGCGCGCTCGCCGATCGGGAACGCGGTGGTCGGCGTGGTCGGCGAGACGAGGACGTCCACCTGCTCGAACGCGGCCTCGAAGTCGCGCTTGATCAGGGTGCGGACCTGCTGCGCCTTGCCGTAGTAGGCGTCGTAGTAGCCCGAGGAGAGCGCGTACGTGCCGAGCATGATGCGGCGCTTCACCTCGGGGCCGAAGCCCTCGGCGCGGGTCAGCGCCATGACCTCCTCGGCGCTGCGGGTGCCGTCGTCGCCGACGCGCAGGCCGTACCGCATCGCGTCGAAGCGGGCCAGGTTGGACGAGCACTCCGACGGCGCGATCAGGTAGTAGGCGGGGAGCGCGTAGGTGAAGTGCGGGCAGGACACTTCGACGACCTTCGCGCCGAGTGACTCGAGGAGTTCGACCGCCTCGTCGAAGCGGGCCGAGACGCCCGGGTCGTAGCCGTCGCCGGCGAACTCCTTCACGACGCCGATGCGCAGGCCGTCGACGTCGGCGTGGCGCGCGGCCTCCACGACCGGCGGGACGGCCTCGGCGACGGAGGTCGAGTCCATCCGGTCGTGGCCGCTGAACGCCTCTTGCAGCAGCGCCGCGTCCAGGACGGTGCGGGCGAACGGGCCCGGCGTGTCGAGGGAGGACGCGAACGCGATCACGCCGTAGCGCGACGAGCCGCCGTAGGTGGGCTTCATGCCGACGATGCCGGTGACGGAGGCGGGCTGCCGGATGGAGCCCCCGGTGTCGGTGCCGGTGGACAGCGGCGCCTCGTAGGCGGCGACCGCCGCCGACGAGCCCCCGGACGAGCCGCCCGGGATCCGCTCCAGGTCCCACGGGTTGCGGGACGTGAAGTACGCGCTGTTCTCCGTGGACGAGCCCATCGCGAACTCGTCCATGTTCGTCTTGCCGAGGATCACCAGCCCGGCCTCGCGCAGCCGCGCGGTGATGGTCGCGTCGTACGGCGGACGCCACCCTTCGAGGATCTTGGACCCGGCGGTCGTCGGCATGTCCGTGGTGGTGAACACGTCCTTGTGCGCGACGGGGACGCCGGCCAGCGGGCCGAGCCTCTCCCCCGCGGCGCGCCGCTCGTCCACCGTGCGGGCCTGCGCCAGCGTCGTCTCGCGGTCGACGTGCAGGAACGCGTTGACCTGGCCGTCCACCGCCGCGATGCGGTCCAGGTGCGCCTCGGCCACCTCGGCGGCCGACACCTCACCGGCGGAGAGCAGCTCTCCCAGCTCCGCCGCCGTCTTCCTGACCAGCTCCGCAGTGTCCTTCTGGGGGGACGACCCCCCAGACCCCCCGGCACGTGCCGCCTGACCGGTGCCTTCCACTCCGCTGCGCTCCGTTCCAGTCACCGGTCAGGCCTCCTCGTCCAGGATCCGCGGTACGCGGAAGCGCTGCCCCTCGGTGGCCGGCGCGGCGGCGAGGGCCTGCTCGGGCGTGAGGCACTCGCGCGCCTCGTCCGTCCGGTAGACGTTGGTCAGCGGCAGGGCGTGCGAGGTCGGCGGGATGTCCTCCGCCGCGACCTCCTGCACCCGCGCGACCGCGGAGATGATCTGGTCGAGCTGGGCGGCGAGATGGTCGAGCTCATCGTCGCCGAGCGCCAGCCGGGACAGCCGGGCGAGATGCGAAACCTCGTCACGGGTGATGGCGGACATGAGAGAAACCGTTCCTGCGATGAAGTGGGTTCCCCGCCATCCTATGGGCCGCACCCTCACCGACCGACCGGTTTACAGGGGGGTGTCTCTGGCAGTGCGATCACTGGCATCGCATCCGGCTCGCCTTGCAGCTCGATGCGCGATCGCGACGATTGAGGTTGTTGCGTGGTCGCGGTGGCGGCTGGGGTCGTCGCGTCCGCGAAGAGCGCCGCCACTACTTGCTAGTGCTGCGGCGGGTACTGGGGCGGCACGGCGCCGTGGTGAGGATAGGGCTCGGCCTGGGGTGGGACGAGGCCCTGCTGTTGCTGGTAGGGGGACGCCGTCGGCTTCGGCGGTTCGGGCTTCATGCCCGCCAGCGCGGCCGCGGCGATGACCGCGCACGACAGCATGACGAAGCCGCACCCGATCGTCCCGGCGAGGTCCGACGCCTTGAAGTCCTCCGTGGTCACGTAGTCCATGATCCCGAAGAACATGACCGCCATGCCCAGTAAGCCGAGGCTGAGGATCACTCCACGCGCGGCGTTGTTCATGACCCGGGATGGTAGCGCCCGTCCAAACCGGGCGTAAGGCGATGCGTCAGAAACAGCACACAAGCCGGGCGCCCCGTGTCGCAACGACCTCCGCCACCGCCGCAACCACGCAACAACCCAAGGAATCGCGATCGCGTCCGAAGGCAGGGCCGAGCGAAGCGAGACCCTGATCGCGCAGCGAGCCGCCAGGCGAGCCGGAGCGATGCAGCGATCGCACGCGGTTCTGTCGGTTCAGGCGGTGCCGGGGGCCTGGACCGACGGCAACGCGAATGAATACGAACGGAGCCAGTCGGTGGCGGACTTGGCGTCCATGGGGCGGCCGAAGTGCCAGCCTTGGGCGGCGTCGCAGCCCATCTGGCGGAGGGCCTCGGCGGTGGCGGGGTCTTCGACGCCCTCGGCGACCGAGCGGAGGCCGAGGGTGCGGACGAGGTCGACGATGGAGCGGACGATGACGGCGTCGTCGGGGGACTCGGCGATCCGCTGCACGAACGAGGCGTCGATCTTGATCTCCTCGACGGGGAGGCGCTTGAGCCGGACGAGGGAGGAGTAGCCGGTGCCGAAGTCGTCCAGGCTGAGCGGGATGCCGAGGTCGGCCAGGGCGGCGACGGTCTCGGACGCGTAGGCGGGCTCGTTCATCAGGATGCGCTCGGTGATCTCCAGCTGGAGCGCGGCGGCGGGCAGGCCGCGGGCGAGCAGGCCCTCCTCGATGGTCTCGGTGAGGCCGGTGTCGAGCAGGTCGCGGCCGGAGGCGTTCACCGCGACCTGGATGGCCAGGTCCTCGCGCCACCAGGCGGCGGTCTGCGCGAGCGCGGCCTCCACGACGTAGTGGGTGATCGAGCGCATCAGGTAGGTCTGCTCGGCGACCGACAGGAACGCGTCGGGTTCGAGGACGCCCTGGTCGGGGTGGCGCCAGCGGAGCAGGGCCTCCATGCCGACGAGGTGGCCGTCGCGCAGCGAGACCTTCGGCTGGTAGAAGAGTTCGAGTTCGGAGCGGTCGAGGGCGCGGCGCAGGTCGCCGAGCATGCTGAGCCGGGCCGGGGAGTTGCGGTCCTTGGTGGGCGAGTAGATCTCGACGCCGGACCGGGCCTCCTTGGCGTTGTACATGGCGACGTCGGCGCGCTGCAGGAGCAGTTCGAAGTCGGGCGCGTGGTCGGGGAACAGCGCGATGCCGACGCTGCCCTCCAGGTCGAACGACATGCCGTCCAGCCGGACGGGTTCGCTGAGCGCGGCGCGGAGGCGGGCGGCGACCTCGCGGGCGGCGGCCTCGTCCCGGACGGTGGGCAGCAGCACCGCGAACTCGTCGCCGCCGAGCCGGGCGACGAGGTCGCCGGGGCGGACGCTGTGGGTGAGCCGGTGCGCGACGAGCTGCAGCAGCCGGTCGCCGGTGGGGTGCCCGAGGGTGTCGTTGACCTCCTTGAACCGGTCGAGGTCGAGGAGGAACAGCCCGGCGCGGTGGTGCGGCGGGTCGGTCGTCTTGCGGAGGCCGAGGCCGGCCGCGCGGGGACGGCGGCGGCGGTCGGCGCCGCGCGCCTCGGCGAGCGCTTCCTCGGTGCGGACGATCAGCAGCTTGCGGTTCGGCAGCCCGGTCAGCCCGTCGTGCAGGGCCTGGTGCTCGCGCCGGACGGACACCGACGCGTTCAGGTAGACGGCGATGAACGGCAGGACGATGAGGGGCACGAAGACGGCCGACCGGTCCATCGCGACGACCATCAGCGGGGCCAGCCCGAGCAGCGCCAGGTGGACGAGGACCTGGTAGGCGAGGTCCCAGCGGAGCGCCTTGACCAGCGACACCCGGGCGTGCAGCGCGACGGCCGCGCCGACGAGCATGTCGTTGCAGACGAAGTAGACGGCGCCCGCGAGCGCGATGGCGGGCAGGTCGGTGCCGTGCGGCACCCACAGGCTGGACGGGGTGGCGAGGTCGCCGAAGAGCGCGAGGACGAGCTGGGCCGCGGCGAGGCTGAGGGTGTACTGGGCGGCGTTGAAGGCGATCCGGTGCGGGGCGCGGGAGCGGAAGATCCCGCAGGTGATCACGGCGACGACCTGCAGGGCGGCGGCGATCGGCAGCCCGGCGTACAGCAGCGCGGCGAAGGAGAAGGTGGTGGAGGTGGTGGCGCCGTTGTTCTCGGTGGAGCCGGGCGTGATGATCGGCCGCAGCTCGCCGAAGATGATGAAGCAGCCGAGGATCCAGAACACCGGCGTGCCGGCGAGCGCGTCGAGGTCGGGGCGGCTCAGCCCGGAGAACGCGGTGCCGCCGACGGCGACGCCGAGCAGGATGACGACGAGGAAGTAGATCCACAACGGGGAGCCGCGGCGTGGCGCCGTGTTCCGCGTGTTGTTCGGGTCCTTCATCACATCCTCGGGGGGATTCGGGGGGCCGTCCCCCGGCACCGGGACGTCCCCGACCTCGGGGGACGCCCCCCGGGTGTTACGTCCGGAGATTCAGGTGTGGGTCGTGATGAGAGGGAGAGTACGGCCTTTGGTCAACTTCGCGAAACCGATTGCGTACGTTCCGTTATGCCCATATCGCACCCACCCCTCACCGATGGGTAGTTGAAGTGTACCCCTCAGTAACGCAACCCTGGTCGGAACCCCCGCAACCACACCGTGTTAACCCTCGGCGCGCATAGTCACGTTTTTGGCCGCATCTGGCCCATCGGCCAGCAGGACGCGGAAGCCCTCCTCCGCCAGGACCGGCACGCCGAGCTTGACGGCCTTGTCGTACTTCGACCCGGGACTGTCGCCCACGACGACGAACCCGGTCTTCTTCGACACCGACCCCGACACCTTGCCGCCGAGCCGCTGCACCGCCTCGGTCGCCGAGTCGCGGCTGAACCCCTCCAGCGACCCGGTGATCACCACGCTGACGCCCTCCAGCGGACGCGGGCCGGCTGCGCCCTCGTCCTCCATCCGGACGCCGGCGGCCCGCCACTTGTCGACGACCTCCCGGTGCCAGTCGACGGCGAACCATTTCTTGATCGACGCGGCGATGGTCGGGCCCACGCCGTCGACCGCGGCCAGGTCCTCCTCGGTGGCGCCGGCGATCGCGTCCATCGAGCGCATCTCGCGGGCGAGGTCGCGCGCCGCGGACGGCCCCACGTGCCGGATCGACAGCGCCACCAGCACCCGCCAGAGCGGCTGCTCCTTCGCCTTCTCCAGCTCGTCGAACAGGATCTCGACCGTCTTCTTCGGCTCGCCCTCCTTGTTGGCGAAGAAGGAGACGGTCTTCTGCTCGCCGGTCTTCGGGTCGGTCTTGGCGGTGCCCGTCTTGGCGTCCAGCACGACGCTGCGGATCGGCAGGAGCCGGTCGACGGTCAGGTGGAACAGGTCGCCCTCGTTCTTGACCGGCGGGTCGGACGGCTCCAGCGGCTGCGTCAGCGCGGTCGCCGCGACGTATCCGAGCGCCTCGATGTCGAGCGCGTTGCGGCTCGCCACGAAGAACAGCCGCTCACGCAGCTGCCCGGGGCAGTACCGCGCGTTCGGGCACCGGATGTCGGCGTCGCCCTCCTTCTCGTACGCCAGCCCGGTGCCGCACTCGGGGCAGTGCGCGGGCATCTCGAACTCGCGCTCGGACCCGTCCCGCAGCGCGGTGACCGGCGCGACGATCTCCGGGATCACGTCGCCGGCCTTCCGCAGCACGACCGTGTCGCCGATCAGCACGCCCTTGCGCTTGACCTCGCCCCCGTTGTGCAGCGTCGCGCGGTCGACCGTCGACCCGGCGACCTTCACCGGCTCCATCACGCCGTACGGGGTGATGCGCCCGGTACGTCCCACGCCGACCTTGATGTCGAGGAGCTTGGTGTTGACCTCCTCCGGCGGGTACTTCCACGCGATGGCCCAGCGCGGCGCCCGGCTCGTCGATCCGAGCCGCCGCTGCAGCGAGAACTGGTCGACCTTCACGACGACCCCGTCGATCTCGTACGCGGTGCCGTGCCGGTTCTCGCCGTACTCGGCGATGTAGTCGCGGACCGCGTCCAGCCCGCCGACGACCTTGTAGCGGTCGCTGACCGGCAGCCCCCAGGCGCGCATCACCTCGTAGGCTCCGGACTGGCTCTCCGGCTGCGTGCCGCCCCGCCACGCGCCGAACCCGTGGACGAGCATGCCGAGCGGCCGGTGCGCGGTGACCCGCGGGTCCTTCTGCCGCAGCGACCCGGCGGCCGCGTTGCGCGGGTTGGCGAACGGGTCCTTGCCCGCCTCGACCTGCGCCGCGTTGACCTGCTCGAACCCCTCGACCGGCAGGAACACCTCGCCGCGGACCTCCAGCACGTCCGGCCAGCCGTCGCCCGCGAGCCGGTCGGGGACGTCGGCGATCGTCCGGATGTTGTTGGTGACGTCCTCACCGGTGCGGCCGTCGCCGCGGGTGACCCCGCGGACCAGCCGCCCCTTCTCGTACGTCAGCGCGATCGCCAGCCCGTCGATCTTCAGCTCGCACAGGTAGCCGGCGACCTTGCCCGCCTCCTTGACGACCCGCTCGTCCCACGCGAGCAGCTCGTCCGCGCTCATCGCGTTGTCGAGGCTCTGCATCCGCTCCAGGTGCTGGACGGTCGCGAAGTCGGTGACGATCGGCGCGCCGACCTTCTGCGTCGGCGAGTCGGGCGTGACCAGCTCAGGATGCCGCTCCTCCAGCTCGCGGATCTCCCGCATCCGCTGGTCGTAGTCGGCGTCGGTGAGCGTCGGCTGGTCGAGGACGTAGTACCGGTAGTTGGCGTCTTCGAGCCGCTCGCTCAGCTCCAGGTGCCGCTGCCGTGCCTCGGTGGGAACGCCGTCGCTCATGGTCATGCCCCCATTGTCGCCAACACGTCCGACAATACGGCCACCGGCACACCCTGCTCAGTCGGCCGCTTCGTAAAGCATCCGGGCCGTGTCGCGGCAGCGTTTCAGGGCCTCCCGGACGTACCGCGGCGAGGCCCCGGCCATCCCGCACGCCGGGGTGATCACGACCTGTTCCGCCAGCTGCGCGGCCGGGAAACCGAACCGCCGCCACAACCCCTGCACCGGGTCACCGGTCTCCTGGAGGGACGGCAGGACGGTGTCGGTCGCGGGCACCGCCCCGAGGAACAGGGCCGTCCCCGCGTCGATCGTCTCCCCCACCGCGTCGTCGTCGCGCTCCGGGACCAGCCGCAGGTCGACCGAGATCGCCTTCGCGCCCGCGCCGCGCAGCAGCCCGTACGGGACGTTCCGGGCGCAGCAGTGCACGACGGTGTAGGCGCCGGCCGTCTCGATCACCGTGCGCAGCGTGTCCTCGGCGACGGGCTCCTCGACGGCGCGCAGCCGCGAGAACCCGCTGGCGGTCGGGACCGTCCCGGCCAGCGCGGCGGGCAGGCCGGGCTCGTCCAGCTGCAGGACGATCTCCGCCGCCGGCAGCCGCCGCCGCACGTCGGCGACGTGCGCGGCGACGCCCTCCGCGAGCGAGGCGGCCAGGTCGCGGACGGCGCCCGGGTCCTTCAGCGCCCGGTCGCCGTGCCGCAGTTCGATCGACGCGGCCAGCGTCCACGGCCCGCACACCTGGATCTTGAACGGCCCGTCGTGGCCGCCCGCGACCTCCTCCAGGACGTCGAGGTCGCGGGCGAGGTGGTCGCGGGAGCGGAGCGTGTCGCGGCCCGGACGGTCGGAGAACCGCCACCCGGACGGTTCCAGGTGCACCGGCATGTCGACCAGCAGCCCTGCCGTCCGCCCGGCGATGTCGGCGCCGGGGCCACGCGCGGGCAGCTCGGGCAGGTGCGGCATCTCGGGCAGCTCACCGAGGACGACCCGCAGCGCCTCGGCGGGATCGTCCCCCGGATACGAGCCGATGCCGGTCGCCGCGCCCGCATGCCAGGGGTACCTCGGCTCTTTCGGGGGTCTGGGGGTGGTCCCCCAGGGGCGACTCGTCACACCGCAGACCCTATCGGCGCTGTGATCACAGGAGCGCGGCGAGCCGGTCCAGGTCGCGGAGCGTGTCGTCCTCCGGCTCGGTCTTCAGGTTGAACAGCACCTCGTCGACGCCCGCGGCCTCCAGGTCGGCGACGACCTCGCCCTTGGCGGGGACGGCGAACACCGTCACCGGGAGGCGGCGGCCCGCCCGCTCGCGCAGCTCGGCGATCTGCCCGGCCAGCTCCCCGGCGCCGCGCCCGTAGATCGGCATCCAGCCGTCGCCGAACTCCACGACCCGGTCGAACGTCGTCGGGCCCGCCCCGCCGATCAGCACGGGAGGATGCGGGTCCTGGACGGGCTTCGGGTAGGAGAACACCGGGTCGAAGTCGACGAACTCCCCGTGGAACTCGGCCTCGTCCTTCGTCCACAGCTCCTTGACGGCCAGTACCCGCTCGCGGAGGAGCCGCATCCTGGTCACGGGGTCGGTGCCGTGGTTGCGCATCTCCTCCCGGTTCCAGCCCGCGCCGACGCCGAGCGCGGCCCGTCCGCCGGAGACCAGGTCGAGGGACGCGACCTCATTGGCCAGCAGGATCGGATCCCGCTGGACGACCAGCGCGATGCCCGTGCCGACGCGCAGCCGCTCGGTGGCGACCGCCGCGGCGGTCAGCGCCACGAACGGGTCGAGCGTCCGGTAGTAGTGCCGGGGCAGCTCGGCCCCGCCCGGCCACGGCGACTCCCGCTTCACCGGGATGTGGGTGTGCTCGGCCAGGAACAGCGACCCGAACCCGCGCTCCTCCAGCGCCCGCCCGAGCGCCGCCGGCCCGATCCCGTCATCCGTCACAAAGGTCGAAACACCGAACTTCACAGCACGCCTCCCAGAATTCGCCTAAGAGACCTTAAGCCGCCCGCGACCGCCCGCATTCCCAGGACGGCCGGCGTGCGTCAGGCGGGGACTCGGGTCGTGTCGGCGATCGTCGACGAGGCCAGAACGCGGTCGCCCTGGTAGAGGACGGCGGCCTGGCCGGTCGCCACGCCGCGGGCCGGGGTGGCGAGGCGGATGCGCAGCTCGCCGTCCACCTGCTCGGCCGTGCAGTCGTAGACCTCGCCGTGCGCGCGGAGCTGGACCTGGCAGCCGAACGGGCCGTCCGGGGCCTCGCCCAGCCACACCGGGCGCTCGCCGGTGATCTCCTGGACGTCCAGCGACTCGCGCGGCCCCACGGTCACCGTGTTGGTCACCGGGGAGATGTCGAGGACGTAGCGGGGCCGCCCGTCCGGCGCGGGGGTGCCGAGCCGCAGGCCCTTGCGCTGGCCGATCGTGTAGGCGTAGGCGCCGTCGTGCTCGCCGACCTCGTTGCCGTCGGCGTCGACGATGGGGCCGGGCGCCGAGCCGAGCCGCTCGGCGAGGAAGCCGCGCGTGTCGCCGTCGGCGATGAAGCAGATGTCGTGGCTGTCGGGCTTGTCGGCGACCTGGAGGCCGCGCCGCTCCGCCTCGCGCCGGATGTCGGCCTTGGACGTGTCGCCGAGCGGGAACAGCGCGTGCGCGAGCTGCTCGGGCGTGCACACGGCCAGCACGTACGACTGGTCCTTGCCCTCGTCGACGCCGCGCCGCAGGACGCCGCCGTCCAGCTGGGCGTAGTGCCCGGTGCAGACGGCGTCGAAGCCGAGCGCCATCCCCCGGTCCAGCAGCGCCGCGAACTTGATCTTCTCGTTGCAGCGCAGGCACGGGTTCGGGGTGCGGCCGGCCGCGTACTCGCTGACGAAGTCCTCCACCACGTCGTGGTGGAAGCGCTCGGCGAGGTCCCACACGTAGAACGGGATGCCGATCACGTCGGCGGCGCGGCGCGCGTCCCGGGAGTCCTCCAGGGTGCAGCAGCCGCGCGCCCCCGTCCGGTACGACTGGGGGTTGCTGGACAGGGCCATGTGGACGCCGGTGACGTCGTGCCCGGCCTCGGCGGCGCGGGCCGCGGCCACGGCGGAGTCGACGCCGCCGGACATGGCGGCGAGTACACGCAAGGTCATAGTGCCTTCGAGCGTACGCGGCGTGGCCCGGTCGGCCGACCGTATTTCCGCGTACGATTGGGGCCGCTATGGGAATCTTCCGCCGCCCGCGCGAGGCGTCCGCCGCCGCGCCGCCCGCCATCAGCGAGTTCTGGGAGTGGTGGGCGCAGGCCCGCCCGACGATCGAGGCCTCGCTGGCCGCCGGGCCCGACCCGGCCGAGGGCTCCGAGCCCGCCGAACCCGCCGTGCCCGGCGAGGGGCTGTCGGCGGACGCGATCGAGGAGCTGTCCCGCCGCGTCCGCAAGATCCATCCCGGGCTGCTGTGGGAGATCGGCGGCGCCGACGCCCCGTCGCTGACCGTGACCGGCGGCGGCGACCCCGAACTGCGCGGCCTCACCGAGCGCTGGGTCCGCTCCGCGCCGTCCCGCGGCGCGGCCGGCGGCTGGACCTTCCACCCGGCCCGCCAGGCCGACCCGGAGATGCTCGCCCAGGACCTCGTCCTCGGCGACCACGAGTTCGACCTGGAGTACGTCCGGCTCGGCATGCGCGCCGACGCCGACCGCGCCCGCGTGCACATCAGCGCCTACCACCCCGACTTCCTCTTCGTCTCCGAGGAGCAGCAGCTCCAGGTCGCGCTGAACGTCCTGCACTGGGCGCTCGGCGAGGACGACGTGGCCCGCTGGGTCGGCGAGGTCACGATCGCGACGGACGCGCCGATCGACGCGCTACCGCCGTCGATGCTCGCCTCGGTCGTCGAGCAGATCGCCGAGCCGTTCGCCGAGCCCGCCTGGCTGACCGGCGAGGGCCGCACCCCGCGCGGCCATCCGGCCCGCCTCGGCGCCCGGTTCCCGCTGCACCGCCAGGACTACCCGCTCTGCGACCTGCACGTGGCGATCAGCGTCCCGTACGCCAACAGCAACCCCGACCGGCTGCCCGTCGAGCCGTCGTCGGGCGCGCTGCGCGCCTTCGAGAAGAAGCTCGCCAAGCTCGGCGACCGCGCGGTCCTCGCCGTCCGGGAGACCGGTGACGGCCTGCGCGTCTTCCACCTCTACGCCGACCCCGACTCCGGCGTCATCTCCGAACTCGACCAGCTCGCCGCCGGCTGGGCGGAGGGCAAGGCGAAGGTGGCCTCCACCGCCGACCCCGGCTGGAAGGCCCTCGCCCCCTACCAGCCCTGACGGGTGGCGTCGACCTTGCGGTAGCGGGCCTCGCAGAAGCTGTAGAGGCCGAACGTCAGCACACCGAAGGCCACCGCCGCGAGGCCCCAGGCACCGGCGGGAGTGGCGGCGAACTCGCGGAGGGCGCCGTCAAGGCCCTGGGCCTTCTGCGGCTGGAAGGTGACGGCCGCGTAGGCGAGGAAGGCTCCGACGGCCGCGCCGACCAGGCCGCGGGCGGTGTTGCCGACGATCGCGAGGGGCTGGACGAGGCGGTGCGTGACGCGGCCCATCCGCGCGGTCTCCAGCTCGTCCAGGAACGCGCGGCGGGCGGCGTTCACGATCACGACGATCCCCCACACGACGAATCCGGCGGCGACGGCCAGGACGGCCCAGCGGCCGCCGGGTTCGGCCATCGCGCGGGCGGTGACGGCCTTGGACTGCTCGTCGCTCGACTTGCCGTGGTAGCCGAGGAGGAACGCCAGGGTCGCCGCGAAGCCGGCCGTGTAGACCACGGCGCGAGCGGCCGAGCCGAGGCGCTTGGCCGGACGGTCGCCGTCGCGCAGCGGGCGTCCGAACAGCACCTCGGAGTACTGCCACAGGGCGAGCGCGGCGAAGCCGGCCGCCATCAGGCAGAGGATGACCATGCCGCCCGGCTGGTCCGCGACGGCTTGCAGCGCGCCGGTGCGGTCGGCCTCGTGCCCGCCGCCGCCGAAGGCGACCTGGAGGGCGAGCCAGCCGATGAGCAGGTAGAGGAGGCCGCGCGCGACCAGTCCGACCCGGGACAGATGATGGAACCAGGGGTGCCCCGCCGCTTGTTTGAGCCGATCGCTCACGTCCGTCGCCACGGGCACGCTGTCCCCGTTCAAGGGACGGTCAAACCCGGACAGATCAGGTAAGACCCGCGCGGCGGGCGCGCTCCACGACCGGGCCGATCGCGTCGGCGAGGGCCTTCACGTCGGCCTCCGTGGTGGTGTGGCCGAGGGTGAAGCGCAGCGAGCCGCGGGCGCGTTCGGGGCTCGCGTCCATCGCGATCAGGACGTGGCTGGGCTGGGAGACCCCGGCCGAGCACGCGGAGCCGGTGGAGCAGGCGATGCCGCGCGCGTCCAGCAGCATGAGCAGGGCGTCGCCCTCGCAGCCGGGGAAGGAGAAGTGCGCGTTGCCGGGGAGCCGGTCGGCGGGGTCGCCGTTCAGGACCGCCTCCGGCACGGCGGCGCGGACGGCGCCGATCAGCCGGTCGCGCAGCTCGGTGAGGCGGCTCGTCTCGGCCTCGCGGCGGGCGACCGTGGCCTGGACGGCGGCGGCGAACCCCGCGATGGCGGGCGTGTCGAGCGTCCCGGACCGGACGTCGCGCTCCTGACCGCCGCCGTGCAGCAGCGGCACCGGGTCGAGGAACACCGGCGGCTTCGGCTTGGCCAGCAGGAGGGCGCCGACGCCGATGGGCCCGCCGAGCTTGTGGCCGGTGACGGTCAGGGCCTGCGCGCCGCTCGCCGCGAACCCGATGGGCAGCTGCGCGGCGGCCTGGACGGCGTCGGTGTGCAGCGGGACGCCGCGCTCGCGGGCGGCGTCGGCCAGGTCGGCGACGGGCTGGACGGTGCCGACCTCGTTGTTCGCCCACATCACGGTGGTGAGCGCCACGTCGTCGCCGGAGCCGAGCGCCTCGCGGAGCGCGTCCGGGGTGACGCGGCCCTGCTCGTCCACCGGGACGAGGTCGACCTTGGCCCCCTCGTGGTCGGCGAGCCACTGCACCGCGTCCAGGACGGCGTGGTGCTCGACGGCGCCCGCCAGCACGCGGACGCGGGACGGGTCGGCCGCCCGGCGCGCCCAGTAGATCCCCTTGACGGCGAGGTTGTCGGCCTCGGTGCCGCCGGAGGTGAACACGACCTCGCTCGGGCGGGCGCCGAACGCCTCGGCGATGATCTCGCGGGACTCCTCGACGACGCGGCGGGCGCGCCGGCCGACGGCGTGCAGCGAGGACGGGTTCCCGAGTTCGCGCAGCTCCGCCGTCATCGCCTCGACGGCCTCGGGCAGCATCGGGGTCGTCGCCGCATGGTCGAGGTAGGTCACCACGCGGACAACAGTATCCGCGCCCCCTCTGTTCCTTCCGGGCGCCCGGCGGTGGGCCGGAAACCGCCCGCGCCGCGGCGGAATAGGACGTGATGACCCGCGGTTGGCCTCTATACCGTCCAGCCGGTACAGTTGAGGGGTCATGAAGAAGGAAGCTCTCCTGGACGCCGCCGAGTCCGTGCTCTCCGAGCAGGGCACGCAGGCGCTGACGCTCACCGCGGTCGCCGAGCGCGCCGGCGTGAGCAAGGGAGGGCTGCTCTACCACTTCCCCACCAAGGAGGCGCTCGTCCGGGCGATGGTGGCGCGGGTCATCGAGGAGTTCGACGACCTGATCGCCTCCTACATCGACTCCTTCGGGGACGGCGCCCCGGGCGCCTACACCCGGGCGTACGTCGAGGCCACGTTCGAGATCCTCACCGGCGAGGCCCGCGCCTACCGGCGCTGGTCGGCCATCACGGCCGCCGCCGCCGACCCGGAGCAGGCCGAGCCGCTGAACGAGGCGATGCGGCGCTGGCACGGCCGCGACCCCGCGGACGACCCGGACCCGGGCACCGCGACGGTCGTCCGGCTGGCGGCCGAGGGCCTCTGGGAGGTGGTCAGCCATGACCCCGGGCTGTACGACGCCGGGCAGCTCGAAACGCTGAAACAGCGGCTGCTGAGCCTGCTGGAGCGATGACGCGGGGGCGCCTGGCGCGTCCCCCACCCGAAATTCCGGACGCTCCGGACCCCAAGGGGTTTGGAGCGTTCCATGACGTCCGTCACACGACCGGGGCGCGTGCTCCGCCGAGCCTGGAAAGAGGTGAACCATGCTGTTCCGTGCCCGTTCGGGGACGTTCCTGACCTTCGCACTGGCAGGCCTGCTGACCGGAGTGTGGGTGGCGCGCATGCCCGCGCTGGCCGGCAAGTTCGGGACGAACGAGGGCGAGATCGGCATCGTCGTCCTCGTCTGGGGGCTCGGGGCGATCGCGGCCATGCAGGCGCTGCGCGGCGTGCTGGCGCGCGCCGGGAGCCGCGGCGCGCTGCGGGTCGCGCTGCCGCTGACGGCGGTGTCCTACGTGGCGGTCGCGCTCGCGCCGAGCTACGGCGTGCTGCTCGCCGCCGTCGCGCTGTTCGGCATGACGTTCGGCATCACCGACATCGCGATGAACGCGCAGGGCAGCGTCGTCGAGCAGGCGTACCGCCGGCCGATCATGAGCGGCATGCACGCCGGCTGGTGCGTCGGCGCGATGAGCGGCGGCCTGTTCGGCGTCGTCACGGCGGCCGCCGGCTTCGGGTTCACCGAGACCGTGCTGACCGCGGCGCTGCTGTCGCTGCCCGCGGGCCTCGCGCTCGGCCGCACCTACCTGCCCGACCCCGTGGCGCCCGCCGCGGCCGGGACGGGACGCAAGGCGCGCCGGCTGCCCGCCGCCGTCTACCTCATCGGCGTCCTCGGCTTCATCGCGTTCATGACCGAGGGGTCGATCGCCGACTGGAGCGGGCTGCTCCTGCACGACGAGCTGGGCGCGACCGAGGCCGTCGCCGCCGCCGGCTACCCGGTGTTCGAGCTGGCGATGCTGCTCGGGCGGCTGGTCGGCGACCGCGTCCGGATGCGGGTCGGCACCCGCCGGCTGATGATCGGCGCGGGCCTCGGCACCGCGGCCGGGATGCTCGTCGTCGTCCTGGCGCCGGTGCCGCCGGTGGCGATCGCCGGGTTCTTCGTGACGGGCCTCGTGGTCTGCACGGTCGTCCCGACGACGATCTCGCTGGCCGGCGCCGCCGCCCCGGACCGTCCCGCCGCGGCGGTCGCCCAGGTCGGCGCGATGGGCTACGGCGGCCTGCTGCTCGGCCCGGTCGTGGTCGGCTTCCTCGCGGACGCCACCTCGCTGCGCGTGGGCGTCGGCACCGTCGTCGTCCTGGCCCTCCTCATCGCTGCCGGCGCCCGCTTCGTCCCCCTCCGCACCACCCCGGGCGTGGCCGCCAAGGCCGAGGCTCTGCCCGAAGCCGCGGCCACGTCACCCGCCGGCTCCGGCGACACCCACCCCGAACCCATCGCCGCCTGACCTCGTTCGCCCACGGCCCTCAGCCTCCGTTCCCGCCCGCCACGTCACGTCACGTCGATGGTCGGACGCGCGGCCGGAGGCCGAGGGCCGAACGGGCTTCTGGGGATAAGTCTCGTGATCGGGGCCGCGATCCGATATAACCCACCTCGGGGAT
>NZ_SMKY01000113.1 GCF_004349235.1 Actinomadura darangshiensis | reverse complement strand
GGCCAGGCCCGCCGAGACGCTGCGCGCCGACTCAAGTCGACGCAGCTCGTCCGCGTCACCATCACGCAATGCCAAGGGGGCAGCGGTTCGCATACCCCAGTCTCTCAAACAGAAAGAAACTTTTCGAGCGAGACACTAGAGGCGTACAGTGAGCTTGTTCACTACTTATGTCAAGACTAAATTTAAGGACTGCCCAGTGTGTGATGGGGTGCCGTGACCGCCGACGTGGCACCGGCGCAGGTGTAGGGGCTCCACAGTGGAGAACGTTGAGCAGCGAAGCGCAGTCGGGAGTCGAACCCGGATTCGGTCGGCTTTGCAGGCCGACGCCCGCACCAGCGAGAGCTGCGCCATGAATCGGGCACCGAGGTGGTGCCGCGTACCCCCTGCAGGAATCGAACCTGCGGCCTCCCGGTCCGGAACCGGGCGCTCTCTCCCCTGAGCTAAGAGGGCAAGACGGGATGGCAGAACTACGGATACTCGTTGGCGCTCGCAACGGGAGTCGAACCCGCATCTCCCGCCCTGACAAGGCGGCGCTCTGTCCGTTGAGCTACACGAGCCGGTATTTCGTCGCAGGCATGATTTGTCGTTCGGTGAGTTCAGTTGCGGAGGCGGGAGTCGAACCCGCGTCACAGGGCTTATGAGGCCCGGCTGGAACCACCTCCAGTCCACTCCGCGTCGTGCAGCCCCGGCGGGACTCGAACCCGCTTCGCGAGGGTGAAGACCTCGCGACCTAACCCATGGTCGACGGGGCCAAGGGGATTGTGCTGGTAGCCCGTGTCGGATTCGAACCGACGTCCTTCCGGATGAGAACCGGATGTCCTTACCTTGCTAGACCAACGGGCCGTGCGTACCGCCCAGAGGACTTGAACCTCTTCACTCCGGCTTAAGAGGCCGGTGCCCGTCCGGTCGGGCGCGAGCGGCATGGTGCGGAGCCGTACCGGGGATTCGAACCCCGTGCCTCCGGTTTGGAAGACCGGTGCCTCAACCACATCGGCTTGTACGGCCAGGCGGGTAGCGCAGTATCTCAACCAGGAGTCGAACCCGGATCCCCGGTTCCGTAGACCGGTGCTCTGTCCGTTGAGCTACTGAGGTGGGGTACCCAGCTTTGCGTTCTCCACTGTGGAATTTTCAATGCGGATGATGTCCGCTGCATGTCCGCCGCTCGGAAGCGGGTCGCATGGGTGGCAGGATTCGAACCTGCGTCCCGCCGGTTTTGGAGACCGGCCGCCTATCCGGTTGGCTCACCCACATGTCAAAGGCCGCCACGGGACGTTTCCCGGGCGGCCTCTGGAGGGACCTACGTGTTCCCTATCCAGAAGCGACTCCGGAGATGGCGTCGCCGCCACACCAGCGGAGCTTGTGATTCCGCGGCGCTCGTTCGGCGGTCGATTCGATCACCTTGCTCTGTCCCTTCGTGGTCGCGTTCTGACGTCTATATACAGGGTGGAGTGCGTCACCCCTTTTCGTCAACGGCTTTTTTGGCGGCATCGCCGTCAGGGAAGCAGGAGGGTCTTTCCGAGTGCTGCTCGGGCTTCGATGGCGGTGTGTGCGTCCGCGGCCTGTTCCAGCGGGTACGTCTGGCCGATGACCGGTCTCAGCCGGCCCGCGGCCGCCTGGCGCAGGGCCGCCTCGATCAGGCGCCGTTCGTCGCCGGCCGCCAGTTCCAGGTCGAAGAGCGACCGCATTCGCGCCGCGTGCCCAGGTTCAGGACGGACGAACTCTCCGCTGGGGCCGCCGTAGCCGATGAACCGGCCGCCGGGAGCGGTCAGCGCCAGTGAAACGCGGCCGATGTCCCCGCCGACGCCGTCCAGGACGACGTCGAAACCCCTCCCATCGGCCGACGCGAGCGCTCGCTCGGTCCAGTCCTCGTGGCCGTAGTCGAAGGCGGCGCGGGCGCCGAGTGCCCTAGTGGACTTCAGTTTGCGATCGCCTCGGGCCGCTCCCGCCACCCATGCGCCGCGGGCGTGCAGCAACTGGATCAGCAGGCTCCCCACGCCTCCGCCCGCCGGTGTGACCAGTACCCGCTCCCCGGGACGCACCTGCGCTCGGAAACAGGCTCGGCATCGACCGCACCACGATCGTCGCCGTGGTGGACGAGCTCCAGGACGCGGGCCTCATCGAACGCGTGCGCAACCCCGTGGACCGCCGCGCCTACCTTGTCACCCCGACCCCGTCAGGAACCGCGACTCAGCGACGGGGCCGGCAGCGTGTGAACCGCGCCCAGCGCACACTCCTGGCCGCCCTCGACGACCAGGAGCAACGAACCGTCACCGCCCTGCTCGCCAGGACCCTGCAACAGTGAGGTTGGCCTTAGGCGGACTCGATCAGGGCGGGGTGGTCGGGGTCGTCTGTTTTCAGGACTACGTCGGCGGTGCGCAGGGGGTCGGCTTCGCGGTCGTAGCGGGCGAATGCCGGGAGGGTCCAGGTTTCGTCGTCTGGGGTTCGGCGGGCCAGGGCGCCGGGGGAGAGGGTCAGATGGACGCTCAGATCCAGGGGCAGGCCCCGGCCCAGGAGGAGTGAACCGTCCAGTAGAAGGACGCCGCCTGGAGCGACGGGTGTGTAGGCGGCCCGGGTGGCGCGGTCCAGTTCGCTGTCCCAGAGGCTTGGCAGGACGCGGCCGGTGCCGCCGGGGTCCAGCGGTGCGAGTACCTCGCGGACGAGTCCGCCGATGTCGAGCCACTGGTCGTAGTAGACGTCGGGGTCGTGGCGGCCGAACTCGTAGCGGAGCGAGGTCGGGCGAAGGAAGTCGCGCGTGGACACCCGGACGACGTCGCGGCCCGCAGCGCGCAGGGGGTCGACCAGTGCGTCGGCGAGGACCCAGGGCTCCGCGGCGGGCGCGCCGTCGACGGCGACCCGCTGCCAGGCGTCGCGTGGTGCCTTGTCGATCCGGTCGCGTAGGTCTTCGATGATGAGCGCGGGTGCGATCGGTCGTGCGCGCATCACTCCATCGTGCCGGATCTTCGCGGATGCGGCTGCATGGCCACGCGGCGCCGGTCCGTGGTGAATCCGTGGGGGCACGGATGCCTTCCCCGGGTGGTCGAGAGCACGCTCGACAGGTCGACGAGGAGGGACGATGGATTACAGCCAGTTCGTCAAGAAGTTCGAGCTGCCGGCGGGTTTCGCCGTTCCCGACAGGCTGACCCATGGCGACATCGTGGCCAAGGCGCTCTCGCGTGCCGATTTGGCCGATGATGTGCGTGGTATCAACGCCAGCATCGAGATCATCCGCCAGACCAGGGGTGGTGCTTGGCCGACGGAAGAAGTGACGGAAGAGTTCAACTACGTCGACCTGGTGTGGCACGAATGCGAATTCCGCGAAGGGGACTCGTTCGCCTATGCCGTGTACGCCGTGGACGGCGGATATCTGGGCTGCTGCTACCTGTATCCCATGGGGCGGCGCACTCCGCTCACCGAGGAGCTGGCGAAGCACGACGTGGATGTGAGCTGGTGGGTGACGCCGTCCGCGTACGCGGCGGGTCACTACGCGGGGCTGTATCGCGCACTGCGGCAATGGCTCGTCGAGAGCCTTCCGTTCGAGAACCCCTATTTCTCCAACCGTGAGATTCCGGCCGACTGATCGGTCAGGTTCGGGGGACGACGTGGGGGGCGATGCTGGAGAGCTTCTCGCAGGTCTCCTCGTATTCGCGGGCGGGGGTCGAGGCGCTGACTATGCCGGCGCCGGCGCGGAGCCAGGCTTGGCCGTTCTCGGCGTAGAGGGCGCGCAGGACGAGGGCCGAGTCCAGGGAGCCGTCGTGGGAGACGGTCAGGACGGCGCCGGAGTACAGGCCGCGGTGCTCGTCCAGGCGGGTGATGGCCTCGATCGCCTCCGGCTTCGGGATGCCGGACGCGGTGACGCCGGGGAAGAGGGCGTCCAGGGCGTCCCACGCGGTGCGGCCGGGGGAGAGGGTGCCGCTGACGCTGGAGCCCAGGTGCTGGACGCTGCCGCGTTCCTTCACCGTCATGAAGCCGGTGACCTGGACGGTCTCCGGGTCGCAGACCCGGTTCAGCTCCTGCTGGGAGGTGCGGACGGACACGGCGTGCTCGTAGATCTCCTTCGGGTCGGTCTCCAGGTCGCGGCGGGTCCGGGCGTCGGCGTCCGCGCCGAGGCCGAAGGCGCGGGTGCCGGCGAGGGGCTGGGTCATGACGCGGCCGGAGGCGTCGACGCTCACGAGGACCTCGGGGCTGAAGCCGGTGGCCTGGAAGCCGCCCAGGTCGAAGAGGAATGAGCGCGCCGGGGTGTTCGCCCGGCGGCCCCGCAGGAAGGTCGAGACGACGTCGACCGGGTACGGGACGTCCAGGCGGCGGGACACGATGACCTTCTGGTAGCGGCCCGCGTCGATCTCGGCCACGGCGTCGGCGACGCGGGTCCGGTAGCGGTCGCCGCCGGCCCGGACGTCGATGGGCGAGGGCGGGCCGGCGGGCTGCGCGCCGGGCTTGGCCAGGAGCTTGGCGAGCTGCTCGGTGTCGGCCGCGTCGATGCCGGTGACGGTGGCGCGGCCGTCCTCGACCCGGACCTCCGTGCGAGGGACGATCAGGTGCGCGAGCCGCCCGGTGGGACGGGGCGCGGCGGCCTCGAACGCGATCCAGCCGTAGGCGTTCCACGTCGGGAGCGGGGCGGAGGCGAACGTGTCGCGGAGTGCGTCGGCGGGGCGGCCCGTCCAGCGGCGGGTGCTCGGGGCCTGGCCCGGCCAGTGGGCGTGGACGGCGTCGGCGTCCAGGACGACCTCGCCGAGCATCCCGCCCGCGAATGTCCAGGAGCCGGGGCGCTCGTAGACGAGGTGGTCGTCGAACAGCCCCGATCCGGCCAGGCGGGCCATGTGCGCCTGCGGGTCCGAGGTGTACTCGACGACCAGCTCGGCGGGTTTCGTGTCCGTGCGCAGACCAGAGGACAAGGCAGCCAACTCCCTTTCGCGGACCGGAAGGTCAAACTTAGGTAAGGCTAACCTTGCATGATTTTCGTAGGCAAGGCTAACCTAACCCGCGGTGGTGAAGCCGACAACGAAAGAGTTGAGCGTGCGGGAGCAGACGACGGCGGCACGGCGACGCGAACTGATGCGGCGGATGGTGGCGGAGGCCGGGCTCGGCGCGGACACCGCCCGCCTCGCCCCTCGCGGATCGGACGGGCCGGCGCCCCTGTCCTACGCGCAGCAGAGCATGTGGCTGCACCACCGCACGTTCCCGGACAGCGCCGCCTACAACGTGTGCCTGCTCGTCCGCATGTCGGGCGCGCTGGACGCCGGGGCGCTCCGGGAGGCGCTGCGGGGGTTGATCCGGCGGCATGCCGTCCTCCGCACTCTGTACGCGGACGCCGCCGGAGACCATGCCGTGCAGATCGTCACGGCGGACGACTCGCTCGACCTCGCGCCGGTCGCGTGCGACGACGCCGAGGCGCGCGCGGCCGAACTGGCGGCGACGCCGTTCGACCTGCGAAACGAGCGCCCCCTGCGGCTTGAGTTGCTCGATCTCGGCGAGGACGAGCACGCGCTCGTCCTCGTCGTGCATCACATCGCGTGGGACGGCATGACGTGGGGCTCGCTTTCGCGGGACCTCTCCGCGCTCTACCGCGCGGCGGTCACCGGCGAGCCGGACGGACTGCCCCGGCTGGACGTCCAGTACGCCGACTACGCCGAGTGGGAGCAGCGGCGGCCGCTCGCCGAGGACGACCTCGCCTACTGGCGGGGACGGCTCGATCCGCCGCCCGCACCGCTCGACCTGCCCGTCGACCATTCGCGCGCCGCCGCCGCGTCCGAGCGCGGGGGACGGCGGGCGCGGCGCTTCGGCGACGCGGTCACGGAAGGGATGCGGAAGCTCGCCGCCGAGGAGCACTTCACTTCCTTCGCGGTGATGCTGGCCGGCTATGCCGTGCTTCTGCACCGCTACACCGGCGCGGACGACGTGGCGATCGGGTCGTCGGTGATGAACCGCGAGCACGCCGAGGTCGAGCGGCTCGTCGGCAACTTCGGCAACACACTGGTGCTGCGCGGCGACCTGTCGGGCGCGCCGACGTTCCGGGAGGTGCTGCACCGCGTCGGACGGACGGTCGCCGAAGGCTTCGCGCACCAGGCGCTGCCGTATGACCGTCTCGTCCAGGAACTGCGCCCCGCGCGGGGACGCGGACGGTCGGCCTTCTTCGACACGATGCTCCTCTTCCTCGCCCAGGAGATCGGCGAGCTGGACCTGCCCGGCATCACCTCCGGCTGGACGCACATCCACAACGGCACCACGCACTTCGACCTGTCGCTGGAGGCGTTCGTCCGGCCGCAGGGCATGACGGTCGAGGCCACGTTCCGCCGCGAGCTGTTCGACGACGAACGCGTCGACGCGCTCCTCGGCCACCTCGAGACGCTCCTGGAGGACGCACTCGCCGATCCCGACCGCCCGATCGGCGCACTGGAGATCATGGACGCGGACGAGCGCGCCCTGATCGCCGCCGCCAACGCCACCGACCGCGCGCTGCCCGGCACGAACGCCGTCGCGCTCTTCGAGGAACAGGCGGCGCTCACGCCGGACGCGGCCGCCATCGAGGCCGGAACGCGGCGGCTCACCTATGCCGAACTGGACGCGCGCGCCACGGCGCTCGCCGCGGAGCTCCGCTCCCGGGGAGCCGGTGCCGAGGGCGTCGTCGCGGTCGCGCTGCCCCGCACGCCGGACCTCGCCGTGGCGCTCCTCGGCGTCCTGAAGGCGGGTGCCGCGTATCTGCCGCTCGACCTCGACCATCCCGCCGACCGGCTCGCCTACATGCTGGACGACGCCGTGCCCCTCTGCGCGATCGTCACGCCGGAGACCGCGAGGCTCCTCCCGGACACGACCCCCCTCCTCGTCCTCGACGGCTCCCTTGCCGCAAGGACCGCGCCGTCCGCCGGCACGAGCCGCGACCAGCTCGCCTACGCCATCTACACCTCCGGGTCGACCGGACGTCCCAAGGGCGTGGCCGTCCCGCACGGCGCGCTCACGAACTTCCTGCTCACGACCCGCGAGCAGCTGGGCCTCGGCCCGGGCGACCGCCTCGTCGCGGTCACGACGATCGCGTTCGACATCGCCGCGCTGGAACTGTTCGTGCCCCTGATCAGCGGCGCGACCGTCGTCCTCGCGGACCGGGCCGCCGTCCGCGACCCGGTCGCGCTCGCCGGGCTGCTGAAGGACGCCACGGTCGTGCAGGGCACCCCGTCGCTGCTCGGCACGCTCGACCCGGCCGCGCTCGGCGGCCTGCGGGTGCTGGTCGGCGGCGAGGCGCTGCCGGCCGACCTCGCCGCGGTGCTGGAGCGGGAGGCGTCGCTCGCCACCAACATGTACGGGCCGACCGAGGCGACGATCTGGGCGACGTCCGCGGACCTGCCCGCCTCCGGCATCGGCGCCCCGTTCTGGAACACGCGGGCCCACATCCTCGACGCGCGCCTGCGTCCCGTTCCGCCGGGCGTGCCGGGCGAGCTGTACCTGGCGGGCGCGCAACTGGCCCGCGGATACGTCGGCCGCCCCGACCTCACGGCGGAGCGGTTCGTCGCGGATCCGTGCGGGCCGCCCGGTTCGCGCATGTACCGGACGGGCGACCTCGCGCGGCGCGCCCGGGACGGGTCGATCGAGTACCTCGGCCGCACCGACGACCAGGTGAAGATCCGCGGTTTCCGGATCGAGCCCGCCGAGGCGCAGGCGGTGCTCGCCGCGCGGCCCGGCATCGCGCAGGCCGCGGTCGTCGTCCGGGAGGACCGCCCCGGTGACGCGCGGCTGGTCGGCTACTACGTCCCCGCACACGATGCCGACGAAGCCGCCCTGCGTGACGCGCTCGCCAGCGCGCTTCCCGAGTACATGGTGCCGTCCGCCCTCGTCGCGCTCGACGCGCTGCCGAGGACGGTCAACGGCAAGCTCGACCGCGCCGCCCTCCCCGCCCCCGAAGCCGAGGTCTCCGGACGGGCGCCGCGCGACGCCCGCGAGACCGCCCTCTGCGCGATCTTCGCCGGCCTCCTCGGCGTCGAGGGGGTCGGCATCGACGACGACTTCTTCGCGCTCGGCGGCCATTCGCTGCTCGCGACGCGCGTCGCGGCCAAGGCGCGCGCCGTCCTCGGCGCGGAACTGTCCATCGCGGACGTGTTCGAGGCGCCGACCGTCGCCGCGCTCGCGCCCCGGCTGGTCGCGGCCGAGACCGTGCGCGTCCGCGACGTCGGACGGCCGGAGGTCGTCCCGGCCTCGGCGGCGCAGCGCGGCCTCTGGCTGGAGGAGCGTCTCCGCGGCCCGTCCGCGTCCTACGCGCTGCCGCTCGGCCTCCGCCTCCGCGGCCCCGTGGACGAAGGGGCGCTCGGCCGGGCGTTCGCCGATGTCGTCGCCCGCCACGAAGCACTCCGCACGCTGCTGGTCGAAGGGCCGGACGGCCTGCCCGTCCAGCGCGTCCTGGAACCGGACGTCCCCGTCCACCTCGCCGTCGTCGACGCGCGCGCCGAGACCCCGCGACGGCGATCCGCCATCGAGCGGGACGCCACCGCGCACGTCTTCGACATCGGCCGGGACCTCCCCGTCCGCGGCACCCTCGTCCGGACGGCCGACGACGCGTGGTCGCTGATCCTGCTGCTGCACCACGCCGCCGCCGACGAGTGGTCGTTCACGCCGCTGCTTGCCGACCTCGCCCACGCCTACGAGGCCCGGCGGGACGGCCGCGAACCGGGCTGGGAGCCGCTGCCCGTCCAGTACGCCGACTACGCGGCCTGGCAGCGCGACGCCGCACCCGGCACGGCGCCGCACCTCGACTACTGGGAGGAGGCGCTCACCGGGCTGCCGGAGGAGACCGTCCTCCCGTTCGACCGGCCGCGTCCCGCGGAGGCGACGCACCGGGGCGGCCTCGTGCCGTTCCGGCTCCCGGCCGCGGGGGCGCGCCGGCTGGCCCGCGACACCGGGACCAGCGTGTTCATGGTCCTGCACGCCGCCGTCGCCGCGCTGCTCCAGCGGTCGGGCGCGGGCGACGACATCGCGCTCGGCTCGCCCATCGCGGGACGTCCCGACGAGGACCTCGCCGGCCTGGTCGGCGTCTTCGTCAACCCGCTCGTGCTGCGCACCGACCTGTCCGGTGACCCGACGTTCGCCGAACTGCTCGACCGGGTGCGCGCCGCAGACCTCGCCGCGTTCTCCCACGCCGGCGCCCCGTTCGAGCGGGTCGTGGACCGGCTCGCGCCCGAACGCTCGCTCGCCCGCAGCCCGCTGTTCCAGGTGATGATCGTCCACCAGCGGCTGGACGACGTGCGCCTCGCGCTGCCGGGCGTGCGCGCCGAGCCGTTCCTGCCGGAGACCGGCGGCGTGAAGTTCGACCTCGACCTGTACTTCGCGGAAGGCGACGAGGTCGAGGGCTTCGCCGCGTTCGCCACCGACCTCTTCGACGCCGCGACCGTCGAAGGGCTCCTCGACGACCTGCACGAACTGCTCACCCAGGTGACCGGCGCCCCGGACCGGCGGCTGTCCTCGCTCGGCGCGCCGGTCGAGCACCCGGACACCTCCCGCGATCACCCGGCCGGCACGCCCGCCGCCCTCATCGAGGCGCAGGCCGCGCGGACCCCGGACAGGACCGCCGTGGTCTTCGGCGGCACCGCCCTCACCTATGCGGGCCTGGACCGCCGCGCCGAGGTTCTCGCCGACCGGCTCGCCGCCGCCGGTGCGGGCCCGGAACAGGTCGTCGCGCTCGCCCTCCCGCGCTCGGACGAGTTCGCCGTGGCGCTGCTCGCCGTGCTCAAGACGGGCGCGGCCTACCTGCCGATCGACCTGTCATACCCGTCCGCCCGCATCCAGACGATGCTGGACACCGCCCGGCCGCTCCTGGTCCTCGGACGCGACGAGCCGCCCCTCGACGCGCCGCCCCGCACGCCGCCCGCCGTCCTCCCGGACCACCCGTCCTATGTCGTCTTCACGTCGGGCTCGACCGGTGTGCCCAAGGCCGTCGCCGGCACCCAGCGCGCCCTCGCCAACCGCCTCGCCTGGGGCGCCGGCCTCGCGGCGCCCGGCGTCCGCGTCGCCAAGAGCTCACCCGCGTTCATCGACGGGACGACCGAACTGCTCGGCGGCCTCGCCGCCGGCGACACCGTCGTCATCGCCGACGACGCGACCGCCACCGACGCCGTCGCGCTCGCCGACTTCATCGAACGCCACGGCATCGGACTCGTCACGCTCGTCCCGAGCCTGCTCTCCGCGCTCGCCGAGAACGGGCTGCCGCCTTCGGTGACCACGTGGATCAGCAGCGGCGAGGCACTGCCCGCGGCGCTCGCCCACCAGGTCCCGGCACGGCTGGTCAACCTGTACGGATGCTCGGAGGCCGCCGGCGACAGCCTCATCGCCGTGCCCGGTGAAGGGGCCGGCGGGCTGCGGCCGATCGCCAACACCCGCGCCCACGTTCTGGACGCCGCCCTCCGCGAGGTCCCCGTGGGGGAGCTGTACCTCGCGGGCGACGGGCTGGCACGCGGCTACCTCGGCGACCCGGCCCGGACCGCCGAGCGGTTCGTCGCGAACCCGTTCGGCCCGCCCGGCTCCCGCCTCTACCGCACCGGCGACCGCGTCCGGCGCCGCCCGGACGGCGGGCTCGACTTCCTCGGCCGCGCCGACGCACAGCTCAAGATCCGCGGCTTCCGGATCGAGCCCGGCGAGGTCGAGGCGGTGCTCGCCGCCCGGCCAGGGGTGCGGCGGGCCGCCGTCGCCGCGCACGGAACCCGCCTCGTCGGCTACGTCGTCGGCGACATCGACGCCGCAGCGCTCCACGACTCGCTGCGCGCACTGCTGCCCGGCTATCTCGTACCCGCCGAACTCGTCGTCCTGGACGAGCTGCCCCTCAACCCGAACGGCAAGGTCGACCGGCGCGCCCTCCCCGAACCCGGGCGCCCCGCCGGCGGACGGGCCCCGGCCACCGGACCGGAACGCGTCCTCGCCCGCCTGGCCGCGGCCGTCCTCGGCCGCGACGCCGTGGGAGCCGACGACGACTTCTTCCGCACCGGCGGCGACAGCATCAGCGCGGCGCTCCTCGTCGCCCGCGCCCGCCGCGCCGGACTGTCGTTCACCGTCCGCGACGTCTTCCGGCTCCGGACGGTCGAGGCCCTCGCCGAGCACGCCGCCCCCTCCTCCGAAGGGACGGAGACCGTCCAGGCGGCGGACCCGGCCGGTGAACTCCCGCTCTCGCCCCTCCAGGAAGGGCTCCTCTACCACCTGATGCTCGCCGGCGAGGGCCGCGACATCTACGTGCAGCAGGCCGTGGTGACCCTGTCCGGACCGGCCGACCCGGCCCGGATGGCCGACGCGGTACGTGCCGTCCTGGAGAAGTACCCCAACCTGCGCGCCGGGTTCCGGACGGACGGCGACCGCGCCGTCCAGTTCGTCCCGGACGACTTCCCGACCCCGTGGACGCACGCCGGAGTATCCCCGGACGAGCTCGACGCCTTCATCGACGCACAGCGCGCCGAGCCGTTCGACCCCGCCGAGCCGCCCCTGATCCGGTTCGCCCTGGCGAGCCTCGCCGAGGACGACCACCGCCTGATCCTCACCTCCGAGCTGATCCTGCTGGACGGCTGGTCCGGCGGCCTCCTCGTCACCTCGCTGCTCGACGCCTACACCGACGCCGCCGCCGAGGCCGGGCGCCCCGTCCCGCCGTTCCGCGCGTTCCTCGACTGGGTGAACGGCCGCGACAAGGCCGCCGCCGTGGAGGCGTGGCGCCGCGCCCTCGACGGCTTCGACGAGCCCGCCCTCGTCCGCCCCGCCCTGGTCGGCACGCCCGCGGACCTGACGGCGGCCGGCGAAGTGCACCGCGCGCTCCCACCCGACCTCGCCGCGAGCCTCGACGCCATGGCGAGGGAGAAGGGCGTCACCTCCGGCACCCTCTTCGAAACGGCGTGGGGCCTGGTCCTCATGGGCCTGACCGGCCGCGACGACGTCGTCTTCGGCGCCTCCGTCTCCGGACGGCACCCGGACGTCGACGGCGTCGAATCCATGGTCGGCCTGCTGTTCAACACCATCCCCGTCAGGGTGCAGGCGGGCCCGGCGGACGCGCTCACCGCGGTCCTCGACCGCGTCCAGGCCGCCCAGTCGGAGCTGTTCGACCACTCCTTCGTCGCGCTCGCCGACGTCCAGCGCGCGACCGGCCTCGGCACGCTCTTCGACACGCTGTTCGTCTTCCAGAACTTCCCGGGCATGCCGACCGGCCGCGGCTTCGGCCCGGACGGCGCCCTGCGCGTCCGCGGCCGCGAGGTCCGCGACGCCACCCATTACCCGATCACCATGGTCGTCGAGCCGGGCGGCGCGCTGCGCGTCATGTACCGGGGCGACGCGTTCACCGAGGCCGAGGCCGAACGCGTCACCGACCGGTACGTCCAGGTCCTCCGGCAGTTCGCCGCGGCGCCCGGCACCCCCTGCCACCGCCTCGACCTGCTCGTCCCGCGGGAGCACGAGGAACTCCGGAACGCGTGGGACGCGGCATGGCATCCCGTCCCCGAGCTGACGGTCGCCGAACTGCTCGCCGAACGGGCCGCCGAACAGCCCGGCGACCTCGCACTCGTCTCCCTGCCCGGCGTCCGCCTCACCTACGCGGAGCTGAACGCGGAGGTCAACCGCCTCGCCCGGCTCCTGCTCGCGAACGGGGCGGGCCCCGAGAAGGTCGTCGCGCTGGCGCTGCCGCGCTCGGCGCAGATGGTCGTCGCGCTGTTCGCCGTCCTCCGCACGGGCGCCGCCTACCTGCCGCTGGAACTCGACTACCCGGCCGACCGCCTCGACTTCATGCTCCAGGACGCGGCGCCGGCCTGCCTGGTCTCGCACACCGGCATCGCCGCCGGCCTCACCCACTCCGGCGCGACCCTCGCGCTCGACGACCCGGAGACCGCCCAGGCCCTTGCCGCGCAGGCCGGCACGGACCTCACCCCGGCCGAGCTATCCGGTTTCGCCCCGGGCACCCCCGGCCGCCTCGACCACCCCGCCTACGTCATCTACACGTCCGGCTCGACCGGACGCCCCAAGGGCGTGGTGACGCCGTACCGCGGCCTCACCAACATGCAGTTCAACCACCGCGCCCACATCTTCGACCCGGTGGTCGCCTCCGCGGGCCGCCGCCTCCGCATCGCCCACACCGTCTCCTTCTCCTTCGACATGTCGTGGGAGGAACTCCTCTGGCTCATCGAGGGCCACGAGGTGCACGTCTGCGACGAGGACCTCCGCCGCGACGCCGAAGCCCTCACCGCCTACCTGCGGCAGCACGGCATCGACGTCATCAACGTGACCCCCACCTACGCCCAGCAGCTCCTGGACGAGGGGCTCCTGGACGGCGGGCACCGGCCGCCGCTCGTCCTGCTCGGCGGCGAAGCCGTCCCGACCGCGGTGTGGGACCGGCTCGCACGAGCCGACGGCGTCCTCGGCTACAACCTCTACGGCCCGACCGAGTACACGATCAACACGCTCGGCGGCGGTACCGAGGACAGCGCCACCCCGACCGTCGGCAAGCCGATCTGGAACACCCGCGGGTACGTCCTGGACGGCTGGCTGCGCCCCGTCCCGCCCGGCGCGCCCGGCGAGCTGTACATCGCGGGCGCCGGCCTCGCCCGCGGGTACCTCGGCCGCGCCGGCCTCACCGCCGAGCGCTTCGTCGCCGACCCCTTCGCGGGCGGCCGCATGTACCGGACGGGCGACCTCGTCCGCGTCCGCGCCGACGGCAACATCGACTTCCTCGGCCGCACCGACGACCAGGTCAAGATCCGCGGCTACCGGGTGGAGCCGGCGGAGATCGAGACCGCGCTCGCCGCCGAGCCGGGCGTCGGGCAGGCCGCGGTCGTCGCCGCCGAGACCGATGTCCCCGGGGTGAAGCGCCTCCTCGGCTACGTCGTCCCGGACGGGTCGCGCGAGGGCGCCGCCGACGAGCAGCTAGCCGAGTGGCGGCAGATCTACGACGCCGAGTACACCGAGGTCGGCACCGTCGTCCACGCCGAGGAGTTCGCCGGCTGGGACAGCACCTACGACGGCGCCCCCATCCCGCTCGGCGACATGCGCGAATGGCGCGGGACGACCGTCGACCGCATCCGCGCGCTCCGCCCCCGCCGCGTCCTGGAGATCGGCGTCGGCGCCGGCCTCCTCCTCACCCGCCTTGCGCCCGAGAGCGAGGAGTACTGGGGCACCGACTTCTCCGAACCCGTCATCGAGAAGCTCCGCGCGGACCTGGGTCCCGAATCGCCGGTCCGGCTGAGCCACCGGCCCGCCCACGACACCGCCGGCCTCCCCGAAGAGCACTTCGACACCATCGTGATCAACTCGGTGGTGCAGTACTTCCCGGGCGCCGCCTACCTCCAGGACGTCATCGCCAAGGCCATGCGGCTCCTCGCACCGGGCGGGGCCCTGTTCATCGGGGACGTCCGCGACCTGCGCACCGTCCACTGCCTGCACGCCGCGATCCAGCTCGGACGCGGCGGCGGCGACCTGGACGCGATAGACCGCGCCGTCCGCATGGAGAAGGAACTCCTCCTGGACCCCGCCTTCTTCGCCGCCCTGGACGGCCCGACTCGCGTGGACGTCCTCACCAAGCGCGGCACCCACCACAACGAACTGACCCGCCACCGCTACGACGTCGTCCTCCACAAGGACGCCCCACCCGCCCCGGACACGCCGGTCGTGGACTGGAGCGAGCTGAGCGATCTCGCCGCCCGCTCCGGGACGCGCCCGCTGCGGGTGAGGGGCATTCCCGATCCGCGTCTGTCGGGTGAGGCCGCCGCTCTGCGGATGCTCCGCGACGGGCTGCCGGCGGACGAGGCGCGCCGGGCCCTGGCCGCGGCACCCGAGGGAATCGAGCCGGAGACGCTGCACGCGCTCTTCCCGGACGTGGTGCTCACGCCGTCCGACCGGATCGGGTGCTTCGACGCCGTGTTCGGCGGGGGAGAGGCGTGTGCTCCGGCCGAGCCTGGGCGGGCGCCGGCCGCCTACGCGAACGACCCGGTCGCCGCGCGCGACCACGGGGTGCTGGCCGCGCGAGTCCGGGAGAGCCTGAAGGCGCGCCTGCCCGGATACATGGTGCCGAGCGCGATCATGACCCTGGGCGCGCTGCCGCTCACCGTGAACGGCAAGCTCGACCGGCACGCCCTCCCGGGCCCCGGGCAGGACGGGCCGCGCCGCGCCGGACGGCCGCCCCGCACGCCCGTCGAACGCCTGCTGTGCACGCTGTTCGCCGAGGTGCTGGACGCGCCCGGCGCCGGCATCGACGACGACTTCTTCGACCTCGGCGGCCACTCGCTGCTCGCGACCCGCCTCGTCGGCCGGGCGCGTGCGGTGCTCGGCGCCGAGCTGGCCATCCGCGACCTGTTCGAGGCGCCGACCGTCGCCGAGCTGGCCGCGCGCCTGCACGGCAACGCCGGCGCGGGGGCCCGGCCCGTCCTGGAGCCGAAGGAACGGCCCGGCCGCGTCCCGCTGTCGTCCGCGCAGCGGCGGCTGTGGCTGCTCGACCAGCTCCTGCGCGAGGACGACGGGCCGCGCGGCGCCTACCATCTGCCGCTCGCCGTCCGGCTCCGCGGCGACCTCGACCGCACCGCCCTGGAAGCGGCGATCGGGGACGTCACCGCCCGGCACGAGAGCCTCCGGACGGTGTTCCCCGAGCACGACGGCGCCCCGTACCAGCGAATCCTCGACCCGGACGAGGCGAGGCCCGCCCTGGAAGTGGCGGCGTGCCCGCCGGAGGACGTCATCGCCAGGCCGTTCGACCTCGCCAAGGAGATCCCGCTCCGGGTGGCGGTATTCCCGGAAGGCGAGGACGAGCATCTGCTCCTCGCCGTCTTCCACCACATCGCGTTCGACGAATGGTCGTTCGGCCCGTTCGCCCGCGACGTCGCCGAGGCGTACACCGCCCGGCTGGACGGGAAGGCCCCGGCCTGGGAACCGCCGCACGTCCAGTACGCCGACCACGCACTGTGGCAGGCGGAACTGCTCGGCGACCCCCTCGACCCGGGCAGCGTCCACGCCCGGCAGCTCGACCACTGGGCGTGGACGCTCGTGGACCTGCCCGAGGAGATCCCGCTGCCCGTCGACCGCCCGCGGCCCGGCACGGTCGGGCAGCGCGGCGGGACGCTGACCGCCGACCTCCCGCCCGGACTCACGCGGAAGCTCCGAAAGCTCGCGCGCGACGCGAACGCCAGCATGTTCATGGTGTGCCAGGCCGCCGTCGCCGCGCTCCTGCACCGGACGGGCGCGGGCGACGTCATCCCCCTCGGCAGCCCCGTCGCCGGACGGACCGAGGAGGCCGCCCGCGACCTCGTCGGCTTCTTCGTGAACACGCTCGTCCTGCGCGCCGACGTGTCCGGCGACCCGGAGTTCGCGGAGCTGCTCGCCCGCGTCCGCGAGGTCGGCCTCGCCGGCCTCGCCAACCAGGACCTCCCGTTCGAGGCGGTCGTCGAGGCGCTGCGGCCCCGCCGCGTCCCGGGACGCAACCCGCTGTTCCAAGTGATGGTCGGGTACGAGAACCAGGGCGTCGGCGACGTGAGCTTCCCTGGCCTGGAGCAACGGGAGGCGCTGTTCGGGCCTGGCGCGGCGAAGTTCGACCTGGACTTCATCTTCCGGGAGGGCCCGGACGGGCTCCGGCTCATCGTCGACTACTCCGCCGACCTGTTCGACCGTGACACGATCGCCGCGCTGGCGGAGAGCCTCATCGCCCTGTTCGCAACCGTCGCGGACGACCCCGGCACGCGGGTCGGCGGGCTGCCCGCCGGGCCGACCGCCCGCGCCGTCACCGCGGAGACGGCCGCGACGGCGGCGCACCGGGACGACGACCGGGAGGCGGCGCTGTGCCGGATCTTCGCCGCGGAACTCGGTGTCCCCGAGGTCGGCCCGGACGACGACTTCTTCGACCTCGGCGGCCACTCGCTGCTCGCGATGAAGCTCGTCCGGCGCGTCCGCGGGGAGCCGGGCTGCGCGGACCTGAAGATCGCGACGCTGATGGCCGCGCCGACCGTGGCGGGCCTCCTCGCCCGGCTCGAACCCGCCGGGCGGGGGTGAGGCGGCTCATACCGGCGCACCCATTGCCTAGTTAGGTGAGCCTAACCTAAGATCAGCCCTGATCAACAGCCCGGGAACCCCCCCGCCCTCCGACACTGGAAGGTCCGCTATGCGCACCATGATGCGGCGCCTGGCCCTGACCGCCGCGCTCGTCCTGAGCCTCGGCACGGCCGCGGCGTGCGGCGACGACGAACCCGCGGGCGGCGGCTCCGGCGGCGCCGCCGGCACGAACGCCGGGGCGTTCCCGCTCACGATCACGCACAAGCTCGGCACCACGAAGATCCCGTCGGCGCCGAAACGGATCGTCGCGCTCGGCGAGGTCGACCAGGACGCGCTGCTCGCCCTCGGCGTCACCCCCGTCGGCATGGCCGAGCTGACCGGCGTCCAGTCCGACGGGCTCGCCCCGTGGAGCGCCCCCAAGCTGACCGGCGCGAAGCCGAAGCTGCTCAAGGCGGGCGAGGCCGGGTTCAACCTGGAGGAGATCGCGGCCCTGCGGCCCGACCTCGTCCTCGCCGGCGGCGACTTCTACATCGACAAGGAGTACAAGAAGCTCTCCGAGCTCGTGCCGACCGTCGCCTACCAGACCGGCCCGGCCGAGGACTCCTGGGAGCAGATCACCCAGCAGGTCGCGACCGCGATCGGCCGGCCCGCGGACGGCAAGAGGCTGGTCGCCGGGACCGAGGCGAAGATCGCCGGCGTCAAGACGGAGTACCCGCAGCTGAACGGCAAGGAGTTCGCGTTCACCAGCGTCTTCCCGAACGGGAACATCGGCGTGATGAAATCGCCCGACGACACCAGCGTGAAGCTGCTCCAGCAGTTCGGCATGAAGCTGCCCGAACCGATCGCCAAGCTGCCCGGCGACGGGTTCGCCGCCGAGATCAGCATGGAGAAGGTGTCGGTCCTGGACGTGGACGTCCTGCTCAGCCACTACAACGACGACCCCGCCACGCAGAAGAAGATCGAGGGCAACAAGCTGTTCGCCGGCCTCGACGTCGTCAAGCGCGGCTCCTACGTGCCGCTCGACCTGAAGTCGTTCTGGCCGCTGCGCACCCCGACGCCGCTCGCCGTCCCGTACGTCGTCGACCAGGTCGTCCCGAAGATCGCCAAGGCCGCGGACGCGGCCGAGCCCGCCTGATGCCGGAGGAGCGCATGCGCACACCCGTCCACGACGTCGCCGGAATCGGGTTCGGCCCGTCCAACCTGGCGCTCGCCGTCGCGCTGGAGGAGGAGCACGGCCCCGGCGTGGACGCGGTGTTCTTCGAGAAGCAGCCGCGGTTCGGCTGGCACCGCGGCATGCTGATCGACGGCGCCACCATGCAGGTCCACTTCCTCAAGGACCTGGTGTCGCTGCGCAACCCCGCCAGCCCGTACTCGTTCCTCTCCTACCTGCACGCCCGGGGCCGGCTGGTCGACTTCGTCAACCACAAGACGATGTTCCCGACGCGGCTGGAGTTCCACGACTACCTCGAATGGACGGCCGCCGCGTTCGCCGGCCGCGTCCGCTACGGGACCGAGGTCGTCGCGCTCCGCCCGCACGACGACGAGACCCTCGAGGTCGTCGTGCGCCGCGACGACGAACTGGAGACCCACCTCGCCCGCAACGTCGTCATCGCCGCCGGCCTCGACCCCGTCCTGCCGGAGGGCCTGCGGCCGGGGGAGCGGATCTGGCACACCGAGGACCTCCTCACCCGCCTGGACGAGCGCAAGGACTGGAACCCGCGCCGGCTCGTCGTGGTCGGCGCCGGGCAGAGCGCCGCCGAGGCCGTCGAGTACCTGCACCGGACGTTCCCCGGCACCGAGGTGTGCGCGGTCTTCACCCGGTACGGGTACTCGCCCGCCGACGACAGCTCGTTCGCCAACCGCATCTTCGACCCGGCGGCCGTCGACCACTACTACGCGGCGCCGGACGAGGTGAAGCGGATGCTGTTCGACTACTCGCGCAACACCAACTACTCCGTGGTCGACCTCGACCTCATCGACGAGCTGTACCGGCGCGCCTACGCCGAGAAGGTCGCGGGCGCCGAGCGGCTGCGCATCCTCAACGTCTCGCGCGTCGAGGACGTCCGGGACGGCCCGGACGGCGTGCGGGTCCGCACCGGGTTCCTGCCCACCGGCGAGACCGCCGAGCTGGACGCCGACGCCGTCGTCTACGCCACCGGCTACCGCGAACGCGACCCGTTCCACCTGCTCGGCGAGGCGGGCGCGCACTGCCGCACCGGCCCGGACGGACGCCCCGTCATGGAGCGCGACTACCGCATCGCGACCGAGCCCGGCCGCGAATGGGGCGTCTACCTGCAGGGCGCCACGGAGCACAGCCACGGGATCGCCTCGTCGCTGCTGTCCATGACCGCCGTCCGCACCGGGGAGATCGTCCGGTCGATGGCGCGCCGGTCCGCCCGCGTCACCCCCGGCGTCTAGAAGAGGAAGGCATCATGACCAATCCGTTCGACGACCCCGACGGGACGTTCCGCGTCCTCGTCAACGCCGAAGGCCAGCACTCGCTGTGGCCGGCGTTCGCCGACGTCCCCGCCGGCTGGACGACGGTCTTCGGCCCGGAGTCGCGGTCCGGCTGCATCGGATACGTGACGTCCAACTGGAAGGACATCCGCCCGCGGAGCCTGTCCGCCTGACGGCGCGGTCGTCTTCAACACGGTCACGCCTTCGGCAGGGAGGGCCGGGCATCGAAGAACCGGGCCATCAGCCCGCTCGCGTAGCCGGGCCACTCGTGCCCGCCCTGCTGCTTCGTGCACAGCGCGACGACGAGCGGGCCGGGCCCGGTCCCGACGCAGTCCCCGGGCCCGCCGGGCACCGGCCATGACAGTGCGGGCAGCTTGTCCACCCACCTCCAGAACTCCATGACGACCTGCACGGCGATGAACGGGAAATGGACGTCCGCGTCCATGTTCCCGCCGCCCGTGTAGGGGACGGACGGATCCCACGTCCCGTGGAAGGCCAGCACGGACACCGGCTTCTCCGGCGTGCAGCCGATGGCGAGCGCGCCGGACACCACGGCTATCCCGGCGAGCCGGCCGGACCGCTCGCACGCGTAGCGGTAGGCCATGCCGCCGCCGTTGGAGAAGCCGGTCATGAACACGCGGCGGGGGTCGGCGACGCCCTCCTCCACCAGCGTGTCGATCAGCTTGTCGAGGAACCCCATGTCGTCGATGCCCGTCCAGCGCGCGAACGAGCAGCAGGCCCCCGCGTTCCACGTGCCGAGGAAGCCGTTCGGGTAGGCGACGGCGTAGCCCTCGCCGTCGGCGACCTCGTCCAGGCCGCTCTGCTTCCGGACGTACTCGGCGTCGTTCAGCCCGCCGTGCAGCGCCACGATGAGCGGCAGCGGCTTGCCGGGGGGATGGCCTGGCGGGACGTGCAGCAGGTAGGGGCGGTCCCAGTCGCCCATGGCTATCGTGTGCTCGGTCGTTCCGGGGGCGTCCTCGGAGGCCCCGGCGGGCAGGGGGTGGGCGATGAGCGTCGTGAGGAGCACCACGATCATCGCCGCCCGCGCGGCGATCTTCATACTGCGGTTGTAACGCGGGTCACACCCGCCGGGCTACGCACCGGCGCATAGAAAAGATCAGCGGCTTTTGGCACCGGCCGAAGCAGTGGCCGGAGCGGCGGCCGCGGGCGCTACGAGCCCGATCCGGAGCCCGTCTCCGCCGCCTCCGCGACCTCCGCGTCCCCCTCGCCCGCCGCGGCCTGCGCGTTCAGCCCCGCCTGCCCGCGCTCGGCGTCCGCGAGGTCGCGGTGGCCGATGGCGAGGACCCCGATGCCGAGGGCGATCACGCCCGCGCCGATGGCGAACGGGACGTGGATGTTCGTGTGCTCGACGAGCCGCCCGGCCGCGTAGGGCGCGAGGCCGCCGCCGATGAACCGGACGAACCCGTACGCGGCCGACGCCACCGGGCGCTCCACCGGCGCGACCATCATGACGGCCTGCGTGGTCACCGTGTTGTTCACGCCGATGAAGACCCCCGCGACGATCACCGCGACGATCAGCACCGCCTGCGAGTTCACGAAGATCGCGATCACCAGCACGTTCACCGCGAACAGCGCCAGGTTGCCGTACAGGGTGCGGGCCAGCCCGAACCGGCGCTGCAGCCAGGGCGCGCCGAACACCGCGAAAACCGCGACCAGCAGGCCCCACCCGGTGAACACCAGGCCGAGCCGCATGGCGCTCAGGTGCATCGGGAACGGCGCGTACCCGAGGACGGTGAAGAAGCCCCAGTTGTAGCAGAGCGCGGTCAGGCTCATGACCAGGAGGCCGCGGTGCCTGAGCGCCTTGATCGGGTCGGCGATCGACGTCTTGCGCGCCGGTTTCGGCTGCGGTTCCACGAGCACGATGGTGGCGATCAGTGCGATCGACATCAGCACGGCGACGCCGTAGAACGGGCCGCGCCAGCTGATGTCGCCCAGCACGCCGCCGAGCAGCGGCCCGGCGGCGATGCCGAGGCCGAGCGCGGACTCGTAGGCGATGATCGCGCCGCCGAGCCCGCCGCTCGCCGACGCCACGATGACGGCGAGGGAGGTCGCGATGAACAGCGCGTTGCCGAGCCCCCAGCCGGCCCGGAAGCCGATGATCCCGGAGATGCTGCCGGACGTCCCGGCGAGGGCGCTGAACACCACGATCAGGATCAGGCCCGCGATCAGGGTGCGCTTCGCGCCGATGCGGCTGGATACGAAGCCCGTCACCAGCATCGCGACCGCCGTCACCACCAGGTAGCTGGTGAACAGCAGGGTGACCTGGCTGGGCGAGGCGTGCAGGTCCTCGGAGATCGCGGGCAGGATCGGGTCGACGAGCCCGATGCCCATGAACGAGATGACGCACGCGAACGCGACGGCCCAGACGGCCTTCGGCTGCTGGAAGGGACTCTGGGCGCCCGTGTCGGCGACCTGTTTCATGCGTGCTCTCCGCCGGTCGGGGTTTCGGGGATCGCGGCACCGAGGGCGGCGCCGGTCAGCCGGTTCAGGGCAGGCAGTGCCGCGGCGATCGCGGCCCGGTCGGCGGCGGGCAGCCCGGCGAGCAGCTCGGCGAGCCGCTTGGCCTGGGCCGCGCGCCGCCGCGCCAGTTCGGCGCGGCCCGCCTCGGTGAGGTGCACCGCGACGCCCCGGCGGTCACCGGGCAGCGCGCGGCGCTCCGCCATCCCCTCCCGTTCGAGCCGCGACACCAGCTGGGTCATCGCGGGCTGCGTGACGCCCTCGAACGCGGCCAGCTCGGTCACCCGGCGGGGACCGGAACGCTCCAGCGTGGCCAGCGTCGACACGGTCGTCATCGACAGGTCGCGGGGCTGGGACAGCGCTCGCATCAGCGAGTACACGCGTCCCAGCCCCGCGGCCAGCTCCAGCTCGTCGGCGGAGGACGGCGAATCCATAGTCCGATTCGTATCACTTGCTTACATAAGTCGTCTATAGATTCGCCTGGCTAAGTACTTTTGTGAGGAGGGTCACTCCTTCGCCAGCGCGGCCATCTCCTTCTCGATCGCGCGCTGGTGCTCCTCGGCGTCCTCCCGGGCCCGCTTCGGGCTCCAGCGGCCGGTCATGATGAAGATGAAGGGCAGGAAGACGATCTGGCCGCCGAGGCACACGTACCACCACGTCCGCCACTGGCCGGGCCCGTCCTCGGACGCCTCCTTCACCTTGGCGCCGTGCTCCTTCAGCACCTTCAGCTGCGGCTGCGCCTTCTGCACGGTGGCGAGGCCGGGCAGGCCGACCTCCTTCGCGGCGCGGGCCTGCAGCTCCGGCGGGGCCTGCCCCGCCGGGTACTTGCCCAGCTCCCCGAACAGAGCCTGGTGCTGGTTGACGATGGCCAGCGCCGGGGCCGCCTGCTCGGACGCGACCTGCACCTCGTGCCCGTGCTCCACGATCGGCGTCACCGACGTCACGACCAGCGGCACGAACGCCGCCGAGCACGCCACGACGATGCGCAGGATCCACCCCCACACCGCGAGACCGGTCGCGGTCGCCGCCGGGTTGTGCTTCTCGACGGTCTCGGTGAAGCTCGCCATCCACGGCGCGTAGGCGAGGCCGCCGAACACGCCGATCCCGATGAACAGCCACGCGAAGGTGTAGTAGCCGGTGTCCGGGTGGACGGCCAGCTGCGCGAAGACCGCCGTCGCGACCACCGAGCCGATCCCGCCGACGACCATCAGCGGCTTGCGGACGCCGAGCCGGTCCGACAGCAGCCCCGCCACCACCAGCGCGATGGCGTTCGCCGCCCAATACCAGTTCGCGAGCCCGTTGGTGCGCTGCTCGCTGTAGCCGAACGTGGCGGAGAAGTAGATGACGAAGTTGCCGACGGCCGCGTAGTAGAGCAGCAGGTAGACGCTGATCGCGAAGGCGGAGCCGACGACGTCCAGCCGCATCATCTGCCGCCAGTGGCCCGACAGCTGCTGGTCCGGGTCGATGCCCTTGGCGCGCGCCTCGACCAGCGCGCGGTCGCGCATGCTGACCATGATCTGGTCGCGCAGCGCCGGGGACAGCTCGCGCAGCCCGAACAGCGCGACGACGAACACCACGAGCGCGGCGAAGCCGGAGTAGCGCAGTTCGTCCTGCCAGCTGGAGGAGTCCAGCGTCGCGCTCGTCACGGTCGTCACCACGAGGCTGCCGAGGACGGGGCCCATCGTCCAGAAGCCCATCGCGGTGGCGCGGCCGAGCTGCGGCGAGAAGTCGCGGATCAGCGCCGGGGTGGCGACCAGGACGATGCCCTCGATGAAGCTGAGCACCGCGAACAGCACCAGGAACGTGGTCTTGTCCGGCGACTGCGGCAGCACCAGCACCAGCAGGCCGGCGATCAGCAGGCCGTACACGACGAGGTTCGCGCGCCCCCAGCGGTCGGCGAGCCCGGCGAGCAGCGACGCGAACGCGCCGATCGCGTTCCCGACGACCGACATCAGGATGAAGAAGCCGAACGACATCTCGTAGTGCGTCATGATCGACGTCGCGACGGCGTACTGGATGTACAGCAGGTAGTACAGGACGATCGTGGTGACGACCACGATGCCGAGATAGGCGTAGCGGCGCCCGGTCTCCGGATAGTGCGGAAGGTCGCGGCGCCACAGCCGGGCGGCGAGGCCCGGTGCGGCGGCGCCCTCGGCGGCGCCGGCGCCGGTGGACGACGAAACGGACATACAGCGACTCCTCCGGGTGCTGATCTCCCCCGAGAAACGGTCCTGGAACGGCGGCGAACTGCCTCTTCACAGGCCGCCGTGCGGTCAACGTAGACCCGGGAAAGCGAAATGGCAATAACTTCCGCCATTGAAAACCGACCAGTCGGTATGCTCTCCTCTACTTGCGGATACCCGCCTGGCGTGGCGCGCGCCGGGAGCCTGTCGCGCGCGCTCGCGCGCGTGCCCGCAGCGGCATCCTGCGCCATACCGACCGGACGGTACAAGGGCTCGGATCGTGGAGGAGACACATTGCGGGTATTCGATGGCTCGGACGTCCCCGGGCTCGACCTGGACCGGTTCGGGGACTTCTTCGAGCACGTCCGGCCGGGGGCCGCCGCCGGCCCGCTGCGCGCGCGGGTCATCGAGGGCGGGCGCTCGAACCTCACCTACGAGGTCACCGACGGGCGGGGCTCCTGGATCGTCCGGCGCCCGCCGCTCGGCCACGTCCTCGCGACCGCGCACGACATGGCGCGCGAGTACCGGGTGATGACGGCCCTGGCCGGAACCGGCGTCCCCGTCCCGGAGACGTACGCGCTCTGCGAGGACACCGCCGTCATCGGCGCGCCGTTCTACGTGATGGAGATGGTCGGGGGCGTCCCGTACCGGAGCGCGGCCGAGCTGGAGCCGCTCGGCGCGCGGCGCGTCGGGCGGATCGCCGAGCGCATGATCGACACTCTGGTCGAGCTGCATGGCGTCGACCCTGCGCAGGCCGGCCTCGCGGACTTCGGCCGTCCCGAAGGGTTTCTCGCACGCCAGGTGCGCCGCTGGAAGAAGCAGCTCGACGCCTCCCGCAGCCGCGACATCCCGTCCGCCACCGAGCTGCACGCGCTGCTGGAGGCGAACATCCCGGGGGGCACGGCGCCCGCGATCGTGCACGGCGACTACCGCCTCGACAACCTGCTCGTCGACTCCGGCGACCGCATCGCCGCCGTCCTCGACTGGGAGATGGCGACGCTCGGCGATCCGCTGACCGACCTCGCGCTGCTGCTCGTCTACATGCGGCGCCAGACCCCGATACCCGGCACGGCCGACGCGTCCAGCGCGCCCGGTTTCCCTTCGGCCGACGACGTCCTGGCGCGCTACGCCGGCCGGAGCGGACGGGACGTGTCGGCGATCGGCTTCTACGTGGCGCTGGCGTGCTTCAAGCTCGCCGTCATCTCCGAGGGGATCCACTACCGGTACATCCACGGCCAGACCGTGGGGGAGGGGTTCGAAACGGTGGGCGCCGCGGTCGAGCCGCTGCTGCGATCCGGGCTCGCCGCGCTGGAGGGACGCGGGTAGGCACTGGTCCACGGCGCGGGGCCGCGGCGGGTTCGCCCAGGTAGACCATGATCACGGCAGGTCGTGTGACGGATCACGGCCCGTAGGCGCTGTGCAGGGTGAGAGCCGGAGCGCGGCCGTGCCGGCGGGCTGGAGCAGGAGGGGAGCCCGCGCGTCCGCCGCGCACGCCGGCGATCTGCCGGCGGGCTGGACGGTCCCGCGGTGCCGGGGCGGATGCCGCGGGAC
>NZ_SMKY01000112.1 GCF_004349235.1 Actinomadura darangshiensis | reverse complement strand
TTGCCGAGGAGAAGGAGATCATCTTCGCCGCCCGGCCCCTGCGTCGTCCCGTGCACCAGCACGAAATCCGCCACCGTTCACCTCCAATGTCCCATCACCGCGACCGCGGGAAGGTGCCGAAAGCCAGGGCGATCATAGGTCGGTGCGCGGATCGATGAGCCAGTGGTTCGTCAGCATGGGCCGGCCGGCGAAGATGATCTCCTTCTCCTCGGCAAGGCTGAAACCGAGCGAGCGGCAGATGCCGTTGGACGGGGCGTTCGCCGTGCCGGGAAAGGCGTGCACGAATCCCCAGCGGCCGTCGGCGCGCGCCATTTCCAGGAGCGTGCGGACCGCGCGCTTGCCGATGCCGCGCCCCTGCCATTCCGGTAGGACCATCCAGCCGATCTCCGAGAGCACCTCGCCGTCCAGTTCGTGGGACCAGAGGCTCACCGTTCCGGCCACGGCGTCCAGGTCCCCGGCCGGGACGATCATCTTGATCCAGGCCTTGTCCGCGGCCGCGTCCCTGACGTCGCGGCGGACCTTGTCCTCGATGCCGTCCCGGGGCACGGGACCGCCGAGCTCCGCCATCATCGCCGGATCGCAGCGCATCCTGACGTAGGCGGCGACGTCGCCGGGTGCGACGTTTCGCAGGATCGTCCGGGGTTCCATCCGGTCAGGGGCGGTAGGTGCCGAAGTACCACTCGTTGCCGTCCAGGTCGCGGGCCGCGTAGTCGCGGGAGCCGTAGTCCTGGTCGGTGAGCTCGCGGAAGATCTCGGCGCCGGCGGCCTTGGCGCGGTCGTGGTGGGCGTCGGGGTCGTCGATGGCGACGTAGACGGCCGTCTTGGCGGTGTCGGTGTTGCCGAACATGAACAGGCCGGTGTCGTAGCGCATCTCGGCGTGCACGATGGTGCCGTCGTCGTCCTTGTAGACGCCGACGGGTTCGAAGCCGAACGCCTTCTCCAGCCACTCCATGGACTCGGCCGTGTCGGTGGTCCGGATCAGCGGGTAGAAGGTGCGGCGGATCTCGCTGGTCATATCGTCCTCCCTGTCGTTCCGTCATGCCCAGTCTGCGGCGGCGGAGCCCGCCCGTCTTGGACGTATGTGACCTCAGCGGCGGGCGGCGTCGCGTTCGGCGGCGAGGCGGCGGGTCTCCGGGGAGACGGGGGCGCCGAGGATCGCGGTGACGACGTCGATCAGGTAGCTGGTGAACAGGCGGTCGTCGGTGCGGGGGCCGGAGCGGGCGCGGCGGCCGAGCTCGATCGAGGAGTACAGGATCGCGGTGAAGCGGCGGTGCAGGCGGGCCGCGTCCTCCTCGAGGAGCGGCTCGACGATGGCCCGCCAGCGGCAGAGGCTGTCGCGGGGATCGTCCCGAACGCCCAACGGCGCGATCGGTTCCGGACGGTTCACCACGTCCGCCGATATCTGCAGGTAGGCGCGGCCCGACGGGTCGGCCAGGCGGGCGGCCATGGGACGGACGAGGGCGGCGGCCAGGGGGCGGACGCCCTGCTCGCCGTCCTCGTAGGCGTCGAGCAGGGCGTGCCGGCGGGCCTCCACCTCGGGGGCGTGCCGGGCGAAGATCGCGCGGAGGATCCCGGCGCGGTCCCCGAAGTGGTATTGGACGGCCGTGGCGTTGCGGGCGCCCGCCTCCTGGAGGATCTCGCGGAGGCTGACGGCGTCCACGCCGCGCGCCGCGTAGAGGGCTTCGGCGGCGTCCAGGAGGCGTTCGCGGGTGTCACTCATTGCCGATCGCGTGCTCCAGGGCCTCGGCGAAACGCTCGCGGGCCGCCTCCCGGCGGGTGGGCAGGTGGCCGGACGGCCACAGGCCCTCGACGGGCTCGGCGTCGCGCAGCAGCTGCCGGGCCACGGTGATCTTGTGGACCTCGGTGGGGCCGTCGGCGATGGCCATCGCCTGGGCCCCCATCATCATCGCGGCGAACGGCATCTCGTTGGACACGCCGAGCGCGCCGTGCAGGTGCATCGCCCGCTGCACGACGTCGTGGTACACCTTCGGCATCGCGGCCTTGACGGCGGCGATGTCCTTGCGGACCTTCTTGTAGTCCCCGTGCTTGTCGATCAGCCAGGCGGTGCGCAGGACGAGCAGCCGGAACTGCTCGATCTCGATCCAGCTGTCGGCGATCTTCTCCTGGGTCATCTGCATCTTGGCGAGCGGCCCGAACCGGGTCTGCCGGGAGACGGCGCGCTCGCACATCATGTCGAACGCCTTGCGGACCTGCGCGATCGTCCGCATGGCGTGGTGGATGCGGCCGCCGCCGAGCCGGGTCTGCGCGATGACGAAGGCGCCGCCCTCGCCGCCGAGGAGGTTCCCGGCGGGGACGCGGACGTTCTCGTAGCGCAGGTAGCCGTGCGAGCCCTCGCGCTCGCTGCCGACGCCCACGTTCCGCACGGTGATCAGCCCCGGCGCGTCGGCCGGCACGATGAACATCGACATGCCCTCGTAGGCGGACACGTCCGGGTTCGTCACGGCCATGACGATGAGGAAGGTGGCGTGGCGGGCGTTGGAGGAGAACCATTTCTCGCCGTTGATGACCCAGCCGTCCCCGTCGCGGGTGGCCCGCGTGGTGAACAGTGTCGGGTCGGCTCCGCCGTGCGGCTCGGTCATCGAGTAGGACGAGGAGATCTCGCCGTCCAGGAGGGGCCGCAGGTAGCGCTCCTTCTGCTCGGGCGTGCCGAAGTGGGCGATGATCTCGGCGTTGCCGGAGTCGGGTGCCTGGCAGCCGAACACCGACGGCGCCCACCGGGAGCGGCCGAGGATCTCGTTGAGCAGTGCCAGCTTCACCTGGCCGTAACCCTGGCCGCCGAGGTCGGGGCCGAGGTGGCAGGCCCACAGGCCCTTGTCGCGGACCTGGTCCTGGAGGGGGCGGACGAGCCGCTTGTAGCGGGGGTCTGTCTTGTCGTACGGGTCGCCGAGCACCAGGTCGAGCGGCTCGACCTCGTCCCGGACGAAGGCGTCCGCCCAGTCGAGAAGTTCCTGGTAGGCGGGGTCGGTCTCGAAGTCCCAAGCCATGGCGAGCCTCCTGCTGTCGTTTCCCCGATAATCGACCCATCTGAGTTAGTAATGCAAGTGCATGACTGTTACTCTCCGGGTCAGCCTGGGAAAGGACAGCCGTGCAGCCTGAGCAGATCGACCGTGCCCTGGTGGACTTCGGCGTCCTCGCCGGGTGGATGGACGGCCGGGGTCTGCCGGGCGGCCCGTTCGAGGACGTCGAGCCGCTCACCGGCGGCACGCAGAACACGCTGATCCGGTTCCGCCGCGGCGGCCGCGACTACGTGCTGAGGCGCGGCCCGAGCCATCTGCGCGCGAAGACCAACGACGTCCTGCGCCGGGAGGCCCGGGTGCTCGCGGCGCTCGACGGCACCGGTGTCCCGGCGCCGCGCCTCATCGCCGACTGCCCGGACGAGTCGGTCATGGGCGGCGCGGTGTTCTACCTGATGACGCCCGTCGAGGGCTTCAACGCCTCGGTGACGCTGCCCGAGCCGCACGCCGGAGACGCATCCGTCCAGCGTGAGATGGGCCTGAACGCGGCGCGCGCACTGTCGGCGCTCGGCGCGGTCGACCACGAGGCCGTCGGGCTGGCCGGCTTCGGCAAGCCCGTGGGCTTCCTGGAGCGCCAGGTGGGCCGCTGGATGTCCGAGCTCGACTCCTACAGCGCGCTGGACGGCTACCCGGGCCCGGACATCCCCGGCCTGGACGACGTGGCCCGCTGGCTGGAGGACAGCCGCCCGAAGACCTGGCGTCCCGGGATCCTGCACGGCGACTACCACCTGGCCAACCTGATGTACTCCTACGACGGCCCCGAGGTCGCCGCGATCGTCGACTGGGAGATGTGCACGATCGGCGACCCGCTGCTGGACCTCGGCTGGCTGCTGGCCACCTGGCCCGACCGCGCCGACCAGAGCGCCGCGCTGGCCGGCCCGCTCGGCGCGGCCGGGGGCCTGCCCGCCGCGAGCGACCTGGTCGCGACCTACGCCGAGCGCGCGGGCGCCGTCGCCGGCCGCGACCTGTCGTCCATCAACTGGTACGCGGTCCTCGCCTGCTTCAAGCTCGGCATCGTCCTGGAAGGGACGCACGCCCGCGCCTTCGCGGGGAAGGCGCCCAAGGAGACCGGCGACCTCCTGCACTCGATCACGGTCGGCCTCTTCCAGCGCGCCCAGGGTTTCATCGATTCCTGATTCGTCCCGTTCCGGCGCTAGACAGGTGTCATGCAGATTCGTGAAGGCGGGCCAGATGACGCGCCCGTGATGATGGCGATGCTGGACGGCGCCGTGGCGTGGCTCGCCGCGAACGGCCGGACCGGGCAGTGGGGCGGCGATCCGTGGTCGGACGACCCTCGCCGCGTGGAGCGGATCGCCGGCATCGCCCGCGACGACGAGATCCGGGTCGCGGAGGTCGACGGGCACCCGGCCGGAGTCATGGCGGTCGCCCCGGGCCCGCCGCCCTACGTCGACCCGGTCGAGGAGCCCGAGCTGTACATCACCCTGCTGGTGACCGATCGCGCGTTCGCCGGGCACGGGGTCGGCAGCGCGCTCATCGCCAAGGCCAGGGACGAGGCCCGCGCCAATGGCGCCGGCCTCCTGCGCGTCGACTGCTACGGAGGCGGCGACGGGCGGCTCGTGGAGTACTACCGGCGCAACGGCTTCGAGGTCGTCCGCCCCTTCACGGTGGGCGAGTGGCCGGGACGGCTCCTGTCCCAGCGCGTGGATTAGGCCCCGCCTTGCAAAACCGGGCGGCACGGCGCAGCCTGGAAGGGACCGGTGAGAACGGGGCAGTCGGTGACGCCCTTACGCCGCACGGCCGGCGACCGAGCCGCTCGCCTCGTTCCGCCGGTCGACAGGCTGATGTCGGATTCCTGCCAGCGCGATCGTCCGATCACTGGGCACGCTGAGGGGATGAGCAGAGATTTCCGCTTCGGTGTGGTCGGCGAGTCGATCCGCTCGGGCACCGGGCTGGCCGAAACCGCCCGCCGCGCCGAGGAACTGGGATACGACGTCCTGACCTTGCGGGACCACTTCGTCACCGAGCCGTTCGGCGACCAGCTCGCGCCGATGGTGGCGCTGGCGTCGGCCGCGTCCGTGACGAGCACGCTGCGGCTCGGCACCATGGTGCTGTCCAACGACTTCCGGCATCCGGTGATGCTCGCCAAGGAGGCCGCGACCCTCGACCACCTGTCGGGCGGGCGGTTCGAGCTGGGCATCGGCGCCGGGTGGCTGCGCGAGGAGTACGAGGCGGCCGGGATGCCGTTCGACCGGGCCGGGACGAGGGTCGGGCGCCTGGAGGAGTCGCTGCGGATTCTGCGGAGCCTCCTCGGCGGCGGGAAGACGGCCTTCGAGGGCGAGCACTACCGGATCGACGGCCTGACGGTCTTCCCGCGTCCCGGCCGGCGCCCGCCGCTCGTCGTCGGCGCCGGAAGCCGCCGCATGCTCGGCATCGCGGGCCGGCACGCCGACACCGTCGGCATCCTCCCCCGCGCCCTCCCCGAGGGCGCCATCTCGGACGAGATCTCCGAGCGCCTGCCGGACACCATCGCCCGCAAGGTCGGCTGGGTCCGCGAGGCGGCCGAGGGACGGGACGTGGAGCTGAGCATGATGGTCTCGCCCACGTTCGGTTCCGACCCGCGCCGCGCCGCGGCCAAGGTCGCGGTGACGCGCGGCTGGGGGACGTCGTCCGCCGAGGCCGTCCTCGGCATGCCGTCCCAGTTCGTGGGCCCGCCCGAGCACATCGCCGAGCAGATGCTCGCCCGCCGCGACCGCTTCGGCTTCACCTACTACCAGATCTCCGACGAGGACATGGAGGAGTTCGCGCCCGTCATCCCCCTCCTGACGGCTTAGGCGGTTCGGCGAAACCGGCGTTCATCGCGAGGCTCAGCTCCGGTTCGGTGAGCCGGTCGCCGTCCAGGGTGCCGACGATGCGGCCGTGCTGGAGGACGACGACCCGGTGGCACAGCTCGACCAGCTCGGCGAGGTCGCTGGAGGCGATGAAGACCACCTTCCCCTCGGCGGCCAGGCCCCGGACGATGTCGTGCACCTCGGACCGGGCGCCGACGTCCACGCCGCGCGTCGGGTCGTCCAGGGCGAGGACGGCCGGGTCGGCGTCCAGCCATTTGGCGAAGACGACCTTCTGCTGGTTGCCGCCGGACAGGTTGCTCGCCCGGGCGTGGACGTCCCCCCGCACCCGCAGCCGTTCCAGGCGGCCGCGGGAGCGATCGACAAGGCCGGAGCGGCGCGGCATGAGCCCGCCGCGCCCCTGCCCGAGCCAGCTCACGGACGTGATGTTCTCCCAGAGCGTCTTGTCGACCATCAGCCCGCGCCCCTTGCGGTCGCCGGAGATGTAGGCGACGCCCTGGGTGACGGCATGCCGGGCCGAGCGGGGCGACCGCCCGCCGGGCAGCCTGACCGAGCCGGACGACGGGCGGGCGCGTCCGCAGACGACGTCGAGCACGGCGAGGTGTCCCGAGCCCTGCAGGCCCGCGACCCCGACGATCTCGCCGCCCGCCGCCGTGAGGGACACCTCGCCGAGCCGTCCGGGCACGGTGACGCCGGTGAGGGCGACCGCCGCCCCGCCGGGGCGGCGCGGGGCGGCGGCCGCGGGCGCCGGATGCCGGGCGGGCTGCCCGAGCATCGCGGTGACCAGGGAGTCCAGGCCGACGTCGGCGACCGGCTCCCCCGCCAGCACGACCCGGCCGTCCCGCAGGACGGTGACCCGGGTCGCGACGCGCATGACCTCCTCCAGGAAGTGCGAGATGTACAGGACGGCGAGGCCCCGCTCCGCCAGCCGCCGGGTGACGGCGGCGAGGCGGGCGGCGGCGTCGCGGGGCAGCGCCGACGTGGGCTCGTCCAGGATCAGGACGCGGGGCTCCTGCAGCAGGGCCCGGGAGATCTCCAGCAGCTGCCGGTCGGCGAGGGGCAGCTCGCCGACCCTCGCGTGCGGCGGCGGGTCCAGGCCCAGCTCGGCCAGGACGGGCCCGGCCAGCCGCCGCATCTCCCGGGTGCTGACGAGACCGCCGCGGCGCGGCGCCCCGTACGGGAAGAGGTTCTCCAGCACGGTCAGGTCGTCGTAGGTCATCAGCTCCTGCGACACGATCGCGACGCCCTGCGCCGCGGCCTGCCGCGCGTCGGCGAACCGGACGGGCGCGCCGTCCAGCTCGACCGTGCCGCCCTCGGGCCGCACCACCCCGGACATGATCTTCACGAGGGTGGACTTGCCGGCGCCGTTCTCCCCGACGAGGGCGTGCACCTCCCCCGCGTCCAGGGTGATGCCGACGCCGTCGAGCGCGGTGACCCCGCCGTAGTGCTTGACCAGGCCGGAGGCGACCAGCATGTCAGCGGGCCTCCTTGAGCGGCTTCATGCTGGCGCCGGGATCGGCCAGCAGCTTGTCGAGCTGCGGCTTGTACCACTGGTAGGCGTTCTGCACCGACTGCTGCCGCTTGAGGATCTCGTCGATGTTGGACGAGGTCATCACCAGCCCCGGCGTCTTGAACCAGCCGTCCGGCAGCTTGCCGTCCTTCTCCCGGACCGCCTTGATCAGGCTCGCCGTGGCGATGTAGCCCTTGAGGTAGTGCTCGGGGTCGATGCCGGCGAAGTTGGTGCCCTTCTTGATGTAGTCGAGGGTCTTCGGGTCGACGTCGAAGCCGGCGGTGAGGTACTTGCCCTTCTTCTGCTCCTTGAGGCGGCCGAGGTTGTAGCTGTCGGCGTCCCCGACCCCGAGGAACGCCAGCGCACCGGGGTTGGCGTTCACCTGCGACTGCCAGGCGCCGAAGTTCTGCGCCGGGTCGCTGTAGGTCTGGAACGGCCCGAGGACGCGGACGCCGGGCGCCAGCTTCGCGAACGTGTCCTTGATGCCCTTGGCCCGGCTGTCCAGGACGGGCGTCCCCGGGTTGGGCACGCCGACGACCACGGTGCCCTTGGGGTCCGCGCCGAGCTTCTTCACCGTCGCCTCGGCGAGCATCCCGCCCAGCTCGTAGTTGTCGTTGCCCACGTAGAAGCCGACCTTGCTGCCGTCGGTCGGCGCCGTGTCGAGCGCGACGACCGGGATGCCCTTGTCCACGGCCTGCGCGGCGGGCCGGGTGAAGATCGGCGGGTCGAGGTTCTCCAGCACGATCCCGTCCGGGTGGGTGACGGTGAGGTTCTGGAACAGCTGCTGCTCGGCGGGCCCGTCGGTGTTGGGCGGGCCGACGACCTTGAAGTCGATGTTCCCGTCCTGCTTGGACGCCTCGGTCGCGCCCTCGTACATCTCGCGGGCGAAGTTGAGGCTGTAGTTGGCGACGGCGATGCCCATCTTCAGCCGTCCGCCCTTGTCGCCGGAGCCGCCGCCGTCACCGCACGACGCGGTGCCGAGGGCGACGCCGAGCACGAGCGCGACGGCGGCCGCGACGGGCCCGCGTGGACGCGGGATCATGGGTTCCTCCCTGAGGAGCGCAGGTCACGGACTCGGCGCAGCAGCGGCGCGGCGCCGACGGCGACGAGGATCACGCCACCGGTCGCGAAGGTCGTCCAGTTGATGGGGACCTCGAAGAACACCAGCGCCGCGGTGACGACGCCGAGGATGAGGGTGCCCGCCGCGGCGCCGAGGACGGAGCCGGTCCCGCCCTTCAGCGGGGTGCCGCCGATGATGGCCGCGGCGATGGCCGTGAGCTCGTAGCCCTGGCCGATGGTGGGGTCCCCGGCGATGAAGAACGCCAGGGCGAGGACGGCCGCGAGGCCCGCCATGAGCCCGGACAGCGCCAGCGCGGCGATCCGGGTGCGGGTGACGGGCATCCCGCCGAACTCCGCGGCCTCGGGGTTGGAGCCGATGGCCCGCACCCGCGCGCCGAACCTCGTCCGGGTGAACACGACGCCCAGCACCACGACGGCGAGGACGAAGACCCACACCGCGTTCGGCACGCCGAGCGTCCCGTCGCCGCCGAGCACGCTGAAGAACGCGTGCTCCTGCGGCAGGTCCGTGATCTGCTTGCCCTCGGCCAGCGCCAGGCCGACACCGCGCAGCAGCATCGACGTGGCGAGCGTGACGATGAAGGACGGCAGCCGCAGATACGTCGTGACCGCCCCGTTGAGCGCGCCGACGAACGCGGACAGCGCCAGCACCGCGACGGCGGCGAGCCACGGGTTCCAGCCGTCCCGGATCAGCAGCGCGCCCACGACGATGCCCATCGCGTACATTCCGCCGACCGACAGGTCGACCTCCCGCATCGCGAGCGCGAACACCATCCCGCACGCCATCAGGCCGACGTACACCGAGTTGTGCGCGGTCGTCAGCAGGTTGCCGGTGCGCAGGAAGTCCGGCTGGAACAGGCCGACGCCCAGCACCAGCAGGACGAGCACCCCGACGACGCCGGCCTCGTCGGGGACCGGACGCCGGAGCCGGGGCCGCCGCGCCGGGGCGCCGTGCCTGCCGTTCCGGTCCTTGTCGTTCTCCGAGGCCGGCCCGGCCGCGGGCTTTCGTACGGACATGCGGCGAGCATGTGACCCGCGCCACGCCACCACAAGGAAGCCGTTTCAGTCAGTGAAAACGGGCTCTTGCCGGGGCGGCCGGGGTGGCGCACGCTGCCGTCCATGAGCGAGACGCCGTCCATGAGCGGAGCGCGCCGGGCCGCGCTGGTGACCGGTGCGGCGGGCGGGCTGGGGCGCGAGTTCGCGATCGCCCTGGCCGCCCGCGGGCACCGGGTCGCGGGCCTCGACCTGGCCGACATGTCTGGCACCGCCGAGGCGATCGGCGACCGGTTCCTGCCGGTGCGGGCGGACGTGACCGACCCCGACGAGGTCGAGGCCGGGGTGGAGGAGGCCGCCGCGCAGTTCGGCGGCCTGCACATCGTGGTGAACAACGCCGGGATCTACCCGCCGCTGGAGTTCGAGAAGACGACGCTGGAGGACTGGCGGCGGATCATGCGGGTCAACCTGGACGGCCCGTTCCTGGTGTCGCGCGCCGCGCTCCCCCACCTGAAGGCCGCCGGCTGGGGCCGCATCGTCAACATCGTCTCCGCCGTGGTGTTCCTCGGGCCGCCCGACCTGGTCGCCTACACGACGTCCAAGGCCGGGCTCGTCGGCTTCACCCGGGCCCTGGCGAGCGCGGTCGGCGCCCACGGGATCACGGTGAACGCGATCTCGCCGGGCCTGACCAGGACCGAGACGGCGGCGCGGACGACGGGCGCCGACGGCGGCTTCGAGCGGGTCCGGGACCTGCAGGTCGTGCGGGCCGTCGAGGAGCCCCGCGACCTGCTGTCCACGCTGCTGTACGTGTGCGACGAGGGCAGCGGGTTCCTCACCGGGCAGACGATCAACATCGACGGCGGCTCCGCCAAGCACTGAGCCGCCGACCGAGCGGAAGGCACCGCATGAGGCCGATCGAGGCGCTGCTGGAGATCGCCCGGGACGAGGGCGTGACCCGGATCTTCGGCAACCCCGGCACGACCGAGCTCCCCCTGATGGACGCGCTGGCGGAGGCGCCCGACCTGCGCTACGTGCTGGGCCTGCAGGAGGGGTCCGTGGTGGCGATGGCCGACGGGTACGCGCGCGCGTCCCGCCGGACGTCGCTGGTCAGCCTGCACGTGGCGGCGGGCGTCGCGAACGGGCTGATCGGGATGCTGAACGCGCTGCGGTCCCGGACCCCGATGGTGATCGTGGCGGGCCAGCAGGACCGGCGGCACCTCCTCCAGGACCCGATGCTGTCCGGCGACCTGGTCGGGCTGGCGTCGGCGGCGACGAAGCAGGCCGTGGAGGTGCAGCACGCGGGCGACCTGCCGATCGTGCTGCGGCGTGCGTTCGCGCTCGCGGCGCGTCCCCCGGCGGGGCCGGTGCTGGTGTCGGTCCCCATGGACCTGCTGGAGGAGGACACCGACGTCGCGGTGACGGACCGCTCCCCTGTGACGGGCCCGGGTGCGGCCGAGGCCGGGGAGGCCGCGGCCCTGCTCGCCCGTGCCGAACGTCCCGCGATCATCGCGGGCGACGGCGTCGGACGGGCGGGCGCGGCCGGCGAACTGGTCGCGGTCGCGGAGCGGCTCGGCGCCGCCGTCTACCACCAGCCGATGAACGACGGCATCGACTTCCCCACGGGGCATCCGCTGTACGCGGGGATGCTGGCGCCGCACAACGCCGTCATCCGGGAGACGCTCTCCGGGCATGACGCGGTGCTGATCGCCGGATGCCACGCGTTCATGCCGCACCACTACACGCACGGCCCGGCCGTCCCCGACGGCCTGGACATCGTGCAGGTCGACGAGGACCCCGCCGAGATCGGCCGCAACTTCGCGACCCGGCACGGCCTGACCGGCGATCTGGCCGGGACGCTGCGGGCGCTCGCCGATCACCTCGGCGGGAGGGTGCCGTCCGCGCGGGAGCGCACCGAGCGGCTCGGCGCCGAGCACGCCCGGAAGCGGCACGACGTGGAGGCGGCGGCGCGGGCGGCGTACGGGCCGTCGCCCATGGACCCGCGCGCCGCCGCGCACGCCGTCGCGGCCGGGGTCCCCGACGGGACGGTGGTGGTCGAGGAGGCGATCACCGTCGGGCTGAAGCTGCGCGCGGTGCTGCGCCAGGACCGGCCCGGCTCGTACGTGCACACGGTCGGCGGCGGCCTCGGCTGGGGCATCGGCGCGGCGGTCGGCACCCGGATGGCGGACCCGGGCCGCCCGGTCGTCGCGGTGCTCGGCGACGGATGCGCCATGTTCGGCTTGCAGGGCCTCTGGAGCGCCGCCCGCTACGAGGTGCCCGTGGCATTCGTCGTGATGAACAACGGCGAGTACCGCACGCTGAAGGACACCCTGGACGAAGGCGGCGGCGCGTCGGCCAGATACGGCCGGTACGTGGGCATGGACCTCGGTCCGCCGGCGCTCGACTGGCAGAGCGCCGCACGGCTGTTCGGGATCGGCGCGGTGCGGGCCGGTTCGGCGGATGAGCTGCGCGACGCGGTCGCCGAGGTCAGGGACCTGGCCGCGCCGCTGCTCATCGAGGCTCCGGTCGCCGGGCACGGGGAGGACCGGTGACCAGGGCCGCCGCGGGCTTCCCGGCCCTTGCCGGCCGGCCCGATCACGGACACCATCGGGGTATGGACGTGCGGGCCTCGGGCGGCGAGCCGCCGAGATCGGTGCTGGCGCGCGGGCTCAGCCTGCTGGACGCCTTCGGCTCCGCCGACACCGAGCTGAACCTCACCGAGCTGGCCGCCCGCACCGGCCTGCCGAAACCGACCGCGCACCGCCTGCTGAGCGAGCTGGTGCGGTGGGGCGGGGTCGAGCGCACCGAGTCCGGCTACCGGCTCAGCATGCGGCTGTTCGTGCTCGGGCAGCGGGCGCCCCGGCCGCGGAGCCTGCGCGAGGCCGCGCTCCCCTACCTGGAGGACCTGTACGAGGCGACGCACGAGAACATCCATCTGGCCGTCCTGGACGGGACGGACACGCTCTTCCTGGAGAAGGTCACGGGACGCCGGTCGATGCCGATCGTGTCCCGGGTGGGCGGGCGGCTGCCCGCCTACTGCACGGCGACCGGGAAGCTGTTCCTCGCCCTCGGGCCGCCGGCACGGCTGGAAAGGGTGCTCGCGGGCGGGCTCGTCCATTACACACCGCACACGATCGTCATGCCGGGGCTGCTGCAGCGGGAGCTGGCCCGCACCGCCGACCGCGGCTACGCCGTGAACCGGGAGGAGTCCGAGGCCGGCGTCTCCGCCGTGGCGGCGCCCATCTACGACCACCGGCGGCGGGTGATCGCCGCGATCTCGATCACCGGGAACGTGTGCCGGCTGGACCTCGACCGGCTCGCCCCGGCCGTCCGGACCGCGGCGCTGGCACTGTCCAGGGAGCTGGCGCGCGAGAGCGCGGCCGATCTGAAAATGGGGATTCCCCGGTGATCTCGCGATACCGGGGAATCCCCGTTCTCCATGCACCGGCAGCCCTGTGCCGGGTCTGTGAGAGGCCTCACGAACGGGCCGTGTGCGGCGTCACATTTGCTTTGTGAGCCATTTCACCGGCCGTCCGCGCGGCCTCGGATCAGGAGCCGAAAGGCTGGGGCTTGCCCTTCTTCCCGGCGCCGGAGCCCCAGGAGAGGACCTCCCACTTGACGCCCTTCAGGTGTCCCTCGCCGCTACCGGCGTCGTACTTGCTGTCCGGCTTCTCGCCGTCCAGCAGGTAGCGGAAGGTGTAGGTGTCGAGGTCGAGCATCACGCCCCGCTGGGACGGCTCGCCGGGGCCGCGGTCGCCGACGAAGCCCGTCTTGGTGCGGCCGTGGTAGGAGACCCTGACCTTGGTGTGCATGGGCCAGCTCGGGCTGGCGAACAGGCCCTTCTGCATCGGCTTCCCACCGGCGGGGGCACCGGTGTCGCCGTTCACGCCGGAGCCGTCGTCCCAGAAGTAGGACGAGGTGGTCTTGCCGCTGAGCAGCGCCTTTGGTTCGCCCTCGTCGCGCTTGCCGTCCTTGGCCGAGGACTTGTCCTTGGCCTTGGACTCGGCCTTCCCGGACTCGGCCTTCTCCGCGCTCGTCGCGGTCCGGTTCCGGTCGGCCTTGTGCTGCTGCGCGGCCACGGCCTGCTGCGGCAGGAACTGCTTCTGGGGAGCGGAGTCATCACTGGCGGCGGCGACGCCGGCCACCAGCATGCCCGCGAGAGCGGTGCCGGTGACACCGGTCAGCACGACATTGATCGCTCGCTGCTGCATGGGATTCCTTCGTTCGGGGTTCAGGGCTGCCGTTCCGCACCGGGACGGGCGCGCAGGTCACGCGCCTGTTTCCGGGCAGGGGGGAACGGCTCCGCGAGACTCGGGACTCGGGAGATGCCGTCGCGGAGAGACCCGCTTGGAACGATCCACAGACATGGCGGACCGCGCTCGTGGTCAGCGGCGCGCGTCCGTTCTCGGACGTGCGTGTGACACGGGCTTGGATGAAGCGGGAGGAACGCCGACCGGGGGCTCAACTGGCCCAGCACGGTGGCGGCCGGTGCATGGTACGGCCGCTCTTCGGCGAAAGGGATCCCGCCTGGCGGGCGGGAGGCGACGGCTATGCGATTGGCCAGGTCAACGGTTCTTTGACCCTGACCTGGAGATGACTATATACGGCATTACCGTGCTTTCGCCAAACGGGCGATTTCTTTACCTTTGACCAGGTAGATCTTTTAACCGGGGAACCGGCCCGGAGCGCCTTTCGCGCGGGGGCGGCGGGCCACTCGACGGGGCACCGCGGCCGCAAAAATGATCTTTATATCCGAAATGATCTCCGGCCCCGGGGCCGGATCAAGGGGACCCGCGCCGCGCCGGCGGGAACAGCCCAGGGGATCCGGGCGCTGAAACCGGATGGCCGCACGCGATGGACCCGTCACGACGGACGCGTGACCGCACTGGAAGGGGGCGGCGGCTCAAATGATCAGACGACCCTGCACATGGCGTGACCGGCGTCCCGCACGGCGGAGGCCGCACGGGGTGAAGGCGTCCCGTCAGTACGTCGGGTAGACCGACGGCACGAGCGGCGTCGGCCCGGTCCCGCCGGTGAACACCGTGGCGCTCTGCTGGGGCGGGATGAACGGTGACTCAGCGTAGGCGGGCTCACCGAAGGCCGGCTCGCCGTACGGCTGCCCGCCATAGGTCTGCTCGCCGTAAGGCTGACCGCCGTAGCCGGGGTCTCCGTAGCCGGGCTCGCCGTACACGGGCTCCCCGTACGCGGGCTCCCCGTACGGGGCTGCGGCCGCGACGATCGGGCCCTGCGCCGCCGGGACGGCCTGGGCCGTGTGCGGCGGGACGGGCGGCGGCACGTGGGTGCCGTCGGCCCGGCGAGGCTCCACCGAGGGCGCGCCGCTCAGCCCGGCGCGGCGCTCGGCCAGCAAGGCCATGAGCGCGCGTGCGGTCTCGGCGTCCATCCTCAGCAGGACGCTCGGCATCCCGGCCTGGTCGACGAACGGGGATACCGAGGGCGGGGACGGCAGCTGCGGGAGTGCCGCCCGCATCTCCTCGCGGAGATCCTGGGCCAGCCGCAGCGCCTGTCGGTCACTGTCGTTCAAGTGTGCGGTCATCGCGATCTCCGGGGAGTTCACGTGCGGGGGTCCGGGGAAATACTGCTAGGGATGGCGTGCAGGTGCAAGGGCTGATGCACGTGCATTTCAAGAAATATCGCCCCGTAACCCCCGCGCCCGTCGATCGTTCCGGATCACTCCATCCCGCGCTTGCCGGGCGTCCAGAACGGCTTGACCAGCACGGACCTGCGAGGCCAGCCCCGGTCCTGCACGAGGTGCGCCCGGACGGCCTGCACGGTGCGTGCTTCCCCGGCCACGTAGGCGATCCCCGGTTCCGCTGGCAGGATCAGGCCACGCACGGCGTCGACGAGCGTGCCGGAGCCGGCGGCGGACGCGTCCCCTCGGTCGCACCACGTCAGTTCCCCGGATCTCGGCAGCGGCAGCCGGTCCTCGGGCCGGGCCGTCTCGATCACGCCGTGCACAGGCTCGTCCCCCGGGGCCGCCCGCAGCATGGCGCCGAACGGGACCGAGGCGGTCTCCTCCCCGGCGAACACGTGGTACGCGGCAGGGCGGAGCCCGAACGTCCCCTCCGGCCGGCCGAAGACGACCTCCTGGCCCGGCCGGGCGTCCCGGGCCCAGCGCGTGCCGGGCCCGCCGGCCTCGTGGTCCAGCACGCACAGCTCCATGGCCCCGGCGGACGCGTCGTACTCCCACACCGAGTAGGTCCGGAGCGCGTTGCGGACGGCGCCGCTGACCCAGGTGCGGGCGGAGGTGATGTCCGCCACGTGCACGCGGACCTGCTGCCCGGGCGTCCAGTCCAGGCCGGGCACGCCGCCGATGCGGATCCACCGCATGCGCCCGGGTCCGGGCCTCGTGTCCTCGACGCGGCCGCGCACGAACATGAGGTCGAGCAGCCGTCCCCGTACGCCGCGCGCCGGAGCCCTCTCTTCTACGGACATCGCCGCACCTTCCACGAGTCGAGATATATCGCGTCAGTCACGATATATCTCTAGTGCGCCGGGTTCCAGGGGTTCGGTGATCTCGGCGCGGAAGGCCCAGCGCGACGAGCAGTGCCCCGAGCGCGACGGCCGCCGCCACCGCCCGGAAGCCCGCCGCCGCCGCGCCGGTGAACGCCTCGATCACCCGCGCGTGCGCCCCGGGCCCGCCGCCCGCCGCGTCCGCGACGGCGAGGGCCTCCCCAGCCGAATGCGCGTGCCCGGCGAGCGCGGGCGGCAGGCCGTCCGCGAACCGCCCGGTGAGGATCGTGCCGAGGACGGCGACGCCGAGCGCGCTGCCGATCTCGCGGGCGGCGCTGTTCAGCCCGGACCCGAGCCCGGCGCGTTCGGACGGGAGCGCCGCCATCACGCCGACCGACAGGGTCGGGACGCACAGGCCCATGCCGACCGATATGACGAACAGATCCGCCGCGTAGAGCGCGTAGGGCGTCGACGCGTCCGCCAGGGACAGCGACCCGAGGCCGGCCGCGAGCGTCAGCATGCCCGCGACGAACATGAGCCGGCCCCCGAATCGCTGCGCCAGGCCGACGCTCCGCTTGGAGACCAGGATCATGCCGATGACGAGCGGCGCGATCGCCACGCCGGTGAGCAGCGGCGAGTACCCCTGGGCGTACTGGAGGTACTGCGCGTTGACGAAGAAGAGCGCGAACAGGCCGAAGAACGCCAGCCCGATGCCGAGGACGCCGCTGCGCAGCGGGGCGATCGCGAAGACGCGCGGGTCCAGCAGCGGGTGGCGGGCGCGCAGCGCGTACAGGACGAAGACCGCCATGAGCACGGCGGCGCCGGCGAAGCCGCCGAGCACCACGGGCGACGACCAGCCGCGCTCGGGCCCCTCGATGATGCCGAAGAGAAGCGCGAACAGGGCTGCGGTGAGGATGGCCGCGCCCAGCGCGTCGAGATCGGCCGCGCGGCGCCAGCCGTGCGACCAGGAGCGCGAGGAGGGCGGCGAGGGGAGCGCCGGCCAGGAAGAGCCCCTGCCAGGGCAGCCATTGCAGCACCGCTCCCCCGCCGAGGTTCCCGACGGCTCCGGCGACTCCGGTGGCGGCCGTCCAGGTGGCGATGGCGTGGGGACGCCGCTGCGGTGCGGTGACCTGGAGGAGCAGCGACAGGCTCGCGGGCATGATCAGGGCGGCGCCCGCGCCGCTCGCGAGCCGTCCGGCCAGCAGGACCGCGACATCGGGCGCGGCGGCCGAGAGCAGGCATCCGGCCGCGAAGACGGCGAGGCCGGACAGGAGCACGCCCTTGCGCCCGCAGCGGTCGCCCAGCGCGCCGGCGGGGATCAGCAGGCAGCCGAACACCAGGACATAGGAGTCGACGATCCACAGCAGCCCGGTGGAGGACGGGTGAAGGGAACTCGCCGACAGCTTGGGGATCGACAGGTTGATCGCGGCGACCATGGCCACGACCAGGACCACGCACGCCGACATCAGCGGCGTCATCCCGCGCCCCGAGGAGGGGGCCGGTCCGGGAGGCGCGGCGTCCCGGACGGTATTGAGCGTCATGAGGGATTCCTCGTAGATCGTTCGGAGGGACACGCATGGACGCGCCCTGCTGGAAGGGCGGAGGGGGATATCCGGGCCGCGCGCGCCGCCTCCGCGATCTCCAACGTAGGCTGGGGGTGACTTGCTTTCAAATGCATCTTTTGCACGTGAGGAATGCGCCTGATGCAATCCAGGATGGACCTGAACCTCCTCGTCGCGCTCGACGCGCTGCTGGAGGAGAGGAGTGTGACCGGCGCGGCGGAAAGGCTGCATCTGTCCGGCCCCGCGATGAGCCGGACGCTGGGGCGGATCCGCAAGGCGCTCGGGGACCCGGTCCTCGTCCGCTCCGGCCGTGCGATGGTGCCGACGCCGCGCGCGCTCGCCATTCACGCTGAGGTGCACTCGCTCGTCCAGCGCGCGCAGACGCTCTTCTCCCCGGACGACGAACTGGACCTCGCGGCACTGTCGGGGAGCTTCACCCTCCAAGCCGACGAGGGCACCGTCGCCGTACTGGCCGGGCCGTTGCTGGAACGTGTCGCACGTGAGGCACCGGGGATCGCCCTGCGCTTCCTCGGCGAAGGGCCGCGGGACGACTACATGCTCCGGCGCGACACTGTCGATCTGGAGATCGGTGTCATCGGTCCTGGGCAGCCGCCGGAGACCCGGGTGCAACCGCTGCCGGAGGACCGTTTCCTGTCGGTCGTGCGGCCGGAGCATCCACTGGCGGGCCGGCAGGAGGTGACGCTGGACGAATGGGCGGGCGCGGTTCAGCTCACGTCCACCAGGCGCGGGCGCATGTCCGGCCCGATCGATGAGCTGCTCGCGGACTTGGCCCGCGCACGGCGCCTCGCCGGAACGGTGTCGACGGTGACGGCGGCCCTGTTCATCGTCCTGGAGGCCGATCTCATCGGGTTCGCGGCCGAGCGGCTGCACCGGCGGCTCGTCGACCGGCTCGGGCTCGTCCGTATCCCCATTCCGTTCGATCTGCCGCCGCTGAAGCTCTCACTGGGGTGGCACGCTCGATACGACGCCGATCCTGCTCACGCGTGGCTGCGGCGCTGCGTACGGGACGCGATCGACGGCATCCTGGACGGATGACGGAAACCCTGAGCGTCCGGGCCCTCAACCGGGCCACGCTGGCACGGCAGATGCTGCTCGCGCGGGAGGCGGTCCCGGTCGCCGAGGCGGTGGGACGGCTGTGCGGGATGCAGGCACAGGAGCCCAAACCGCCGTTTCTGGGGCTCTGGACGCGACTTGAGGGGTTCCAGGCGTCCGACCTGCACTCCGCACTGCACGACCGTTCGCTCGTGCGCGCGACGATGATGCGCGGCACACTGCACCTGATGACGGGCGCCGACTACACGGCGTTCCGTACGACGATGCAGCCGATGCTGGACGGCGCCCTGCGCGTCTTGGGCGACCGTGCCAAGGGGCTGGATCTGCAGAAGGTGGTGCCCGCGGCAAGGGCGCTCCTAGAAGAGGGGCCTCTGACGTTCAACGAGGTGCGGGCGCTCCTGCAGGAGCACTTCCCGGACGTCAATGACCGCGCCCTCGGCTACGCCGTACGGCTCTGTGTGCCGCTCGTCATGGTTCCGACTCAGGACAGATGGGGCTTCCCGCGCACGTCGCAGTTCACGCTCGCCGACACGTGGCTGGGGACCGGTCCAGCAGCCGATGCCGCGATCGATGAGTTGATGCTTCAATACCTGGCCGCCTACGGACCCGCATCCGCCGTCGACGCGCAGACGTGGTCCGGGCTGGCATCGGGTGGCGAGGCCCTGGAACGCCTACGTCCGGGCCTACGCGTCTTCGCCGACGACAAGGGGAGGGAACTGTTCGACCTGCCCGATGCGCCGCGCCCGCGCGAGGACGCCGCGGCACCTGCACGGTTCCTGCCAGAGTTCGACAGCCTCGTCCTCGCGCATGGCGACCGCAGGCGCGTCATCGCCGACGAACACCGGCCCATGCTCACGACCAAGAACCTGCGCGTCCGCGCCGTGTTCCTCTGGGACGGCTTTGCCCGCGGCATCTGGGAGACGGAGTACAAGCGGAAGGTCGCGACGCTGCGGATGCGTCCCTTCGAGGCCCTCCCCCAGGCGGCCCTTGACGAACTGACCGCCGAGGGCGAGGCGTTGCTGCGCTTCCTGGAGCCGGACGCCAAGGAGGCCGTCGTCACCGTGGAAGCCTGAACCAGGTCAGGCGATGGTGCGTCCCAGACCCTCCCAGTAGGGGGCCCGGAGGTCCTTCTTGAGAATCTTGCCGCTGGGGTTGCGGGGCAGGGCGTCCACGAAATCGACCGAGCGGGGGCGCTTGAAGCCCGCCAGGCGCTCGCGCGCGTGGGCGAGCACGTCGTCCTCGGTCAGCGCGGCGCCGGCCACGCGCACCACGACGGCCTTGACGGTCTCGCCCCAGCGCTCGTCCGGGACGCCGATGACCGCGACGTCCGCGATGGCGGGATGGGCGGCGAGCACCTCCTCGACCTCGATCGGATACACGTTCTCGGCGCCCGTGACGATCATGTCCTTGATGCGGTCGGTGAGGAACAGGTAGCCGTCGGCGTCGACGTAGCCCGCGTCGCCCGTGCGGAGCCAGCCGTCCCCCGCGAGCAGCCGCTCCGTCTCCTGCGGCCGGTTCCAGTAGCCGGGCGTGTTCTGCGAGGAGCGGGTCAGCACCTCGCCGACCTCGCCCGGCGCGCGTTCCGCCTGCCCGCCCGGCTCGACGATCTTGATCTCGACCCAGTCGTAGGGGCGCCCGGCCGAGCGCATCAGGTGGGCGCGGGGCCCCTCCGGGTCGTGGTCCCCCGGTTCGAGCTGGACGATCGCGCCGGTCGTCTCCGTCATCCCGTAGAGCTGGAAGAGCGGCGCCCTGAAGGTGTCCAGGGCGCGGCGCAGCACCTCCGAGGTGATCGGGGACGCGCCGTAGGTGATCGCGCGGAGCGCCGAGTAGTCGCGTCCCGCGGCGCCCGGCACCTGGCACATGAACTGCAGGACGGCCGGAACGATGAACGCGTTCGTGACCCGCTCGCGCTCGAAGGTGTCCACCAGCGCGGCCGGGTCGATGTCGCGGACGAGCACCTGCCGGCAGCCCGCGTACATCCCGGCCAGGGCCCAGCCCGTCCCGCCGATGTGGAACAGCGGCATCGGGACGAGGCTCACCGAGGAGCCGTCCAGCCCCCAGCGGCGGGCCATCCGCTCCCCCACCTCGAAGTTGGCGTTGCTGAGCTGGACGCCCTTCGGCACGCCCGTCGTCCCGGACGTGTAGAGCTGCACGACGATGTCGTCCGGCTCGCCCGTGAAACCGGGGTCGTCCGCGGGATGGCCCGCCAGCCACCTCTCGTGCTCCTCGCCCGTCACCACGATCCGGCCTGGCAGGACTTCGGCCAGCTCGGCGAACTCCTCGTCCAGGAGGGTCACCGGGGCCTGCGCGTCCGCGACCACCGCGGCGATCTCGGCGGGCGTCAGCCGCCAGTTCACCGGGGCGGTGACGGCGCCGATCTTCGCGGCCCCGAACAGCAGGTCGAAGAAACCGGGCGCGTTCTTGCCCACGTAGGCGACCCGGGAGCCGGGCCCGAGACCCGCCGCCAGGAGGGCCCGGGCGCACCTGCTGGACCGCTCGTCGAGCTCGGCGTAGCTCACGGTGCGCCCGTCGCCGGTGACGGCCGGCGCCGCCCCCCGGTCGCGGGCGTGGTCACGGACGATCGACACGACCCGGTACTCCACCCCGGCCCCCTTCCGAATCACGTTCGGTTCTGTGCGGCAGACCCTATCGATGCGGCCTGCCCGGCGAAAGCGATGGCCCTCGCCAGATGCGGACATGACGCTGTGAGCGTGAACAACTTCGAATAGTGATCAATCCGATACCTGGACTGATTGAAAGATCCACCAAGTGAGCGCAAGCTGTGTCCGACGTCTGGAATGCCCCGCCCGTTCCTTCCGACCGACCGCCGACAGGACACGACGAATGTTCGAGATCTGGGAGACGAGTGAGCCGGCGCGGCTCATCAGCGACGCGGGGAGCCTGAAGGTGGCACTGGAGAAGGTCGACACCATGTGCAGGCTCAGGCACGACCAGGCCGTAGCGCACGTGGGCGAGGCGGGCGACGGCTACCACTTCGAGATCAGGGACCGCGCCGGGAAGCCGCTCGCGCGGCTGAGTTACGTCCCGGACACGTCCCGCGCCTACCAGAGCGTCGTGGTCGAGGAGATGCGCGGCGACGACTAGGACTCCGTCCCGAGCCCCCGGCCGCCATGGCCGGGGGCTTTCTTTCGTTCTCGTGCCTTCCCGGCAGGGGACGGCGAGTCCCGCCGCCGCCGGATGGCAGGATGCGTCATGCCCGGATGACCTCGGACGGCGGGAGCGGTGGTGCGGAAGACGTGGCGGCGCGGCCCGACCCCGGCGGCCCTCGCGGTGGCCGCGGACGAACTGGCGTCCGAGGCCGTGCGGTCGCTCTCGCACAATGCCGGGTTCCGGGGCCTCGTCGCCGAACTGGCCGAACGTCCCGGTGTGCCGGATTGGACGATCGCCGTCGACCGGTGCCTGTCCGAACGGCTGCGGCAGGGGGTCGCGGCCGCCTGGCAGCGCGGCTGGCAGCCGGCCGACGTCGTCCGGTTCGCGTCCCGCCGGCGCACCGCCCGGCACGCGCGGCTGGCGACGGACGCGATCGCGGGCGAGATGCGCGCCTACTCCTCCGGCACCGTGGACGCCCGCTGGCGCGACCAGCTGGCCGCCCTCGATGCCGGCGTGTGGTGGCCGGACGACGACGCCCACCCCGCTCGCTGGTGCGAGCGCGAAGGCGTCGGACGCGTGGCCTACATCACCTGCGCCGTCGAACTCGTCCACTTCCTGGAGACCCTTCCGAGGCTTCCGCCCATAGGCCCGCCCCCCGGAACCTCGGCCCCCGATGACACGGATGCGCACCGTACGAGGCCGTCCGCTGCGCACGGCATCCGGCCAGCCGGAGGCCGGGATGCGGGGATCGACCAGCGGACGCTGGGGCGGGTGCGGGCGCTTCTCGCCAAGGCCGAGTCGACGGAGTTCCCAGAGGAGGCGGAGGCGCTGAGCGCCCGCGCCCAGGAGCTGATGGCGCGGCACAGCATCGACCACGCGCTGCTCGCCGCCGAAACGGGTGACACGGGCGGGCCGGACGGGCGCCGCATCGCCGTCGACAACCCTTACGACGCGCCCAAGGCGGTCTTGCTGACCGTTCTGGCCGAGGCGAACCGGTGCCGCGCGGTCTGGCACCGGGATCTGGGGTTCTCCACCGTCCTCGGCTTCCCGGCCGATCTGGCCGCGGTGGAGATGCTGTTCACGTCGCTGCTCGTGCAGGCGACGTCCGCCATGGTGCACGCGGGTCCCAGGCGCGATGCGCGGGGACGGTCAAGGACGCGTTCGTTCCGGCACGCGTTCCTCAACGCCTACGCCGCCCGTATCGGGGAGCGGCTGCGGGAGGCCGCCGGCGAGGCGGCGGGCGGGACGGGAACCGGCAGGGCGGCCGCGGGCGCCGGCGGGAAGGATCTGCTTCCCGTACTGGCGGCGCGCGACCGGGCCGTCGATCAAGCCGTCGACACGATGTTCCCCGACCTCGCCAAGGGGCGGGCGGGCTCCGTCTCCAACTACGAGGGCTGGGTCGCGGGGCGGGCGGCCGCCGATCTCGCCAGCCTCAGCGGACGCTCCGAGGTCACCGGGGCGTTCCGCGGTTCCTAGCGCACGGGGTCCCCCCGGGGGGCGAGGGGGACGTCCGTTCATGTGCTCGCTTCCTCTTTCTCGTTCGGGAGCCGGTCAGTCCTTCTTACGCCGGGTGTTGCCGCCCCTTCCGCGTAGCGGCACGCCCGCCTCCTTCAGGACGTTGTAGATGAACCCGTACGACCGGCCGGTCTCGGCGGCGAGGTCGCGGATGCTCTCGCCGGCCGCGTACCGCGGAGCGAGTTCGGCGGCGAGCCTGGTGCGTTCGGCACCGGTGACGCGGGTGCCCCTCGACAGTGTTCGAGCCACGGGGACCTCCTGATTCCAAGGCTGCACTGCGGGGCCCGTCCCCGCAGCTCACAGCAGTGTTGATCTCCCCAACGTACACATTCCCCCCGATTGCGCCGTCGATGCCGCGCTAATCACGGCGAATTCGGCCGAAGCTGGTCTTTTCCATGGTGAACGGCGTGTCGGAACTAGACAGACGGGTCCCGGGCGGCCGACGACCGGCCGTTCCGAAGGATCACCGGCTGTAGCGGCCCCCGGACCGGAACCGGCTCCCCGCCGGGGCCCCGCAGTTCCAGCATCGTCACACCGCCCGACCTGCCCGCTTCCGGCGTGCCGGCACCAACGGCCGGGCCCGCCGCGGCCTGGGACGCGGCCTCGCGGATGGACAGGTCCGAGCGGCGCAGCGGATGGCGCAAGGGCCCGAAGGGGAAGAGGGACGTCTCGGCGAGACCGTCCACGACCAGCAGTTCGCCGGGATCGAGCAGGCGCCACCCCGGCCGGTCGTCCATCGGCTCGCTGGCGACGACGACGGCCGGAACCTCACCGCCGGCGTGGCCGGGCTCGCTCACCCCGCGCGACAGCACCCACAGCTCGTTGCTCTCCGGATAGCGCAGCGCCCACAACCTCCCGGCCTCGGCGACGAGCAGGTTGAGCGCGAACACCGGGAGCTCGGCGCCGATGCGCCGCACCGCCTCGATGATCCCCGCCGTGGTGTCGCCCAGGCGCCGGATCTCCGCGGTCAGATAGGCGAACACCATCTCCGAGTCGGTCTCCCCCGAGACATGGGCGCGTTCCACCTCGGTCAGCCAGGTCCGGAGCGTGTCCAGGCCCTTCACCACGCCGTTGTGCGCGAACAGCCGGTCGTTCATCACGAAGGGATGGCAGTTGTGGACCGTCAGCCCGCCTACCGAGGCGTCACGCACATGCGCGACGAACGTGTGGGACGGTACGTTGCGCGCGTGCAGCTCGAAATCGGCGTTCTCGAACGCGGCCAGGGGCGCCCTGTCGCGGACGGGCTCGCCGCCGAGGGAGAACCACCCGAGCCCGGCGCCGTGCTGCATCCGGTGGCTCTGCGCACGCAGGCTACGGGGCGCGTCCAGCAGCCAGTGGGCCGCCCTGACCCGCGGCCCTCCGGTACTCATCCCGAAAAGTCGGCACATATCGTCGCCTCTCACGTGATCTTAACTGCGGGTGACGAAGATTTTACCGAACGTCGCGGCCGTCGTCCGGCGATTCTCGCCAACGGGGTTATCCACAGAATCGGGTTCTACCGCTGCCGGGCCGGCGGGCCGCACATGCTGATCAGGTCCGTCTCGCGGTTTGGAAGGAGCGCCCCATGGCCACGCTCACGTTCACCGTCCCGTCCACCACGACCTCACGGTTCGCCGTGGCCGCCGAAGACGTCCCGGACGACCCCGGCGAGCTTCTCCGCGCGGCCACCGACGGCCCCTACCACGCCCACATCGCCGGCCGGCTCGACGCATCGCAGCTGAGGATCACCCGGGAAGACCTCACCTGCATGCGCTGGGACCCCGGGCACATCAAGGCGGCCCAGCCCGAGGACCGGCCGGACGCGCGAGCCTTCAACGACGCCTCCGAGTTCGCCGTCGTCACCGCGTTCGCCCCGATCACCGACCAGCCCCGCGGCGTCCAGGTCGCCCGGGCCGCCGCGTACGCCATCGCGCGGGCCACCGGAGGCATCACCGCCGACCTCGTCACGGGCCATGTCCTGTCTCCGTCCGCGGGCGAGCGAACCCGCTTCGTCCTGGCCGACCAATGGCTCGGCGACGTCCTGCCGCCGTTCCGCGCCAACGGCCGCTGCACCGCCGCCGACCCCGCGCTGGACCCCGAGGGTGTCAACGCCTGCGCCTGCGTCCGGCTGCGGACCCGCGGCCTGCGCCGCTTCGGTCTCCCCGAACTCCAGATCACCGACGTCGCCTGCCCGCACGACCTGGCCGCCCTCAACGTCCTGCGGACCGCCGCCCGCCGCCTCCTGACCGACCACTGGTCATGGCTGGCCACCGGCCCCGCCGGCCGGCACCGCACGATCCACGCCACGCTGGACCTCGCCCAGAACGACTTCGACGACTTCTGGGGTTCGACCCGCCGCGTCCACCTGGCACCGCCGTCCCCCTTCCAGGTCCACCTGACCCCGCTGACGTCCCGCCTCATCGCCGTAGGCCCGCCCGCCGGCTTCGACGGCACGATCAACGACTGGCTGTGGAGCGACACCCTCCCCCTGGGCATCTACGACGTCCTGAAGGCC
>NZ_SMKY01000111.1 GCF_004349235.1 Actinomadura darangshiensis | reverse complement strand
GCCATGCGGGCGCGTTCGACGACGTACTCGCGGGGCTCGGCGGCGCGGAGGGACTCGGGGGCACCGGTCTGCTCGGGCTCGGCGGGGATGCCGCGGGCGGTCACGTCGCGGTCGCTGGAGACGACCTTCATCGCCGGACGCCGCGGGACGAGCGGCGTGACCGTGTCGGAGAGGGCGTCCTCGTCCCACTCGACGGCGGTGAGGCGGGCGGCGATCTCGTCCAGCGGGGAGACATGCCGGCGGCGCGGGTCGAACGTCCACTCGGCGGCGTGCGGGCGGCCGGCCTCGAAGAAGGACAGCCGGACGCGCCAGGTGTTGTCCTCGCACTTCCAGGAGTCCCACTCGGACTCCTCCAGGTCGACGCCGCCGCGGCCGAGGCGTTCCTCGACGGTCTCGCCGAGCGGCGGGCCCGGGGTGGACTCGCCGGGCCGGCGGACGGCGACGCGCTGCGCCTGCTGGGCCATGTATTCGCGTTCCTGCAGGACCGGACCCTCGAACCAGCGGACGCGTTCGACCGGGATACCCGCCGACTCGGCGATCTCCTCCGCGGTCTCCCCGGACCGGATGCGGGCCTGGATCTCCTTGGGGCGCAAGGGACTCTCCACTTCGATCTCGAACTGGCCGAGGCGGGAGAAGTGCCCACGGACGGCTGCGCGGAGCCGGTCGTCGACGGGCAGGGTGAACCGGGTGCCTCGGCCCGCGGTGGCCAGGACGAGGTACGTACCGTCCTCGCTGACCGCGACGAGGCGCAGCTCCTGCATGCGTGTCCTTCCTGCCCTGTCCATATGGCACGGAGGACGCCGGACCGCACCGACCGTGCTCTCACCGGTCGGCCGTCCGATGCCCACCGAGGGCGCATGCGTGCCCTTCCCCCGGGTTCCCGAGTCTCTCTTTCGGACACACCTGCTGCCAGCACCGTACCCGGCATGTCCGAACATCGCCGCTCTCGAAGCCCCCTTCACGAGGTAGAAGGGGGCACCTGCCCAAGCTTGCCGGTGTCGAGACCGGCCGGGGGTCGCCCTTCCCGATTCTTGTGCATCCTTTTCCACACCGTGCCTGAGAGGCCGCAACCGGCCCGGCGGACTTGACGTTGCGAGAGTCACGTCTTGGGCAGGAACACCCGGATGCTCCCGATCAGTTCAATCTCGGGGGACCGAGCGGAGCCCGCCGGACGGCCGGTGGCGGGCGGTGATGAATAGGGGTGAGCCGGGGCATGCGGCGCAAGCTGCCGGATGTGAGCACGACGCAGCTGATCGCGAGCGCGGTGGCGACGGCGGTCGCCGCCTTCGGGGCGTCCTACCTGGGGGTGTACGGGACGATCATCGGCGCCGCGCTGATGAGCGTGATCTCGACGGCCGGGTCGGCGGTCGGCAAGCACTATCTCGACCAGGGCCGCGACCAGATCAGGGAGCGGACGCAGCTGCAGTCGGCGGTCCGGCGGCGGGACGCGGCCGGCGCCGCCGCGGCGGAGGCGACGAGCGCCGACCCGACCCGGACGGCCGTGTGGTCCGGTGACCCGAACGCCACCCGGTTCGACCCGCCGTCCGGCGGCGACCCGAACGCCACCCGGCTCGACCCCGGCGGTGATCCGAACGCCACGCGCCTGGACCCCGCGGAGACCGTCGCCGCCGGGTTCGCCCAGGAGGCCGGTGCGGACGCGGTGCGCGAGGCCGTCCGGCGGTCGGCGTGGCAGAGCACGGTCGCGTGGGCCAAGGCGCACTGGGTGAAGCTGGTCGTGTCGTCGGCGGCGGTGTTCGCCGTCGTCATCGGCGGGATCACGATCGTCGAGGCGACGACCGGGCAGCCGATCGGCAGCGGCGGCGACAAGGGCCTGACCGTCACCAAGGTGCTCGGCGGCAACGGTGGCGGGCAGCCGGACGGCACGCCGTCGCAGAACCCCTCGCAGACGCCCACCGAGCCCGGCGCCACGCCGAGCGACCCGCCGACCGGGGACACCCCGTCCACGGGGACGAGCACCCCGCCGCCGGAGCCGACGACGGAGCCGACCGAGCAGCCCACCCGGGAGCCCACGGCCCCGCCGACGACCGAGGAGCCGCCGTCTCCGGACACGCCGGCGCCGACCGGCGGCCCGCAGGAGGGCGGCGAGGGCGCCACCGGTCAGCAGGACGGCGGGAACACGCCGGCGGACTAGCTCAGTCGCCGAAGACCTGCCGGGTGTAGGGGTTGGCGAAGCGGCGGTCCGGGTCGAGTTCGTCGCGCAGGGCGCGGAAGTCGCCGAACCGCGGGTACACCTTCTCCAGGTAGGCGGCGTCGCGGGTGTGGAGCTTGCCCCAGTGGGGGCGTCCGCCGAGCGCGGTCAGGAGTTCCTCGACGCCGCGGAAATAGTCCTCGTGGGCGTCGCGGTGGTAGACGTGCACGGCGATGAAGGCGCTCCGCCGCCCGTGCGCCATCGACAGCCAGGCGTCCTCCTCGGGAAGCAGCCGGACCTCGATGGGGAAGCTGATCCGCCAGTCCCGCTTGGCGAACAGGGAGCGGAGCTCGCGCAGCGCCGGGACGAGCTCCTCGCGCGGGATCGCGTACTCCTGCTCTTTGAAGCGGACCGTCCGCGGGCTGGTGAAGACCTTGTAGGACGTGTCGCTGTAGGTGCGGGCGCCGAGTGCCTTGGCGGAGATGCCGTTCACGAAGGGCGCCGTCGCGGGCGCGAGGTGCGTGACCTTGTTGACGAGGCCGAAGACCGTGTTGGACAGGAACTCGTCGTCCAGCCAGTGCTTGAACTTGGGCAGCGGCTCCGCGGGGCCCTCGACGCGGTTGTTGCGCTTGGTCAGGCAGCCCTCGGTGTGCGGGAACCAGTAGAACTCGAAGTGCTCGTTGGCGGCGTCGAACTCGTCGACGCGCGCGAGCACCTCGTCCCATTTCATCGGCTCCTCCTGCGCCCGCAGGAGGAACGCGGGGACGGTCCGCCAGGTGACGGCCGTGACGATGCCGAGTGCGCCGAGTCCGGCGCGGGCGGCGTCGAACAGGTCGGGGCGCTCGTCGCGCGAGCAGGTGACGGTCGTGCCGTCGGCGAGGACGAGTTCCAGCGCGGCGACCTGGGAGACGAGCCCGGCGGCGTCGCGCCCGGTGCCGTGCGTGGCGGTCTGCAGCGCGCCCGCGACGGTCTGCTCCTGGATGTCGCCCATGTTGGCCAGCGCGAGGTCGTGCTCGTCCAGGACCCGGTTGAACGCGTGGAGCGGGAGGCCCGCCTCGACGGTGACGAGCCCCGTCGCGGTGTCGACCGAGCGGACCGCGGTGAGCGCGTCGGGACGGAGCAGGACGCCTTCGGCGACGGCCGCGCCGGTGAAGGAGTGCCCGGTGCCGATCATGCGGACCGTGCGGCCGCCGTCCGCGGCCGACCCGACCGCCGCGGCGACGTCGTCGGCGGTGCGCGGCGTGGCGATGCGGTGCGGGGTGGCCTGCTGGTTTCCCGCCCAGTTCTGCCACTGCCGGTTGGTCACGGGGGACATGTGGTGACTCTACTCAGGAATCGATTATGAGGAAAGTTCATGTTTTTCGGTCGCCCGCCACGGGGCACGGAACCGGCGATAACGTACGATCCGGTGACCACGGCCGAGGTAACCGTCCGTAGCGACAGGCGTTGGGAATTGTTGTGGCTCCTCCTTCAGCACCGCGCACCGGCGCGGCCGGCGATGGCGAAGCGGCCGCCGTCCGCCCGCCGAGGCCGCGGCCCGAGAAGAAGAAGCGGAATCCGCGCGGGAACGACGCGCGGACCCGGCGGGGCGGCAGGGCGCTGCCGCTGCTCATCGGCGGCATCGCGGTGCTCGCCGTCGCCAGCACGTCCGGCGGCGTCTACGCGGCCCTGACCACGGACAAGGCGGGACCGGCCGGGTCCGGCGGGCCGCAGGAGGCGGCGCCGCCGAGCGTGGCGCCCGGCGACCCGGTCAACGTCGCCAATGGCGGCCAGGTCGCGCCGCTGCGCCGGGTCGTCCCGCCGGACGTCCTCGCGGTCGGCACCGCGTCGATCCCCGCCGCGAAGATCAGGCAGATCGCGAAGCTCGGCCGGGTGAAGGACGTGACGGCGGTCGCGGGCGGCGCCGTCCAGCTCCAGGGCCGCCAGGTGAACGCGTTCGCCGTCGACCCGTCGGTGTTCCGCTCCTGGACTCCGCCCGGGACCGCGAAGAAGACCGAGCTGTGGGAGGCGCTGGCCGGGAACCGGTTCGTGGTGTCGCCGGCCGCCGCCGAGCAGCTCCAGCTCACCCGCGGCTACCAGTACCCGGTGGTGGCGCGGACGATGCCGAAGCTGACGATGGGCGGCTCGGGCCCGCTCGGCCTGCCCGGCATCGACATGCTCGTCAGCACGAAGTCCGGCGGCGCGATGGGGCTCGTCCCGAACGTGGCGGTCCTGGTCAACGCGCCGGGCGTCAGCCCCGCCACGGTGGTCAAGGCCGTCTCCAAGGTCCTCGGCCACGGCACGAGCGTGCTGAACCTGCACGAGAGCAAGTACCAGACGCCCGCCGACGGGAACCGCCCCGGCAGCTACCTGGACCTGTACAAGCAGGCCGCCACCAGCTGCCAGGGCCTGTCCTGGACGGTCCTCGCCGCCATCGGCCAGGTCGAGAGCGACCACGGGCGCAACGCCGGCCGCTCCAGCGCGGGCGCGCTCGGCCCCATGCAGTTCCTGCCCTCGACGTGGAAGGCGTACGGGGTGGACGGCGACCGCGACGGCAAGGCCGACATCATGAACCCCTACGACGCCATCCCGGGGGCGGCCAAGTACCTGTGCGCCAACGGCGCCGGGAAGGGCGGCAAGCAGCTCTACAGGGCGGTGTGGCATTACAACCACGCCGACTGGTACGTCCAGAAGGTCCTCAACCTGGCCAAGGCGTACGCCACGCGTTACCGCTGATCGACCCCTGACAGGGGCACGGCACATCGGCTGGTTGGATGGGAGCATGACGTCCTACGACGCGTTGCTTCTGCTGTCCTTCGGGGGGCCAGAAGGGCCCGAGGACGTGATCCCGTTCCTGGAGAACGTCACCCGCGGCCGCAACATCCCCAGGGAGCGCCTGGAGAAGGTAGGGGAGCACTACTACCTGTTCGGTGGGGTGAGCCCTATCAATCGGCTCTGCCGGGACCTCAAGTCGGCCATCGAATCCGACTTCGCGGCCCACGGCGTGGACCTGCCGGTGTACTGGGGCAACCGGAACTGGACTCCGTACCTCGCCGACACCGTCCGGCAGATGAAGGAGGACGGGATCAGGCGCGCGGCCGCGTTCGTCACGTCCGCCTACAGCGGGTACTCCGCGAACGACCAGTACCTCAACGACATTGCGCGCGCGCGGGACGAGGTCCCGGACGCCCCTGAGATCGACAAGCTCCCCGTCTACTGCGACAGACCCGGGTTCGTCGAACCGTTCGTGGACGCTGCCAAGGATGCCCTCAGCCGCCTCCCAGAAGGCGCGAGGCTGGTCTTCACCGCGCACAGCGTGCCCCTGTCCCAACCCAACCGTGAGCTGTACGTCGCGGAGCTGGAGAAGGCCGCAGAGACGGTCGCACGGAAGGCCGCCCCCGGCGCGCCCTGGGATCTCGTCTACCAGAGCCGGAGCGGGCCGCCGAGCCAGCCGTGGCTGGAGCCGCAGATCACCGACCATCTGGAGAAGCTGCACGGCGAGGGCGTCGGCGCCGTCGCGGTCGTGCCGATCGGGTTCGTCTCCGACCACATGGAGGTCAAGTACGACCTCGATGTGGAGGCCGCGGGCCGGGCCGCCGAACTCGGGCTGGCGTTCGCGCGGGCCGCGACGCCCGGAACCGACCCGCGTTTCGCGGCCCTGCCGCGCGAGCTTCTGGGGGAGAAGCCATGAGCCTGGCCGACGAGCTGCTGGAACTGGCCGCCGCGACCGCCCGCGAGGCCGGCCGCATGCTGGTCGACAAGCGCCCGGCGGACGGCCCGGACGTCGTGCAGACCAAGTCGTCCCCGACCGACGTCGTCACCCAGATGGACCGCGCCGCCGAACAGCTGATCATCGAGCGGATCCGGGCGGCCCGGCCGGACGACGGCTTCCTCGGCGAGGAGAGCGGCGGCCGCGCCGGGTCCAGCGGCGTCCGCTGGGTGGTCGACCCGATCGACGGGACCGTCAACTACCTCTACGACCTGCCCGACTGGGCGGTCAGCATCGCCGCCGAGGTGGACGGCGAGGCCGTCGCCGGCGCGATCGAGATACCGCGGCGCGGCGAGTCGTACACGGCGGTGCGCGGCGGCGGCGCCCTCCAGCACACCGCGTCCGGGACGCGCCGGCTGCGCATCAACGCGCACGTGCCGCTCGGCAAGGCGCTCGTGAGCACCGGGTTCGGGTACGAGGCGGGGCGGCGCGCCCGGCAGGCCGAGGTCCTCACCGGGGTGCTGCCGAACGTCCGCGACATCCGCCGGGGCGGCTCGTGCTGCGTGGACCTGTGCTCGCTCGCGGCGGGACGGGCCGACGCCTACTACGAGCGCGGCGTCCACGCGTGGGACATCGCCGCCGGCGGCCTGATCGTCCAGGAGGCGGGCGGCCGCGTCGAGGGGCTGCACGGGGCGGCGCCGGGCCCGGAGCTGGCCATCGCCGCCGGGCCGGGCACGTTCGAGGCCCTGCACGCGCTGCTGGCCCCGCTCGACCCGGCGCGGGACTGAGGCGGCCGGGGGCGGACGTGAAACGGGGAGCCCGGGACGGGACGGGTCCCGGGCTCCCCGTTGGGGTCACGCCTCGCGCTGTGGCGGGGTCAGTCGCAGCGGGGTGCTTCGACGCCGATGTCGTTGTTCGCTGCGATCCGGCGCAGGTCGTCGATCTCCTCCTGACGGATGTCCGCCAGGTAGGTGTCGCCGTCCGCGTGGGCGCTCCGCAGCGACGCGTACGCGTCGTCGAGCCGCTGGTGGATCATGCGTGACAACTCGCCCATGGGCCTCCTCCCGGATCCTGCCCATGCCTACCCAGGCCTAGGCTGAAGATAAACCTGTCCGCCGATGCAATTTTCGCGGATTCTTGCGTCCGCGAGATCCCGGTGTGGGGGACGGCGGATGGAACAGCTGCTTACGGGCGTCTTACGGCGCTCGTGGCATATCTGAAGCGGGCATGTTCGGCGGCCCGGGGCCGGCCGTGCCCCGGCGAGGAGGGGGACCTGTGCGTGTTCTAGTCGTCGAGGACGAGCGTGTGCTCGCCGACGCGATCGCCACCGGCCTGCGCAGGGAGACGCTGGCGGTGGACGTGGCCTACGACGGCGCCGGCGCGCTGGAGCGGGCCGGCGTCAACGAGTACGACGTGATCGTGCTCGACCGCGACCTGCCGAAGGTCCACGGCGACGACGTGTGCAAGCAGCTCGTCGCGCAGCGCTACCCGGCGCGGATCATCATGCTGACCGCGGCGGGCGAGCTGGACGACCGGGTCGAGGGGCTGTCCATCGGCGCCGACGACTACCTGGCCAAGCCGTTCGCGTTCGCCGAGCTGATCGCCCGGGTGCGGGCCCTCGGGCGGCGCGCCGCCGCGCCGCTGCCGCCCGTCCTGGAGCGCGCCGGGATCACCCTCGACCCGGCCCGCCGCGAGGTCGCGCGGGACGGCCGCCCGGTCGAGCTGACCCGCAAGGAGTTCGCGGTGCTGGAGGTGCTGCTCAGCGCGGACGGCGCCGTCGTCAGCTCCGAGCACCTGCTGGAGAAGGCGTGGGACGAGCACATCGACCCGTTCACCAACGTCGTCCGGGTGACGATGATGACGCTGCGCAAGAAGCTCGGCGACCCGCCGGTGATCGAGACCGTGCCCGGCGTGGGGTACCGGCTGTGACCGGCGAATCCGCGCCCCGGCACCGCCCGGACGACACGGGCGCGCAGGCGGCCGCGCAGGGGCCGGCCGCCGGCGGCACCCGTGCGGACGCCGCCTGGGAGAGCGGCCCGCAGGCCACCCAGCCGACGGCCGTCCCCGGCGACGGCGGCGACGGCGGGGCCCGCCGCGGCGGCCGGTGGCGGCGGCCCGGCCCGCAGCAGGTCCCGCAGCCGTACCCGGGCGCGGCGGGCATGTGGCGCGCCGAGGGCGGCGGGCCGATCCCGGACATGAAGGCCCTGCCCGGCCGGATGAGCGTGCGGCTGCGCCTCACCCTCCTCTACGGGCTGCTGTTCTTCATGGCGGGCGCGCTGCTGCTGTTCGTGATGTCGGTGCTGATGGCCAACATCCTCGGCAACGTCAAGGTCATCGGGTTCGGCATCTCCGACGCGGAGGCGGCCGAGCTGCAGCGCCAGTTCGTCGAGCAGACGATGAAGCAGCTGGTCGGGCGGTCGCTGCTCGCGCTCGGCGGGGTCGGCGTCATCACCCTCGTGCTCGGCTGGTTCGTCGCCGACCGGGCGCTCAGCCCGCTGCAGCGGGTCACCACCACCGCGCGCCGGCTCTCGGAGAGCACGCTGCACGAGCGGATCGCGCTGGAGGGCCCGGACGACGAGATCAAGGAGCTGGCCGACACCTTCGACGCGATGCTGGAGCGGCTCGGGCAGGCGTTCGACTCCCAGCGCCGGTTCGTCGCGAACGCCTCGCACGAGCTGCGCACCCCGCTCGCCATCAACCGCACGCTGCTGGAGGTGGCGCTCGGCGACCCCGAGGTGTCGGACGACCTGCGCGCCGTCGGCCGGACGCTGCTGGCCACCAACGCCCGGCACGAGCGGCTCATCGAGGGCCTGCTGCTGCTGGCCCGCAGCGAGCGGGAGCTGACCGCCCGCACCCCCGTCGACCTGGCCGAGGTGGCGACGACGGTGCTGGAGCACTCGGCCCGCCGCGACCACGACTACGAGGTCGCCGTCCAGCCCGAGCTGACGCCCGGGACGGCGCTCGGCGACCCGGTGCTGCTGGAGCACCTGGTGTCCAACCTCGTCGAGAACGCGATCAAGCACAACCGGGAGGACGGCGGCGAGCTGTGGATCCGGACCGGCATGCTGGAGGGCTACGCCACCGTCCAGGTGGAGAACACCGGGCCCGCCGTCCCGGCCTACGAGGTGGAGCGGCTGTTCGAGCCGTTCCGGCGGCTGAACGCCGACCGCGTCGAGTCGTCCAAGGGCGCGGGCCTCGGCCTGTCGATCGTCCGCTCGGTGGTGCTGGCGCACCGCGGCGCCGTGTACGCGGTGCCCCGGCCGGGCGGCGGCCTGATCGTCACCGTCCGGATCCCGCCCGGCTGACCCGCCGGGCGGGAACCGCCGCCTAGGTGACCGCCGCCTACTTGACCGTGGCGGTGGCCACGGTCGGGTCGCCGTCGCGGTCCAGCCCCAGCCCGGTGTACTTGCCCGGCCGCAGGACGGCGGCGCCGCCGTCGTTGAGGAGCGGGATCAGCGCCATGTCGTCCAGCGCGAGCTTCTCCGCCTGCTTGAACAGACCGGTGCGGCTCTCGGACGAGGCGGTGGCGAGGGCGTTGGAGATCAGCCCGTCGAAGCGGTCGTTCTTCCAGCCGGACAGGTTGTAGAAGTCGTTGGACTCGGCCGCCGCGAGCTCGCCGCCCAGCAGCGGCCACAGCATGGAGTAGGCGCTGGGGTAGTCGGGGCCGTAGGGCAGGAACGCCAGCCCTGACGCCCCCTTGTCGATGACGAGTTTGCGGTACCGGACGAAGTCGGCCGCCGGGCTCGGCTTCATCTCGACCCGCACGTCGAGCACCCCCTCCAGCTGCTGCTTGACCAGCTCGGCCAGAGTGCGGTCCACGGTCGTCTGCCGGTAGTACAGGGGGACGGTCGTGCCCGCTTTGAGCCCGCCGGTGCCGGCGAGCGACCTCGCCCGCTGCTGGTCGGGGCTGCCGCAGGACGGGCAGGCGCCCGGCTGCTCGAAGCCCGCGATCGTCGGCGGGACGATGCCGTAGGCGGGCTTGTACACGCTCTTCAGCGCCGTGCTGAGCCTGCCGCGGTCGATGGCGTAGGAGACCGCCTCCCTGGCCTCCTTCGTCTTCATCGGCCCGCGGGCGATGATCGGGACGAGCATCCTGGTGAACGGCGTGACGCCGGAGACGAGCCCGGTCGACGGAGCCGTGGAGAGGCCGTCGGCGCCCACCTGGTACCAGTCGACCTCGCCCGCCTCGTACGCGGCCCGCCCCTTGGCGGGGTCGCTGCCGAGGATGACGTCGACGCCGTCGAGCTTCGTCTTGCCGAACGCCCAGGTGTCGTTGCGGACGAGCGAGACCTTCGTCTTCGTCCGGTACTCCTCCAGCCTGAAGGGCCCGTTGCCGACGGGGTGGAGGTTGTAGCTCGTGTTGTCCGCCGTCCCCGCCGCCTTGGGGACGGGCATGAACGCGGGCTCGGAGAGCCGGGCCCCGAAGTCGCAGTTGGGCTGGGTGAGGCGGACGACGAAGGCGGTGCCGGACACCACCTTGAGGCCGGACATGGTCCCGGACCCGGCCTTGGACACCGGGGCGAAGCCCTCGATGTCGTTCATCAGGTACGGGCCCCCGCCCTCCTCGGTCGCCGCGCTGCGCGACCATCCGCGCACGAACGACTCGGCGTCGACCGGCTCGCCGTCGCTGAAGGCCGTCCCGCCCTGGATCTTGATGGTCCACTGCCGGCATTCCGCGTCCGGCTGGATCGCGGTGGCGAGGCGGTTGTGCGGCGCCCCGTGCGCGCCGACCTCGGTCAGGCCGGTGAACAGCTGCTTGGTGAGGAACCGCCCGGTACCGCCGTAAGCGGACGAGGGGTCGATCGTGCCGCTGGTGGAGATCGGTGTCGGCATCTCCATGCCGAGCGTCCCGCCGGTCTGGCCGGCGTTCGTCTTCTTCGCACCGGGTTCGCCGCCGCGGTTCAGCCAGACCACCGCCGAACCGCCCACCAGGGTCAGGGCGGCCAGTGCCGCGGCGCCGGCGGCGGTGAGGACGCCGAGGCCGCGCCCGCGTCCCTTGCCCGGTGGCCGGGGGAGATCGGCCCCTGGACCGGACGGCCATGTCGTCGGCCCGTTCCCGCCCGGCGGCGGGCCGGGGGAGGGCCACACCGCGCCGGGCGGATTCGTCCCCGCCGCGTTCCCGCCCGGCTGGGGGAGGCCGGGCATGGGCGGCGTCTGCGGCCCCGGATGGAACGGAGGCGGCGTCTGGAGGGCGCGCAGGCGCACGGACCCGCTGGCCGCCGTCTGGACGCCCTGCGTCAGCATGACGGCGTCGCCGCCGGCCTGCGGGGCGCCCGGCTGCGGCAGGCTCCCGGCCAGCTCCAGCAGATGCGCGAGGACCTGCTGCGACGCGGGACGAAGCGCCGGGTCCTTGCTGAGGCAGTTCGCCACGATCGCGCGCAGCGGCTCGGCCAGGCCGCCGAGGTCCGGGGCCAGGTTGAGGATGCGGTGCATGACGGCCGGGATCGAGTCCTGCCCGAAGGCGGGCCGGCCCGCGGCCGCGTAGGTCATCGTGGCGCCCCACGCCCACACGTCGGCGGCGGGCCCGACCACGGCCCCGGAGATCTGCTCCGGGGCCATGTAGGCGGGCGTCCCGACGGCCGTGCTCGACATGGTCCCGGTGGCGTCCAGCGCGCGGGCGATGCCGAAGTCGATCACCCGCGGGCCGTCCGGCGCGAGCAGCACGTTGGCGGGCTTGAAGTCGCGGTGCACGACCCCCGCCTGGTGGATCGCGGCGAGCGCCGTCATCGTCCCGATCGCCAGCCGGTCCAGGCCGGCGCCGCGCCGCGGGCCCTCGGCCGACAGCACCTGCGACAGCGGCGGCCCCTCGATGTACTCGCTGACGATGTACGGGCGGTCGCCCTCGACGTCGGAGTCCAGGACGCGGGCCGTGCAGAACGCCGACACCCGCTTGGCGACGGCGACCTCGGCCGCGAACCGCGACCTGGCCTTCGGGTCGCCGCTGAAGCGTGCGTGCAGCAGCTTCACGGCGACCCGGTGGCCGGGCTCGTCCTCCCCGAGGTAGACGGCGCCCTGACCGCCCTCGCCGAGGAGGCCGGTCAGCCGGTACGTGCCCAGGTGGGACGGGTCGCCCTCGCGGAGGGGGGCGACATCCGTCATGACTTGGACACGGTCCCGTAGGCGGACGGCGTCGGGTCGTCCTGCGTGCCGCTCCACTCCCACCGCAGCGTGGTGCCGCCCGAGGACGGGGTGAAGCTGACGTAACCGGAGGCGCACTCCTTCGGGTCCATCCCCGACATCGGGGTCTCCCGGTACTGGTACTTGCCGCCGTCCTCGGACACCAGCCGGAGCCGCGTGTAGCAGGTCTCCTGCGCGTCGGACGGGTAGGTGTACGTCGCGACGCCGCTCGTGTAGAGCAGCGAGAACTTCGCCTTGAACTTGTCGTGGCCGGTCCCGGCGCCGGGCTGGTTCCCGTCACCGGAGAAGGTGCCGAGCAGGCCGCCCGTCGCCGACGTCGTCGGCCGGTCGCTCGGCGTGTAGGTGTTCGTCGGCGCCGAGTACGTGGGGTACGGGTCCGGGTCGTCGTCGCTGTTGGCGGCGGCGATGACGATCACCGCGACCACCAGGACGACGATGAGCGCCAGCGCGCCGCACCCGATCGCGATGATCGGCCCGGCGGAGCTGGACCGCTTCGGCGGCCCGTACCCCGGCCCCGGCGGGACGGGCTGCTGCATCGGCGCCCGCGGCTGCGGCGGGGGCGGCATCCCCCCGCCCTGGTACATCGGCATCGGCGGCGGCGTGATCGGCTGTGGCGGCGGCGTGGTGGGGCCGCCCAGCCCGCCGCCCATCCCGGGGCCGCCCATGCCGCCCTGGTGCAGCGGCATCGGCGGCGGTGTGATCGGCTGCTGCTGCGGCTGGGGCCGCGGCGCCTGCGGCACCGGGGGCGGCGGCGGCAGCTGCGAGGCGATCCGGGTGCCCTGGTTGAGCAGGTCCTCCTGCCCGCCGCCCTGGCCGGCCGGCGCGGCGCCGACGTGCCCGAGCAGGTTCAGCAGCAGCTGCGGCGCCGGCGGGCGCAGGCCCGCGTCCTTGGACAGGCAGCGCCCGACCAGGTCGCGCAGCGGACCGGCGGGCAGCGCGGACAGGTCGGGGTCCTCGTTGAGGATCCGGTTGATGATGACGGGCAGCGTCTCGGCCTCGAACGGCGACTGGCCGGTCGCGGCGAACACCATCGTCGCGCCCCAGGCGAAGATGTCCACGGCCGGGGTCAGCGGCGCGCCGGTCAGCTGCTCGGGGGCGAGGTAGCCGGGCGTGCCGACCACCATGCCGGTCGCGGTGACCGCGCTCTCCTGCGAGTTGACCGTCCGCGCGATGCCGAAGTCGACGACGCGCGGGCCGTCCGAGGCCAGCATGACGTTGTTCGGCTTGAAGTCGCGGTGCACGATGCCGGCCTCGTGGATGGCCGCGAGCGCGGTCACCGTGCCGATCGCGAGGCGCTCCAGCTCCGCGGCGCCGCGCGGCCCGTCGTGCGCGACCACGTCGTGCAGGGAGGGCCCGTCGATGAACTCGCTGACGACGTACGGCTGGTCGCCCTGGACGTCGGCCTCCAGCACGCGGGCGGTGCAGAAGGGCTCGACCTTCTGCGCCGCCGCCACCTCGCGGGTGAACCGGGCACGCGCGGCCGGATCGTTGGCCATCTGGGCGTGCAGCAGCTTGACGGCGACGTAGCCGCCGTTAGGCGCCTTGCCCAGGAAGACGGCGCCCTGGCCCCCGGCGCCCAGCCGTCCTATGACCTCGTACTGTCCCAGTGCCCTAGGATCGCCCGGCTCCAGCGGAGCGGCATCCGGCATCTGACCCTCCAGTGACCCGCAGTGATGTCAGCGACATTGTGCGCCGGACCCAGCCCCCGGGGGACCGCGTGCCGGCGATCGCCGGCCTGCCCCCCGCAGGGGGCCCGCCCCCCAATCTCAGGCGGGCACGATATCGCGTTACTTCAGACGTTTCACCGGTGCGTATGGTTCGGTGTCCGGCGAACCGGATCAGGCCGTCGCGCAGTGACCGGCCGGTCGGTGCGCACAACGCCCCCGGGACCGATATGCTCCCCGCCGCCGCGGTGACCCCGGCAGGTGCCCCGGCCTTGGAACCGGGCCGTGGCATTTCGCCGGGTATGTGACGGAAGACACAGGGCGAGGAGAGATCCGGGTGATGGGTGTCACTCGTGGGAACGGTCGCGCCTCGTGTGTCGCAGGTCACCAACCGTGACAGAATTTCCCGCCCGGATCGGGCACAAGAACGGTCCCCCGAGCGTTAGATCCGCGCGACGGGGCGCATAAAGCACTGAGGGGGATGGAGATAGAAGATGGCGACCGACTACGACAGCCCACGGAAGACAGACGACGACCTGAGCGAGGACAGCCTCCAGGAGCTCCAGGCCCGGCGGGCCGACAAGGCCGCCAGCATCATCGACGAGGACCTGGACGCCGGTGAGGTCGCCGAGCTGCCCGGCGCCGACCTGTCGAACGAGGAGCTCACCTTCCGGGTGGTTCCTCGGCAGGCCGACGAGTTCACCTGCACGCGCTGCTTCCTGGTGCACCACCGCAGCCAGCTGGCCACCGAGAAGAACGGCCGGCCGATCTGCCGCGAATGCGCCGCCTGACCGGGAGTGGCCGCCAGGTGCCGGGAGAGATCGAACGACGAGGTGACCAGGTGGAGCCGGCGCACGGCGACGGCTCCACGGAGCTCGGTGAGCTGATCGGCCGGCTCACCGCCGACGAGGACATGGACCGCGAGACCCGCGGCCGCCTCCTCGGGCGACTGGCCAAGCTGCTCGGCCAGAGCGCCCGCAAGGTGGGGGCCGCGGGCATCGGGCGCGGCCGCTGGCTGGCCGACCTGCTGGTCGAGGCCGCGCCGCACATCACGATCCGCGACCTGCCGACGCTGCAGGCGCACTACCACGGGCTGATGGGGGAAGAGCTCGCCGACCGGCTCGTCAAGAACGCCGGGAACGCCACGACCGCCGTCGGTGCCGCGGGAGGTGCGCTCGCCGCCGTGGAGTTCGCCGCGCCCCCGCTGCTGCTGTCGGCGCCCGCGCAGCTCGCCGCCGAGACGCTCGTCGTCGCGGCCATCGAGGTCAAGATGATCGCCGAGCTGCACGAGGCGTACGGCGTCCGCGTGCAGGGCACCGGCACGGCCCGCGGGGCCGCCTTCGTCACGTCCTGGGCCCGGCAGCGCGGTGTCAACCCCCTGGAGACCGGCTCCCTCACCAGTGCCCTCGGGACGGCCGCGAAGTCCGCGCTGCGCAAGCGCATGCTCCGTACGTTCGGCCGCAGCCTCGGCACCATGGGCCCGTTCCTCACCGGCGCGGCGGCGGGCGCGGCGCTCAACCGGTCCGCGACCAAGGGCCTGGCGGCCAAGGTCCGGGGCGACCTGCGCGAGGCCGCCGGCGCCCCGCCGGAGCTTCCCGGCGACGACACCCGCGGCCTCCCGACCTAGCCGGCCTCCGCGTCAGGCGTCCGTCTTGAAGTGGGACGGGAGTTCACCGGTGCCCTTGGCCCACTGGCGGGCGGCGGCACGGGTGGCGAGCAGGCGCGCGATCTCCATGCCGACCCCCATCACCACGGCCCACCCGAGCGCCTCGGTCAGCGCGACGTCCGGGGACTCGGGGTTGGTCGGCGGCTCCTTGCCGGTGCTCTTCTTCCAGGCCAGCGTGATCACTTTCTTCGCGACGAAGCCGCCCGCGAATGCGGCCGCGCCGGCCATCACTCGCCAGCCGATGTCGCCCTTGTCCGCCATGTTGGTCCTCCACTCGTCCTGTCGCTTCCGACGCTACCGGAACGGCCCGCCCCCGGCGGTGGAGGTGATCGCCGCGTTGTCAATACCATTGGCTCATGACAGAGCAGCCGCGTACTCCGAACGTCCCTCCGAAGCCCTCCCTGGACGGCCTGGAGGACAAGTGGGCACGCGCCTGGGAGGACGAGGGCGTCTACCGGTTCGACCGCACCAGGCCGCGCGGCGACGTCTATTCGATCGACACGCCGCCGCCCACCGTGAGCGGCTCCCTCCACGTCGGCCACGTCTTCTCCTACACCCATACCGACACCGTCGCGCGGTTCCACCGCATGCGCGGTCGGGCGGTCTTCTACCCGATGGGCTGGGACGATAACGGGCTGCCGACCGAGCGCCGCGTGCAGAACCATTTCGGCGTCCGGTGCGATCCGTCGCTTCCGTACGACCCCGCCTTCGAGCCGCCGGCCAAGCCGGACCCGAAAAGGCAGCAGCCGGTGTCGCGGCGGAACTTCATCGAGCTGTGCGAACGCCTTACCGAGGTCGACGAGAAGGCGTTCGAGGAAATGTGGCGCCAGGTCGGGCTGTCGGTCGACTGGAACCACCTCTACACGACCATCGGAGACGTCTCCCGGAGGGCGTCCCAGCGCGCCTTCCTGCGCAACCTGGCGCGCGGCGAGGCCTACGTGTCCGAGGCGCCGACGCTGTGGGACGTCACGTTCCGCACGGCCGTCGCGCAGGCCGAGCTGGAGGACCGGGAGCACCCCGGCGCGTTCCACCGGATCCGCTTCCACGGCGACGAGCGCCCGGTCTACATCGAGACGACACGCCCGGAGCTGCTGCCCGCGTGCGTCGCACTGGTCGCGCACCCCGACGACGAGCGGTACCAGGAGCTGTTCGGGACGACCGTCCGCACACCCCTGTTCGGCGCCCGGGTCCCGGTCGTCGCGCACCGGCTGGCCGAACCCGACAAGGGCTCGGGCATCGCGATGATCTGCACGTTCGGCGACATCACGGACGTCACCTGGTGGCGCGAGCTGAACCTGCCCACCCGCGCGATCATCGACTGGGACGGCCGCCTCGCCGCCGACCCGCCCGCGGGCGTCGCCGCGGAACCGTACGCCGAATTGGCGGGCAAGACCGTCTTCTCCGCCAAGGAGCGCGTCGTCGAGCTGCTGCGCGACTCCGGCGACCTCGACGGCGAGCCCCGCAAGATCAGCCGGCCGGTGAAGTTCTACGAGAAGGGCAGCAAGCCCCTGGAGATCGTCACGACCCGGCAGTGGTACATCCGCAACGGCGGCCGCGACGAGGGCGTCCGCGCGGAGCTGCTGGCGCGGGGACGCGAGCTGGAATGGCACCCCGGCTACATGCGGGCCCGCTACGAGAACTGGGTCGAGGGGCTGAACGGCGACTGGCTGATCTCCCGGCAGCGGTTCTTCGGCGTGCCGATCCCCGTCTGGTACCGGCTGGACGACTCCGGCGAGCCGGTGCACGACGAGCCGATCGTCCCGGCCGAGGACGCGCTGCCCGTCGACCCGTCGTCCGACGTCCCGCCCGGCTACACCGAGGACCGGCGCGGCAAGCCGGGCGGCTTCGCCGGCGACCCCGACGTGATGGACACCTGGGCGACGTCCTCGCTGACCCCGCAGATCGCGGGCGGCTGGGAGCGCGACGCCGACCTGTTCGGCCGCGTCTTCCCCTACGACCTGCGGCCGCAGGCGCACGACATCATCCGGACGTGGCTGTTCTCCACGGTCGTCCGCGCGCATCTGGAGCACGGCTCGCTGCCGTGGAAGGGCACCGCGCTGTCCGGCTGGATCCTCGACCCCGACCGCAAGAAGATGTCGAAGTCGAAGGGGAACGTGGTCACGCCGATCGACCTGCTGCGCGAGTACGGCTCCGACGCCGTCCGCTACTGGTCGGCGAGCGGGCGCCCCGGCACCGACACCGCGTTCGACACCGGCCAGATCAAGGTCGGCCGCCGCCTCGCCATCAAGATCCTTAACGCGTCCAAGTTCGTGCTCGGGCTGGGCGAGGTCGATGCCGGCGCCTTGGTCCGCTTGCGGGGGGACGACCCCCCTCACCCCCCGGCAACCGCGCTGGTCACCGAGCCGCTGGACCGGGCGATGCTGGCGGCACTGTCCGGTGTCGTCGGAGAGGCGACCGACGCGTTCGAGGGCTACGACTACGCGCGCGCACTGGAGCGCACGGAGCGGTTCTTCTGGGAGTTCTGCGACGACTACCTGGAGCTGGTCAAGGCCCGCGCCTACGGGGACGGCCCGCAGGCGCAGTCGGCGCGGGCCGCGCTGCGCACGGCGCTGTCGGTGCTGCTGCGCCTGTTCGCGCCCGTCCTGCCGTTCGTGACCGAGGAGGTCTGGTCGTGGTGGCGGCGCGGCTCGGTGCACGCGGCGTCCTGGCCGGTCGCCGCCGAGCTGCCGCACGGCGGCGACCCCGCCGTCCTCGCGGCGACGGGGGAGGCGCTCCGGCAGGTCCGCAAGGCCAAGTCGGAGGCGAAGGCGTCGATGCGCGCCGACGTGTCCCGCGCGGTCGTCCGCGGCGCGGAGGTGACCCGCATCGCCCGGCCGGACCTGGCCGCCGCGGGCCGGATCGCCGACCTCACGCTGGAGGACGCCCCCGCCGCCCTCACCGTCGACGTCGTCCTCGCCCCTGCGACCTAGATCACGCCCGCGGGGCCCGGTCTCCTCTTGACCGGGCCCTTGCCCTTTCAACATATTGGATCCCAAGTCCAATTGTGGGGGCGGAGATGAGCGAGATCGACGAGCGGCACCCCGTCATCACCCCGCGCCGGGTGAAGTTCGACTGGGCGGACACGCCGCTGCACTGGATCCCGGGCGAGCCGGTCGCCACGCACTTCATCAACGTGCTGCACCTGCTGCTGCCCGCCGGCGAACGGTGGTTCGTGCACGTCTACAAGCAGGCGCTGCCGCTCGTCGAGGACGACGAGCGCCTCTTCCGGGAGGTCAAGGGCTTCATGGGCCAGGAGGCCGTGCACGCCTACTCCCACCAGGGCGTCCTCGACCGGCAGATGCGCGGCCAGGGCCTGGACCCGCGCCCGCTGACCGACCGGATCGAGTGGCTGTTCAAGCGGATCCTCGGCGACCGGCCCCCGCTGCCGCTGATCTCGCGGAAACGCTGGCTGGTCGTCCGGATCGGCGTCATCGCCGGGATCGAGCACTACACGGCGGTGCTCGGCCAGTGGATCCTGGACGCCCGCGCGCTGGACGAGGCCGGCGCCGACCCGACGATGATGGACCTGCTGCGCTGGCACGGCGCCGAGGAGGTCGAGCACCGCTCCGTCGCGTTCGACGTGTACGAGCACGTGTCCGGGGTGTACTGGCGGCGGTTCATCGCGTTCTTCATCGGCGTCCTCGCGCTGCCGCTGACGGTGTACGCAGGGGCCGCGTTCCTGTGCCGGGCCGACCCGACGCTGACGGGCGTGCGGCCGCGGATCCGCGACTACCGGCGGGCGGTGCGGCGCGGGCTGTTCCCCGGCAACCGGTTCATGCTCGCCGCCGCCCGCGCGTACCTGCGGCGCGACTACCACCCGTCCCGCGAGTGCTCGACGCAGCGCGCCCTGGACTATCTCGCCGTCTCGCCCGCCGCGCGGACCGTCGGCCCCAAGGCGTCCGGCTGAGCGTCAGAGCGCGCAGGGCAGGTGCTTGATGCCGTTGATGAAGCTGGAGAAAAGCCGGTCGGGCTCCCCGGTGGCCCGGATGTCCGGCACGCGCGTGAACAGCTCGCGGAACATCACCGTGATCTCCCGCCGGGCCAGGTTCGCGCCGAGGCAGAAGTGCGGGCCGGGCCCCCCGAACCCGACGTGCGGGTTGGGGGAGCGGGTGATGTCGAACGCGTCGGGGTCAGGGAAGACCGACCCGTCCCGGTTGGCGGAGTTGTAGAAGAGCAGGACCTTGTCGCCCTCCCTGTACTGGTGGCCGTTCATCTCGTGGTCCCGCGTCAGCGTCCGGCGGAACTGGATGACGGGCGTCGCCAGCCGGACGATCTCCTCCACGGCGCCCGGCATGCGCGCGTCGAAGTCCTCCAGCAGCAGGGCGCGCTGCTCCGGGTTGTCGGTGAACAGCTTGAGGCCGTGCGACATCGCGTTCCGCGTCGTCTCGTTCCCGGCCACCACGAGCAGGATGAAGAACGAGCCGATCTCCTGGTCGGTCAGCCGCTCCCCGTCCACCTCGGCCGAGATCAGCGCGGAGACCAGGTCGTCGCCTGGGTACCGGCGCCGCCGCCGGGCGAGCTTCATCGCCAGGTGGTTCAGCTCGTACCCGGCGACCATCACCTTGAGGAGCCCGTACAGCGCACCGAGCCGCGTGATGCCGTCGCGGGTGTAGTCCTTGCCGCCGCTGTACTCGGGGTCGCCGAGGCCCAGGATGATGTTCGTCCGCTCGTACACCATCGGACGCACGTGCTCCGGGATGCCCATCATGTCGCAGATGACCTGGAGGGGGAGGCGGGCCGCGACGTCGCTGACGAAGTCCGCCGAGCCCTTCGCGACCAGGTCGTCCACGATCCGGGTCGCGGCGGCCTGGAGATCGGTCTCCATCTTCGCGAGGATGCGCGGGGTGAACGCCCGCGACACGATCTTGCGGATCTTCGCGTGCCGCGGGTCGTCCATGTTGATCATCGACCCGAAGTAGCGGGCCAGGTACTGCGGCAGGTCGGCGATGCTGTTCGAGCACGGCTCGCTGCTGAAGACCTGCGGCGTGCGGCTGGCCTCGACGACGTCGGCGTGCCTGGCCAGCGCGTAGAAGCCGGGCCCCTGCTTCACGAAGGGCAGCTTCAGCTCCTGGAAGAACGCCGGATGCTCCCGCTCCCGGAGCGCGGCGAACTCGGCCAGCCGCCGTTCCGGGGGCAGCGACCAGAAGGCCAGGTCCGAGACGCTGAGCCCACCGGTCTCCCGCACTGTCGCCGTCACCGCGCACCGCCCTTGGTCCAGAATGTCGTTCGGTTTCTATCGAACCGACCCTTCCGGACATTCGTCAAGGGCGATCAGGCCGCCGCCACGATCCGGCGGCGCAGCACGGCCCGCTCCGCGGCCGTCCACGCCCCCGACGTCAGCAGGTACAACCCCGCCGCGAGCGGCACGAACGCCGCCACGGCGACCGTCCCGAACGGCATGATCCGCGCGACCAGACCCATCGACCCCTCGGCGGTAACCCGCCGCGACGTCCACACGGCCACTGCCCCGAGCAGGACGAACAAACCGAGGAAGACCAGCGAGGCGGGCGAGAGCAGCCCCCCGCCGAGGACGCCGATCCAGTTCTGCCCCAGCGGCGCCGCCAGCAGCGTGTGCGCGAGCAGCAGGTTCTGGTGGCCGGCCACCGTCGCCGACACGAACAGCCGGTACATCACCATGAAGAACGGCACCTGCGCGAACATCGGCAGGCATCCGCTGAGCGGCGTCGCGCCTTCCTTCTCGTACAGCGCGGCCATCTCCCGCTGGAGCCGCTGCGGATTCTTCGCGTGCCTCTTCTGCAATGCCTGGACCTTGGGCAGCAGACGCGCCCGCGTCCGCTCGCCCTTGGCCGCCGACACCGCCAGCGGGACGAGCACCACCCGCACCGCCGCCGTGAAGAGCATGATCGCCAGCGCGGTGGCCAGGCCGCCGGCGACCGGCTGCAGGACGTCCGCCAGCCCGCCGACCAGGGCGGCGGCGATCGAAACAGGAACATCGAACATGGGAGAACCTTCCGGAACGAGGGAGATCGATGGCGTCTCGGCCGCGCTCAGGCGGCCGCGCTCCCCGTTCCGGGCGCCCTCGGACGAGGCCGTCCGGCTGCGTCGGGATCCCGCTGAGGCAGGAAGGCGGTGCGCAGCGTCCGCTCCCGCAGGGTGACCCGCACCCGCGCCGGCGCTGCCCGATGACCGCGCCGCCCGCGGACGCGCACGGCGGCCAGCACCAGCAGCCCCGCGACGGTGAACGTGCCGAGTGCCACCAGCACCGGCTGCCCGGAAGCCGCCCCCGCCCACTCGGCCACGGCGAATCCCCGCAGCAACGCGGCGACCACCAGCGACCAGATCACGAGCCCTCCTCCATGACGACTCTCCCACAACCGACGTCCGCCGCCTCCGGCCGGTTCCACGCGCACGTCAGGGCCGCGGCCGGAGCGGAAGTGGTCACTTCCGGAAACGGGTAGGGTCAACTGCCGGACTCGCGCGGCGGCGTTTCGGCCCCGGCCGGACACGGTCCCCTGGGTAGGGTCGTGTGGTTTTCCGGCAGGTTACGCGCGTGAGGTGGAACCCGTGAGCAAGGTCGATGTGCTGATCCGGCGGCTCGATTCGGAGCTGCCCCTGCCGCGGTACGCCCATCCGGGCGACGCGGGCGCCGATCTCGTCGCGGCGGCCGACGTCGAACTGCCGCCGGGGGAGCGCGCCGTCGTCCCCACCGGAATGGCGATCGCGCTGCCGGACGGCTACGCCGCTTTCATTCACCCGAGGTCCGGATTGGGCGCTAGGTTGGGAGTGACCATAGTCAACGCTCCCGGTACGGTCGACGCCGGCTATCGGGGTGAGATCAAAGTGACCCTGCTGAACACCGACCCCCGCGCCACGGTGAAGCTGCGGCGCGGAGACCGCATTGCGCAGATGGTCGTGCAGCGGGTCGAGCAGGCGGTGTTCCACGAGGTCACCGACCTTCCGGGATCCGCGCGGGGGGCCGACGGCCTCGGCTCCACCGGCGGATTCGGTTCGGCGCCTGATTTGGGCAACAATGAGCACAGTCGAGAAGGAGTGTGAGTCGTGGCTTTTGGACGTCGCCGGCAGGCCGAGGAGCCCGCGCAGGGCGCCGAGGTGACCGAGGAGCCGGCGGAGACCGCCGAGGAAGAGGCTCCCGCCGCCGAGGCGGAGCCGGCCGACGGCGGCCCGTGGGACTCCGAGGACTCCTTCCCCGAGCTGCAGCGGCTTGATTTCGGATCCCTCCAGGTGCCGGTCGCGCCGGGGCTGGGCTTCCAGGTGAACTTCGAGGCGACCCAGGTGGACGAGGAGGGCAACCCGCTCGACGGGCGCCCCGTCGCCGTGCTGGTGCAGTACGAGGAGAGCGCCATGCAGCTCCAGGTGTTCGCCGCGCCGAAGCGCAGCGGCATCTGGGACGACGTGCGCCGTGAGACCGCCAAGGACATCCAGGAGGAGGCGCAGGGCCAGACCCAGGAGGGCGAGGGCCCGTTCGGCGCCGAGCTGCTGGCGATGGTCCCCGCGGCGCTGACCGAGGAGGTCCTCGCGGACATGCCGAAGGAGGTCCGCGAGCAGATCCCGGCCGAGTTCGTCGAGCAGGGCTGGGCGCCGCAGATCATCCGTTTCCTCGGCGTGGACGGCCCCCGCTGGTTCCTGCAGGCCGTGGTGCAGGGCGCCGCGATCGAGGACGAGGAGCAGTGGCAGGTCCTCGAGGACGTGCTGCGCGGCGTGGTCGTGCACCGCGGCGACGCCCCGATGCCGCCCCGCGACCTGCTGGAGCTGCAGATCCCCAAGGAGTTCAGCGAGGGCGGCGACGAGGAGGACGAAGAAGGCGTGCAGACCTTCGACCCCTTCGAGCGCGGCCCCGAGATCACCGAGGTGCGCTGACCCTGAATTTCACCCGCCGGGCCGCACGCCGTTTCGGACGTGCGGCCGGGCGGGTTTTTGCCGCCTGCGCGCGGCCGGGCCCTTGCCACGGACGCCCCGCGGGTGGTCAATCGGGACATGTCGAAGAAGACGCGCAAACGCCGTGCCCGCAAGCGCAGCAAGCACAACAAGGGCAAGCGGCCGAACGCCCGCCGCTAACCGATCATCTCGAACGTCATCGCGTGCTCGACGCCGGCGGCCCGCCCGCCGGTCTCGGCCATGCCGGTGAGGAACGCCTCCGCGTCGAACCCGGCGCCGAGGTTGGAGAAGTACACGCGGTGCGCACGCAGCGAGTCGACGCCTGCGCGCAGGTGCCCGGTGACGTCCACGTAGTGCGTGGCCTGCGGAGATCCGCCGAACAGCGCGAACCGGACGCCCTGCCACGGTACGAGGTCGAGGTCGCGGAACACCCACCGGTTGGCCGCGTCCCGGATCGCGTCCGCGACGGCGAGGCCGAGCACCCGGTGGTCGGCCATGTTGAAGCCGCCGCCGGGGAAGGTCTCCCGGAAGTTCACCGACAGCACCACCTCGGGCCGGTGCCACCGGATCGCGGCGGCGAGGGCGCGCCGCAGCGGCAGCCCGTACTCCAGCATGCCGTCCGGCTGGTCGAGGAACTCGACGGTGTCGACGCCGACGATCCGCGCCGCCTCGATCTGCTCGGCGCTGCGGATCCGGCGGACCTCGTCCGGGTCCATCGAGTCGATGCCCGCCTCGCCGCGGGTGGCGAGCACCTCCGTCACGGCCTTGCCCTGGCCCGTCCACTTGGCGACGGCCGCCGACGTCCCGTACTCCAGGTCGTCGGGGTGCGCCACGATCGCGAGCGCCCGCTCCCAGTCCTCAGGTACCTCGTCCATCCCTCCATCCTCGCCGATGCCTAGGATCGGCTCCATGCCCGCCGCGCCGCCCCCGGACTCGCCGGCCCCCGTCCGCGTCGAGCGGCTGCGGGCCCGGATCGCCGGCCGTCCGGCCGCGGCCCTGGAGGAGCCCGCAGGGGAATCGCTCTACCAGGCGGTGCGCCGCATCAGCGCGCTCGGCGTGGACGACCCGGAAGAGCTCGCCCGCCACCTCGCGGGGCGCCCCGACGGCGTGCTCCGGGCCGAGGCGTTCCGGATCACCCGGGAGGCGCTGCGGGCGGGCCTGCTTCCCGCCGCCGCCGCGCGGACGATCGTCGAAGGGCTCGCCCGCGACGTCCCGGACGCGCTGGGCGAACTCGCCGCTCCGTGGGCGGTGCTCGACCCGCTCCCGCACGGGCGGATGCGCCGCCTCCTGGAGGCCGGGCCCGCCGGCGTCGCGATCGAGGTCGCCGCCCGGCACGGCCATCGCGATCTCCTCGCCGGCCTCGCCGCCGATCCCCGGCGCGAGCCCGCGCTGCGGCGGCGCTGCCTGGAGCTTCTCGGTGATCTCGCGACCCGCGAGGACGTGGGCGAGATCGTCACCACCGCCGCCCGGGATCCGCTGCTGCTCGCGGGCCCCGCCGTCACCTGCCTCGCCGGCCTGCACCGGCGCGGCCACTTCCCGGCCGGGCGGGACGTCCCGGCCATCGTCGGCCTCGCCCTCGCCGACCACGGCGTCCCCGCCGGGGACCTCGCCGTGATCCTCTATCCCCGCAGGCACGAGGCGCTGAAGGAGCTGACGGCCGGGGACGGGAACCTGCCGCGCCGCCTGGACCTGCTGGTCGCGCTCGACGAGCAGGGCGCCCCGGACCTCGGGATCGGCGACGCCATCACCGGCCTGGCGAGCGTCGCCGACGACCCCGCGCCGCATCTGCGGGCGATCCGCCGGCTCCGGCACGCGGCGGCGGAGGAGACCGTCCTGGAACTGCTGCCCCGCTCACCCCGGGAGGCGCTCGGCGCCCTCGAAGCCGTGGGCGGCACCCGGACGGCCGCGGTCCTGCGCGATGGGCTGGGCCTGGCCGGCGGCGATGTCGTCCCGCACCTCAGGCCGTTCCGGCATCGCGCCCTGGAGATCCTCTGGCACCTCGGCGGCGACGCCGGCCTGCGGCGGACGGTCTTGGAGCGTCTCGATCCCCGCGACCTGCCCCGGCGGATCGCGGACGACCTCGGCGGGCCCGACGGGCGGGAACTCGCGGTGCTCCGCGCGAACCCGGACCCCGGCGAACCGGGCGCCGCCCTCCGCAGGCTGGCCGCGAACGGTGACGCGACGACCCTCCCCGCCATCGCCGACCTGCTGCTCCGTGTCGCGTCGGAGGGCGGCGAGCCCGTCCCGGACGAGATCGTCGCGGCCGTCGCCGAACTGGGCGGCAGGCTGCTGCGGCGCGGTGCCCTCCGGCCGCGCTGCCTGCTGGACGCCGCCGACGCGGCGGAGGCGGGGAACGCCCTGGTCGCGGACATGGTCCTCGGCCTGCTGGAACGTCCGGGGCTCGGGCCGGCCGAGCGGGCGGCGCTGCTGGACGTCCTGCGCCGGGCCCCGTACCGCCGGGCGAGGGCGCGCGTGCACCGGCTGCTGCGGGACCGGGACCGGCATGTCAGGGCGCGGGCGATCGCGATCCTCGCCCTGGACGGCGGGGACGCGCGGGCCCTGTCGGCGAGCCTGGTCCCGCTCACGGCCGCCGGCGATGCGCAGACCGTCCGGCAGGCGGTCCTCGCGCTGGCCGAGGCCGGTGCGGACTGGGCCGCGCCCGCGATCGCCGGCTGCCTCGACCACCCGAACATGAACGTCAAG
>NZ_SMKY01000110.1 GCF_004349235.1 Actinomadura darangshiensis | reverse complement strand
GTTTATGGGGGCGAGGCGCGTCCGGTGCGGGCGTGCCGTCCTATGAGAGGGAAAGTCATGGACATGCGTCTGGCTGGACGGGTCGCGGTCGTCACCGGGGCGTCGAAGGGGATCGGGCTCGCGGTCACGCGGACACTGCTGGACGAGGGCGCCAAGGTCGTCGCCGTGTCGCGCAAGGCGGGAGCGGAGCTGGACGCGCTCGCCGGCCCGAACCTGGTGCACGTGGCGGCCGACCTGATGGACCCGGACGCCCCGGCGCTCGCCGTGGAGCGGGCCGTCGAGGTGTTCGGCGGGCTCGACGTCCTGGTCAACAACGCGGGCGGACCGCCCCCGGGCGCGACGCTGCCGCGTTTCGGCTTCCAGACGCCGTCGGACGACGACTGGCGCGACATGTTCGAGTTCAACGTGTTCGGCGTCGTCCGGGCGGTGCGGGCGGCGATTCCGCACCTGCTGAAGAGCGACGCGGCGGCGATCGTGAACGTGTCGTCGGTGAACGGGCGGCGTCCCGGGCCGATGAACTCCGACTACAACGCGGCGAAGGCTGCGCTGAACAATGTGGCGAAGGGCTTGTCGGAGGAGTTCGCGCCTCAGGGCATCCGGGTCAACACGGTCTCGCCGGGCCCGGTCCGGACCCCGTGGTGGACGGACGAGGGCGGTGCCGCCGACATCATCGCCGGGGCCACCGGGTCCGACCGCGACGCGGTGCTGGACGGTGGCGCGGCCCAGATGATGGCGCTCACCACCGGCCGTCTCGCCGACCCGCAGGAGGTCGCGGACGTGGTGGCGCTGCTGGCGTCGCCGCGTTCCGGCAGCACGACCGGCGCCGAATTCGTGGTCGACTCGGGCTTCCTGAAGGAGATCTGAGCTATAAGCATCACTGCTTACAGGTAGAAGATCTATCTCTTGGACTTCTCGCTGCTCGCTGACCAATATGGGGGTGGGCAGCGAGAACGTCCAAGAGGGGGTCGCCATGCTGGACACAATCGAGGGGCCGGTCTTCGAGCCCGGAGCCGACGGTTACGACGACGAGCGGACGGGGTTCCAGACCGCCGATCCGCACCGTCCGAGCGTGATCGTCGGCGCGGTGAACGCGGACGACGTGGCCGCCGCCGTCCGGCACGCGGCCGAGCACGGGCTGCCCGTGGCCGTCCAGAACACCGGTCACGGGCTGCCGCTCGCCGCCGCCGGCGGGCTGCTGATCAGCACGCGGCGGATGACCGGCCTGCGCGTCGACCCCGAGGCGCGCACCGCGTGGATCGAGGCGGGCGTCCGCTGGGGGCAGGTCGTGGAGGAGGCGGGGAAGCACGGGCTGGCGCCGCTGTCCGGATCGTCCCCGGGTGTCGGTGCCGTGTCGTACACGCTGGGCGGAGGCGTCGGCCTGCTGTCCAGGTTGTACGGGTATGCGGCCGACCAGGTCCGCTCGATCGACGTCGTCACGGCGGACGGCCGGGCGCGTCACGTCACGCCCGGCGACGACCTGTTCTGGGCGCTCCTCGGCGGACGGGCGAACTTCGGCGTCGTGACGAGCCTGGAGATCGGGCTGGTGCCGGTCGCGCGCCTGTACGGGGGCGGGCTGTACTTCGACGCCGAGCAAGTCCCGGCCGTCCTGGAGGTATGGCGGACCTGGTCGGCGACCGTGCCGGACGCGATGACCTCGTCGGTCGCGCTGATGCCCGTCCCGGACATCCCGGTCTTCCCGGCGCCGTTGCGCGGGCGGCATGTCGCGCATGTCCGCATCGCGTATGTGGGGGACGACGGGGAACGGCTCATCGCCCCGCTGCGCGCCATCGGCCCCCGGCTGATCGACACGGTGGACGAGATGCCGTACACCGCGTCCGCGACGATCCACAACGAACCGCCCGTGCCGATGGCGTACCACGCGACGAACGTCGTCCTGAACGAGTTGGACGCGGAGACGGTCGGCGACCTGCTCGGATTGGTGGGTCCGGGGGCGCCCGACCGGGCGATCCTGGAGATCCGGCACCTGGGCGGGGCGATGGCGAAGCCCGCCCCCAACGCGGTCGGCAACCGCGGCGCCCGGTACCTCGTCGGCGTGCTGTCGAAGCTGGACCCGGGTGTCTCCGTCGAGGCGCTGCACGACCGGGTCGGCGACACGCTGGGGGCGAAGGCGTCCGGCCGGCTGCTGAACTTCCTCTTCGGGGCGAACGCGACGCCGGAGGAGGTGCGGGCGTCCTACGAGCCCGAGATCTACCGGCGGCTCGCCGAGCTGAAGGCGGCGTACGACCCGTCCAACATGTTCCGGCTGAACCACAACATTCCGCCCGCCCGCTGAGGACGCGAGACCCCGCGGACCGGCCGGCGTCCCCGGGCTCTCACGCGCGCCCCCGGCCGTCGCGGCCGGGGGCCTGCCTCATTCGGCGGACCGGCGCGGCAGCAGCAGCGCCGGGATCAGCGCCAGGGCCAGCAGCCCGGTCGCGAACATGTAGGTGTGCTGGAACGCGTCCGCCAGCGGCTCCGCGATCCCCGCCGTCCCCAGCCTGTGGACGGCCTGGAGCGCGCCGCCCTCCCCGTCCGGCACCAGGTCGCTCATCAGCGTGGACAGGACGACCGACACCACCGCCAACCCGACCGCCCCCGACATCGTGTTGATCAGGTTGACGGTCGCGCTCGCCGCCGGGGCCCGGTCGTGTGCCAGGCCGCGGGTCGCGGCCGTCATCGCCGGCATCATCGTCGCGCCGCCGCCCGCGCCCATCAGCAGCATCGTCGCGCACAGGCCCCAGTAGGAAGCGTCCGCGCTGAGCTGGACTATGAACAGGACGAACCCGGTCAACGCGGTCGCGATCGAGACCGGGACGAGCCGCCCCGGCGGCACCCGGTCGACGATCCGGCCCGCGACCTGCATCGCCGTCCCCGAACCGAACGCGAACGGGATGCCGAGGACCCCGGCCATCGTCGCGCTCTCCCCCCGGACGACCTGCAGGTACAGCGGGAGGAGCAGCATCGTCCCGAAGTAGCCGAACGAGAACAGGGCCAGCGTGCCGGTCGCGGCGGCGAACGTCCGGTCCCGGAACCCGCGCAGATCGATCAGCGGGTCGCGGGCCGTCAGCGCCCGCCCGGCGAACGCGACGATCAGCACTGCGCCCGCGAACAGCGGCACCAGGACGCCCGCCGAGCCGAAGTCGCCGCGGTCGCCGCCTTCCGTCACTCCGTAGAGCAGCGCGGCGATGCCGGGCGAGAGCGTCAGCAGCCCGGGGACGTCCAGCCGTTTGCGTTCCGCCGGGACGTCCCGCGGGAACAGCCGCGACGCGAGCGCCACCACCGCCGCGGCGACGGGCAGGTTCACGAAGAACATCCACCGCCACGACACCTCGTCGATCAGCCAGCCGCCGAGGATGGGGCCGGCGAGCGGGCCCACGAGGATCGACAGGCCGAGCGTGCTCATCAGCCGCCCGAGTTCCTCGGGCCTGGCGGCGCGCAGCAGGATCGTCATGCCGACCGGCATCACCAGCCCGCCGCTGAACCCCTGCACGACCCGGAACGCGATCAGCGACTCGATGTTCCACGCCAGGCCGGCGAGCACCGACCCGGCCGCGAACGCCGCGATGGCGACGAGGTACAGGCGGCGTGCCCCGAACCGTCCGACGGCCCACGCGCTGGACGGGATCATCGCGCCGAGCGCCAGCGAGTAGCCGGTCACGACCCACTGGATCGTGCCGAGCGGCGCCTGGAAGTCCTGCGACAGGCGGTTGATGGCGACGGCCACGACGGTCGTGTCCAGCGTGATCATGATCGAGCCGAGGACCAGCACGAGCACGATCGCCATCGGCTTGGCCCTGACCTGCGGCGGGGCCTCCGCGATCGCGGTCACCTCAGGCCCCGTACGGGCGGACGGCCCGCGCCTCGCGCAGCGCGTGCCCCCACCAGCCGAGCTGGTCGAGCATTCCCTTGGCCGCCGCCTCGGCGCCCTCCGCGTCGTTCGGCCGGCCGTCGCTCCCGAACCAGTTCCACGGCGCGTGGAAGCTCACGGTGTCGCGCATCGTGACCGCGTGCAGCTCGGCGAAGACGCCCCGCAGGTGCTCGACGGACCGCAGCCCGCCCGAGAGGCCCCCGTACGAAACGAACGCGACCGGCTTCGCGCGCCACTCGTAGAAGTGGGTGTCGATCAGGTTCTTCAGCGTGCCGGGGAAGCTGTGGTTGTACTCGCAGGTCACCACGACGAAGGCGTCGGCCCGGCTCAGCTTCTCGGTGACGTCGGCGAACCTCTCGGACGTCTTCGCGCCGAGCGCGGCCGGCGGCGGCTCGTCCGCCACGTCGACCACATCGACGATCAGATCGTCCCGCTGCCGGGCCAGCTCGGTGAACCAGCGCCCCACGGTCGGCCCGAACCGTCCCTCCCGCGTGCTCCCGATGATGATCGCGACGCGCAACGGTGCCTTGTTCATTGGTCTCTCCTCGTAGCTCGTTGACGTGAACGAAGCTACGAAGCCCGACCGGGCCCGCTCATCTGTCAGATGACTGGGGTGCCCTACCTGTCAGGTGGCGAGGGCTTTCTCGCGGTGAGCATCGCGACCGCGACGGCGGCCAGACCTACTCCGCCCGCACCCCAGCCGATCCATGCGGGGATCTTGCCGAGTGCCACGGAACTCGCGGGATCGATGTGGAGCCCAGCGGAAGCGGCCCGGTTATCCAGTGCGCGTGCCCGCAAGCGATAGGAACCGTCGTCTTCGGGCGCGTGGTACTCCTCCCGGGAGAAGGTGACCGCGCCCCCCACCGTCCTGCCGGCGGACGTCCACGAGCCGTAGCATTTGTATCCGGACAGCGTGCACGATGTGTCACGGGAAATCGTGACCTGCGTGGGCTCGCCGTACTTCCAGACGTATCCGGGCCGGGCGCGCTCGACCGAGCCGATCATCGCCAGCACGCCCACGGACACGCATACGCCGGCCAGGACGAACCCGCGCAGGCCCCACCGCTCGATCAGGGGGCCGAGCACGATGCCGACCGTGAAGCCCATGAGGCCGAGGGTGATGAAGAACCCCAGCAGCACGGCCAGCAGGACCATACCGATCAGCCGGGTACTCGGGGCGGCCAGCAGCCCCCACTCCGCCAGGCCGAGCAGCAGTACGCCGACAGGGATCTTCCACACCAGGCCACGTTTCATCAGTCCGCTGCCCTACCGCTCGACGTCGGGTACCGCACAGGCGGAAGCCCGGCCGAGCGCGGTGATCTCTTGGACCTATCCGGCGATGTTACGCATTAGACGGCGGGGAAGCCGGTCACCGCATGAAATTCCGCCCACACGGCGGTGCCTTTCAACGCGGGATGCGAGCCCCAGCTCTTGGAGAGGGCGTCGACGAGAAGCAGGCCGCGACCGTCCTCCGAGCAGGACTCAGTTCGGACGCAGGGCTGCTCCTGGGTACCGCCTTGGTCGAGGACGGTCACGCGCAACACGTCCTCCCGAGCGCTCACCACAACGGTGACCTGGCCGCCCGTACCGGACGCGGTGTGCTCGACGGCATTGGCCACCAACTCGTCCACGCAAAGCACGATGTCGTCCATGGCCGCGATGTCCATAGGCGGCGCGATGCCCCGCACGAACGCCCGCGCCGCCTGCGCGGACCGGGCCACCCCGGGCATCGTGATCGTCCCGAGCAGCCGCATCTCTTCGGGCCCCGACTCACAGTGCGTCATGGCTTCACTCCCTCGTGTAAGCGACGCCCGCAAGCATGAAACCCCAGGTGAGACCGCACAACCGCCTTCACTGAGAGGGGGAGACGGCCCCTCCGGGACTTAGGAAAAGCGGGATATCCCCAATCCGAGAAGCAGCATGACAGATTGTTGTCACTCCATCACACTCAGTGCTATGGCGAAACGACCCCCGACCGTTCGCCGACGGCGACTCGGCGTCCAACTACGCAAGATCCGCGAAGACCGCGGCCTGACCCTCGACCAGGCCGCCGCGTTCCTCAGCATGTCCAAGAGCGCCATCAGCCGAATGGAGAACGCCCAGGTCGTCGCCCGTGTCCACGAGGTCAAATACATCCTGATGATGTATGGCATCGAGGAGGGCGACGACCTGAGATCCGCGCTGGTGGGCCTGGCCACCGATGGCCGTTCCGGTGACTGGATCAGACGCCACAAGCTTCCCGGAGAAGGCCCGAACTACGGCGAGTATGTCCTTCTCGAACAGGATTCTTCCGAACTCTTCACTTATCACACCGACCTCATCCCAGGACTCCTTCAAACGCCTGAGTACGCACGCGCCGTCATGATGTCCGTCCCCAACAGCGGTGAAAGCGACATCGACCGGGCGGTGGCATACCGCATGGCGCGTCAGGAGGCGCTCACAAGACCTGATCCCCTGTCGCTCAAGACCGTGATCGGTGAGGCAGCGGTCTGCCAATGGACGGGCGGAAGTGAAGTCACGATCGCCCAGCTCAGGCATCTTCTTGATCAGCTTGAGCGACCGAACATCGAACTGCTGATCCTGCCGTTCACCGCCACCAGGAATCCCGCGGTTGACGGATCCTTCGGGATCCTGCACGTTGAGGCAGGGAACTTCCCCATCGTGACCATGGACGGATTCCGGCGGCGAGTCTTCATCGAAGAGGACGAGGACGTTGCAGCGTACCGAGAGGTGCAGGCGGGACTGTGCCAGGTTGCCCTCCCCGAGACCGAGAGCCGCGAGCGGATACAACAGGCAATACGGGACCACCAAACCGCCGTGGCCGAGAGGACCATCAGGTGACCCACTGGCGAAAGAGCAGCCATAGCGGCAGCCAGCCGGAGAACTGCGTCGAGTGTGCGCTCCTGTCTCCTTACCACGATCCGGTGGTCGGCGTCCGCGACTCCAAGGCCCCGGATGGGCCGCGCCTAGTTCTTACCGCTGAAGCCTGGCGGGAGCTTCTCGTCCAGCTCAAGAGGGAGCTGTAGGGCGGATGTAGGGCGGGGCCAAGGCCATAGAGCAGGCACAGGGGTCCAAGCCATGGAGCGCATCGGGTGGGAGAGCCTGCCGGGCGACGCGCGCGACGCCGTCCAGCATGAGTTGGGCTCGCTGGTGAACGTTGAGCAGGTCGGCGAAGGGCGCCGCTCCGCGCTCGCCGTTGTCGCCCACCTCGGCACCGGGAGGGTTTCCTCAAGGGCGCGCCCCTGGCCAACGAGCGCGCGGCCGTGCAACTTGCTCGCGAGGCGGCCGTGAACCCGCACGTCCTCGCGGTCGCCCCTGCTCTGGTGTGCGACCTCGAAGCCGGTGGGTGGCGGCTGCTCGGGTTCGAGCATGTGGAGGGACGGCGCGCGGACTACACGCCCGGCTCACGGGACCTGCCCGCCGTCCTCGATGCCCTCGCGACGGTGGACGGCTTGAAAGTGCCTGCCGACGTGGACGTGGTGTGGTTCGAGGGCCGATGGTCCGACTACGCCGTGGTTCCTGAGCATCTGCCCCGGATCGCCGGGACGGCGCTGCTGCACACCGACCTGAACGCCGGGAACGTCCTGATCACGGGTACGGGTGCGCGGCTGGTCGACTGGGGGATGGCGTCCCGCGGGGCGCCGTTGGTGAACCCGGCCGACCTGGTGGTCAACCTCATCGCGTGCGGCCACAGTCCGAACGACGCTGAGGCCGCCGTAGGTGATCTGGGCGCGTGGCGGGACGCTGACCCGGTGGTGGTCGACTACTACGCCCGGCTGCTGGCCACGACGTGGCTGGAGGCGTTCTGGACGCCCGCCCACCCGTGGGGGCGGGCGGTCGTCGACGCGGCCGTCCGGTGGGCGATGCACCGGCGCGATCGACACTGAGCACGTTTCTGCCTCAGGGTCTCGCGGGACGAGGGCGACGGCACGGCATGGCGGGTGCATCGGCGGGGATGGCGGTTAGTGGCGTATCCGATCCAGCGGGAGGGTGATCGTGGACTGGAGGCTGGGCGAAGAGTTCCGGACACCGGACGGGGTCGTGCGGTGGGCGGCCATGGGCAGCGGGGACCCGGTCGTGCTCGTACACGGCACCCCGTACTCGTCCTACCTGTGGCGGGACATCGCGCCGGCGCTGGCGCTGACCCGCAAGGTCTTCGTCTTCGACCACTTGGGGTTCGGGCAGTCCGACCAACGCGAGGGCCAAGACCTCAGCCTGGCTGCTCACGCCAGGAACTTCAGTCGACTTCTCGACCACTGGGGACTCTCCGGCGCGAGTGTCGTCGCCCACGACATCGGCGGAGCGGTCACGCTGCGGGCACTGCTGCTGGAAGGGGCGGACTACGGGGATCTCACCCTCTTCGACGTGGTGAGCGGGGGCCAGTGGGAGAGAGGGCTGTTCCAGCTCATCCTGGAGCAGGCCGAGGTCTTCCGTCAGCTGCCCGATTACGCCCACGAGGCGCTGGTGGCCAGCCATCTGCGCCACGCCACGCACATCGGTTTCCGGCCAGGGGTCCTCGATGCCTTCCTTGCGCCGTGGCGGGGCGCCGAGGGGCAGGCCGCGTTCTACCGGCAGTACAGCCAGATCAGGGAGGTGGACACGGCCGAGTACGAGCATCTGCTGGACGAGATCTCGCTGCCGGTGCGCCTCATCTGGGGCCGTGAGGACCGCATCCTCCCCCCGCAGTACGCCGAGTGGCTGCATGAGAGGATCCCGCACGCCGAGCTCCACTGGATCGAGGGAGCCGGTCACCTCCTCCAAGAGGACGCCCCCGCGCATTTGATGGCCCACCTCACCGCGACATGAGCGCTAAGTGCAACACATTGATGCGTTTGGTAGCGTTCGGGGATGCATGACAAGCCCGCCGACCAGGCCGAACCGCTCCAGAGCGATGCGGCGACCATGCGGCCCGGAGGGCGTACGGCCCGTACCGCGACGGCGGTCCTGGACGCCACGATCGCGGAGCTCGGCGACGTCGGCTACGCCGCCCTGCGCATCGAGGTGGTCGCCGAGCGGGCGGGGGTCAACCGGGCGACGATCTACCGGCGCTGGGGCGACAAGCCGAGCCTCGTGGCCGCCGCCTTCACGGCCCGGCAGGCCGAGGTCTCGCCTCCCGCGGACACCGGCGACCTGCTGGAGGACCTGCTCTGCTTCCTTCGCGAGGTCCGCCGCGGCTTCGATAGCCCATGGATCACGGCCCTGATCAGGGAGACCGGCCCCCGGACGGCCGACAACGACGGGCTGCGGCAAGCCCTGGACAAGATCTGGCACGCCCGCTTCCACCTGTCGCGGCAGATCTTCGCGCGGGCGGTCGAGCGCGGCGACCTCCCCGCGGACACCGATCCGGACTTCCTCGTCCAAGCCGCCACCGGCCCGCTGTACTTGCGCTGGCTCATGCTCGGGCGGCCCCTCACCGACGACTTCCTGCGGCAGACCGCCGCCCTGGTCATCGCGGGCGCCCAGCGCCCCTGACCCGGCCGGTCCGGCGGCGTCTAATGCGTCAAGTTGTTGCGTTAAATCCTCGTGGTGGCTACGGTTTGCTAACGCGACAAGTCGTTGCATCAAGCTCACCGTAGAGGAGAACCGTCGTGATCTACCACCAGGTCCGGATGGCCGTGAAGCCGGACGCGCCTGAAGACCAGGTCCAGCACGCGCTCGGCCTGATGCGCGAGCTGGGCGACAAGCTCGACGTCGTCGAGTACTTCATGGTCGGCCGCGATGTCGGCGGCGAGTTCCAGTACGGCGCCATGTACGCGGTCAAGGACATCGACGCCTACCGCGTCTACATGTACGACCCGCTGCACCGCGAGATCGACTCGGCCGGCCTGCCGCTGGTCACCAACATGGTCTCCATGGACCTCACCGACGACCCGGACCCCCAGATCGCCGACAAGATCGACAAAGTCCACCGGGACCGGTTCAAGGACCACCCCGAACTGAACGACCTGATCCAGGACCTCGGCTCCTACGAGGGCAGCGGCACCACCGACGCCGGCGCGACGCCCGCGTGAGACCGGGCCCACGGGAGGCGGGCAGGCCGGTGGACGCCGCCTCCCGTGGCGCCGGTGAGGCATCGGCATGTCCGGTGACTAGGGTGATCGCTGATGACCACCGACCCGACGCTGACCCGGATCGGCCAGGCGGTGGAGTTGCATCACCACCGAGGTCAGCGTGAAGCCGCTCGCGATTTGTTCGCGCAGATCTGGGACGACTCTGGTGTGTCGGGCTGCTTGGAGGGGGTCAGAGGGTTTCGGTGAGTGCTCTTTCGATGATCTCGGCGATGTGAAGGACTCTCGTCTGGCGTTCGGCGTCGGTGCGCTTGTCGGGGCTCTCGCTGAGGTAGACGCCTATTTCGGCGTTGCGCAGGGTGAAGATGATCTTTTCGCTGTGCCAGTCGCTCTGTCCGTCGCCGCCCTTCGATTCCCGGACCGCGGCGTCTCCGAGGCCGGGGACCTTGGTCCAGTGCGGCAGTCCGGCCACCGTCGATCTCCGGGGGAGGCTGGCACGGATCGCGAACGTGCCGTCGACCGTCCGGAACGTGTCCTCGTCTCTGACGACGTCGGACCACGTGCAGGCGTCCGCATCGTCATGGTCTTGGTAGGGGCCCCAGTCGAGGATCTCTGAGACTTTCGGGTTGGACATCAGTTCGGTGAGGACGGGGCCGTTCCGGACGATGGCGCAGGCATCCGGAATGGACTCGAACTCGTCCTTGGGGCCCGAGTCGGACGGCAGCAGGAAAGGGACGCTCACCCCCACTCCGGCAAGGACGAGGACGAGAAGGCCCGCGATGACCAGCACGCCTTGCCGAGACTTCCTGGGTGTTGCCACGAGCGGCCTTGTGGGAGTTCGCCCGTCCTCGACGGCCTTCAATCCTTGCGTGGCGTGCCGTGAGTCCCAGCGCTTGCCCGGGTCTCTTTCCAAAAGGCCCCTGAGGACCGGTTCCAGGGCGCCGGATCGGACGAAAGCGGGGTCGTCTCCCATGAGGAGCCGGCCGATGAGGACCTCCAGTTCATCGGCCTGAAAGGGCGGATGGCCCTCCACCGCCATGTACAGCGTCGCCCCCAGCGACCACAGATCCGATGGTGGGCCCGGCGTACCGGTCCGGAACCGTTCGGGGGCCATGAAGACGGGCGTCCCGACGAACCCGCCCGTCCTGGTGTAGGCGGTGGCGTTGGACACCGCCGCGATCCCGAAGTCGGTCAGGACGACACGGCCGTCATCGGCGATCAGAACGTTGGCGGGCTTGACGTCGCGGTGCAGGATGCCCGCTTCGTGTGCGCAGTCCAGCGCGTCCAGCAGAGCGAGCCCGACCTGTGCGGCCCGTGCGACGGGGAGCGGTCCGCCGGCGCGGACGATCTGCTCAAGGGAGCGCCCCTGGACGTACTGCATGACGATCCACGGGCCGTCATCGTCCTCGATGACGTCGTGGACGTTGATGATCGACGGGTGGTCCAGTCCCGCGGCGGCGCGGGCCTCCCGCAGGAACCGGCCCTTGAGGGCGTCCCGGTCCTCCTCGGCCAGGTCGTCGGGGACCTGCAGCCGCTTCATCGCCACCCGGCGTTCCAAGGACTGGTCGTGCGCTCCCCAGACGATCCCCATCCCGCCCCGGCCGATCTCCGCGTCGAGCCGGTACCGCCCCGTGATCACGTCCCCGCTCAGCACGGGCCGACTCTATCTCGTACAGACGCAGATGTTCGTTTGAGTGCCCCACGCGCGGACGGGGTCGTCCCGCTGACCATGCTCGACCTGGGATCATCCGGCGGCCAGGCCGGAACGGGTTAGGTTCGGTGGGTGCAGACGCCTTCCGAGCGGGTTCCCGCGCTACTCGATGGCCCGGGTGTCGATGTGTCGGATCCCCGCGAGCTTCTTCTCGGGTATCTGGAGTGGTATCGCGAGGCGCTGATGCGGAAGATCTCCGGCCTGTCCGACGAGCGGCTCCGCACGCCGGTCGAGCAGGTGGGCTGGTCGCCGCTCGGGCTGGTCCAGCACCTCGGCTGGGTGGAGCGCAGGTGGATGCGCTGGGGGTTCGCCGCCGAAGACGTCCTCGCCTATCCGTCCGGCGGGGACGAGGCCGAATGGAACATCCCGGACGACCGGCCCACGGCACAGGTGCTGGACGCCTACCGGCAGGAGGTCAGGAAGGCGCGCGACCTGGCGGCGGGCGCCGAACTGTCCGACGCGGCCGGCCTCGGCGGCCGTTTCCGCACGTCCGACCAGGCCCCCTCGCTCGGACGGATCCTCTTCCATTTGCTCCAGGAGTACGCGCGCCACGTCGGGCACCTCGATATCGCGCGCCAGCTGATCGACGGGGAAACCGGTGAATGACCCGGCGCGTTTCGGTAGTCCGCGCATGCCAGGCGAATGCCCGGGCCTTTGAGCGGCGTATCGGCCGGGACCGGTCCCGAGGGCGAACCATACGATGCGTATCGGAGTCAGACAGGGACGTAGAGGCACGATGGAACGAATCGAGGGTCTCGTGAACAGAAAGACGGTCCTTTGTCTGGCCATGGTGCCGGGGCTCGTGCTGACCGGGTGCTCCGGCAAGTCCTCCGACCAAGGCGGGCAGCAAGGAGCGTCGCGGACGGCCACCCCGTCTCCGTCCGGTTCCTCAGCGGCGACCACGTCCAGCCTTGACGCGAGCTGCCAGACGGTCTCCACCGTGGCGAACAGTCAGTTGTTCGCCGCAGCCCTGGCCGTCGCCGGCAGGAATAAGGAGAAGACCGAGATAGGGGCCGATGTCGCGAAGACATACCGGGACTTCGCCAGGCAGCTGATTTTGCTCGCGCCGCAGGCCCCTGTGAACCTGCAGCCTGCATTGACGGAATGGGCGTCCGCCAGCACGGCGGTAGCGCGATTCGTCGCGAAGAACAAGCCTGGGCCCGGCGTCGTGGTCGACCTAGGCCCGCCGGACAAGCGATGGAAGGCGGCGAAGAAAGCCGCCGAGAAGGTATGCGGGCGCGAACTCCCCGAGCTCGATGACTAAGCGAAACACCGGCTCGGGCCGGCTGGCCGCGAATCGACCGCCTGACACGGTGTGAGGGTCAAGAGTGCGGTGACTCTCCCCTTCGCTGGCCGTAGACGAGGGCCGGGCCGCCCTTGTAGTCGATTTCGCGGAGGAGGCGGTGTCCGATGCGTTCGGCGACCGACACGGACCGCGTGTTGCCTGGACGGATGACGGAGATCACCTCGTCGGCGTCCAAGCCGGCGAAGCAGTAGGCGATGGCGGCGCGGGCGGCCTCGGTGGCGTAGCCCTTGCCCCAGTGCGCGCGGGCGAGGCACCAGCCGACCCCGAGGCCCGGGAACCCGTGCGGCCGCCAGGGGCCCGCGCGTCCTGCGAACTCGCCCGTCGCCCGCTCGACCACCGCCCAGTGGGAGTAGCCGCGGATCTCGCGGTGCCCGATGAAGACCGCCAGGCTCCGCCATGCGTCGTCCGCGGACCGGCCGACCGGCTCCGCCAGCCCGTCCGCTACCTGGGGGTCGGCCATCATCGCCGCGTAGTCGTCGAAGTCGTCCCCCGTCAGGGGACGCAGGATCAGCCGCTCTGTCTCCAGCACTGTCATGGTCATAGTCAGTCGAAGTCCTGGCCGTCGAGCAACCGCGATGCGCCCGTGCGCCTCCGGCCGCCGGCCGCCGGCCGCTAGTGAGCGTGGAGGGACGCGTCTTCGGCGGGGGTGCCGATCTGGGCGGCGAGCTGGTCGCGGAGGGCCGTCAGGCGGGCGATCTCGGTGTTCAGGATCTCCAGGCGGTTCGCGGCTATGCCGGTGGTCCTGGTGCAGCCGGAGCTGTCGTAGGGCGGCAGTGCGTCGCCGTCCAGGAGGTGGAGGCGTTCGGCGCAGCCGCGCAGGTCCTCGATGGTCAGGCCCATGGACAGCAGGCGGCGGATGGTCAGCACGCGGGCCACCTCGCGCGGCCCGTAGCGGCGCTGTCCGCCGGCGGTGCGGGACGGCGGTGGCAGCAGGCCGCGCTGTTCGTAGAACCGCAGGGCTCGCGGGGTCGTGCCTGCCGCCGCCGCGGCGTCGCCGATGCGCATGGGTCCTCCTAGAGTCCGACGACGACCGCCCCCAGGTGCCGTCCGCTGATCAGTTCGTCCAACGCGCGCGGCGCCTGATCGATGCCCGGGATGCGGGCGTGCGGGAAGGTGAGGTCGCCGGAGCGCAGCCAGCCGTCGAGGCGTTCGGCGCGCGTGCCGTCCAGGCCGCCGAAGCCACGCATTTCGATGTGCTTGGCGATCAGCTGGAACGTGTCGATCTCGACCGGGGACGTGGTGCCGCTGAGGTCCGGGGACAGCTGCTTGGCGAGCGTCCCGACGATGACGAACCGCGCGCCGGGGCGGGCCGTGGCGATCGCGGCCTGAAGCTGTTCGCCGCCCACGTTGTCCAGGAAGACGTCGATGCCGTCGGGCGCGGCCTTCGCGAGCTGCTCGTCGATGGGCCCCGCGCCCCGGATCACGGTGGCGTCGTAGCCCAGTTCGGACACCATGCGTTCGGCCTTGCCGGACGAGCCGGTGCTGCCGATCACCCGGCCCGCGCCCAGCAGCCGGGCGGTCTGGCCGGCCACCGAGCCGACCGAGCCGGCGCCGCCGGAGACGAACACGGTGTCGCCGGGACGGACCGGCGCGTCCCGCGTCAGCGCGGCGTACGCGAGCGGCGCCTGCGACAGGTGGGCGGCCGGGTCGGGCAGCGTGCCGTCCACGGGTGCGCACTGCTCGGCTGGGACGGCGGCGTACTCGCGCCAGCCGAGCCAGTGTTTGACGAGGTCGCCGGGGTGCAGGCCGCTGGACGGCGGCGCCGACACGACCTCGCCGATCGCCGCGCCGAAGAGCGTGTCTTCGGGACGCAGTGGCGGAAAGGGGGTGCCTTTCAGTCCGCCGCCGATCAAGGTTCGGAGGGCCGGGAACACGTGGAAGAAGCGGTTGCGGACCAGCACCTGGCCCTCGTCCGGCACCGGCATCGGTTCCTGGACGACCGCGAAGTGCTCCGGCCGGGGCAGGCCGTCAGGGACGGCGATGAGCCGAACCTCGCGAGAGAAAGAAGACATCCGGCGCTCCTCAAGAACTGGAATCCGGGCACGACACCCGGAAGAGCGAGGAGACGTTAACCCCTGACCCGCGCGTCAAAGTCAAGCGCCGGATGTAGACGAGATCCGCCAGAATGGTCGCGAAGGCGTTGGCGAGTGGGGGTCGTGTGTCGAACACTTTCCAAGCCCGGGGGACTCTCGAGGGAGAGCTTCACCTCTCCAACGGCGGCACCGATGTCTTCCTCGATGCAGTCACCTTGGCCGGGTGCGTCCTCGCCGAGTCCGCCTGGGAGAGGAACCTTGTGCTGCTCTTCGCGGACGGGCACCGCATCGGCCGGGGCACAGACGGGTTCGACCTGAACTCCCTGCCCTGGACCGCGGACTGGCCGGCCGAGAAGGCATTCCTGCTGCGCGTCCTCGACCTGGCGATGACCCGGCGCGGCTGGGAGCTTCTCGCCTACGACCCGCCCTTCGCGATGGACTACCTGCACCGGTACCGCGCGATGGTGGACGGATGGCCCGCGCCCATCGCCGTCGTCACCCCGGCGGCGCGGGAGGATTGGCGCGTTCCGCCGCCCCCCGCATATCTGGCCCCCTGCCCGGAGCACGGCATTTACCAAGGAATGCTTGGCTGCCGCCTCTGCGACCTGAACATCCAGCCACCGCCCGGGTGACGCTCATGACGACCGGGGTCACTGCTGGAGGATGACGTCGCGGGCCAGGTCGGCGATGGGGTCGGCGGCCTTGTCCGGGTAGTTGCTGAGCACGACGACGACCCAGCCGCTGCCGGGGTAGACGTCGAAGTGGGCGGACGTCCCCAGGGTGCTGCCGCCGCCGTGTCCGTATATCCATTGGTCGTTGGACAACCGGGTGAGCGAGCCGTATCCCGCGAATTTCATGGTGCGGAATGTTGTTTCGGACCCGGCGTTGGGATTGGGGATTTTGGGGTTCAGCATCATGCTGGTGTAGGGCGCGTCCAGCAGGTCGTCCTCCAGCAGGTGGTGCGCGAAGCGTTCCATGTCCGCGCAGGTCGCGAAGGACCCGCCCGCCGGCAGTTGGATGTAGGGGTGCTCTTCGAGGCTGTCGGTCCACTCGGATTCGCCGCGCCTCTTGTAGTAGCAGTGGGCGGCCTGCGGGTCGGCCCGCCATTCGGGCTTCGTGAGGAAGTCGCTGTCGCGCATATGGGCCGCGTCGAAGACGTGCTCCTTCACGTAGTCGTAGTAGGACCGTCCTGACACCGCGGCCACGATCGCTCCGAGCAGGCAGTACGCGGCGTTGCTGTAGGTGCTCCCCGCTCCCGGTTCGAAGGCGAGATCCATTTTCCGGATGAACTCCACGGTGCCGTTGAGCACCTCGTCGGCGCTGTCCCACGTCTTGGACGCCTCCCGGTATCCGGGGAGGTTGTGGAAGTCGCCGAGGCCGGAGGAGTGCGTGAACATGTGGTGGATGGTCACCTTGTCCGCGATGTGCGCCGGGAAGCCGTCCAGGTGGGCACCGAGCTTGTCGGTGTAGTTCACCTTTCCCTGCTGGACGAGGCTGTGGACGCTGACGGCCGTGAACATCTTGCTGATCGAGCCGAGCCCGAAACGGGTCTCCATCCCGTTGCGGACGCCGGTCTTCTTGTCGGCCATTCCGTACGACCGGGCCAGTACGGGCTTCCGCCGGTAGGTCAGCCGCAGGGAGCCGGAGAATTCGTCCTTGGACGCCAGGTCGGCGGCGAGCCGGTCCAACGTGCCTCCCGGTTTCAGTTCTTCCGGGATCCGGCCCGTTCTCCCTTCGGACGCGGCGGCGGAGACCCCGCCGCCGAGGGACGTCAGGGCGGCGCCGCCAGAAGCGACGGTGCCGCCCAGAACTTTGAGTGCAGTTCGCCGTGATGCGGTGTATCGAGCCATGGGCCGATACAAGGGCATCGCGCGTTTCCCCGCTGTTATCCCGCGGTCAGGCCGGGGCGGGGCGGCCGGGGGTGAGTGCGGCGGCGGCGAAGGCGGCGACCGCGGCGGTGATCGCGGCCAGGACGAAGCCGTTCGTGAAGCCGTCGAGGGTGTCGCCGGTGATGCTGGCCGCGGCGACGCTGGAGATGACGGCGGCCCCGATGGACGCGCCGAACTCGTGGAACGTGCTGACGATCCCGGACGCGATTCCGGCTTCGTGCGGAGCGACCTGGCCGAGCGCCGTCGCCGACGCGACGACGAACATCGCACCGGTTCCGGCGCCCGCGATCGCCGTCCCGATCACAACGGTCGCCGGGTGCATGGAAAGGGCCGGGACGGCCATTCCGATCGCCGCCGTGACCAGTCCGGCGACGGCGAGCCGGCGCGCTCCGGCCCTGGCGATGGACCGGCCGGTGAGGTCGGCGCCGGCCATCGTCGCGATCGCGACCGGAAGGAAGAGCAGGCCGGTGCGCAGGGCGCCGTAGTTCTCCGCGTGCTGGAAGTAGAACGTGCCGAGGAAGAACACCGCGATCATCAGCGCGGTCGCCATGAGGATCAGGAACGTGCCCGTCGCCACCGGGCGCCGGATCAGCAGCGAGACGTCCATCATCGGGGACTTGGCGGTCTTCTGCCTGGTCACGAATGCCGCGTAGCCGACCGCCGCGAGCAGGACGAGCCAGCCGGTCGCGGCGCTGAGCCAGCCGCCGTCCCCGGCCCGGATGAAGGCGTAGATCAGGGCGCCGGACGAGCCGGTGACCAGCAGCGCGCCGAGCACGTCGAGCCGCGGGCGCGGCGCGGCGACGGCCTGCCGCGGCAGCATCCGGGCGAGGGCGGCGACGATCACCAGTCCGATGGGGACGTTGACGTAGAACACCCAGGGCCAGCCGGGGCCGGCCGTCAGCGCCCCGCCGAGCAGGACGCCGAGGGCGGCGCCGCCGCCGCCGAGGGCGGACCAGACGCCGAGCGCCTTGTTGCGCTCCTCGCCCTCGAACAGGCCCACCACCAGGGACAGGGCGGACGGGGACAGCAGCGCCGCGCCGAGCCCTTGCGCGACGCGCCCGCCGAGGAGCATGCCGGCGGAGCCGGCCAGCCCGGTGACCAGCGACGCGGCCGTGAAGACCAGCAGGCCGGTGAGGACGACGCGCTTGGCGCCGATCAGGTCGGCGGCGCGTCCGCCCAGCAGCATGAGGCCGCCGAACGTCAGGGTGTAGGCGCTGACCGTCCAGGTCACGGCCTGGCGGCTCAGCTCCAGGTCGGTGCCGATGTGCGGCAGCGCGATGGCCACGACGGTGACGTCCAGGATCAGCATGAGCTGGGCCACGCCGAGGAACCCCAGGATGCGCCATCGCAGCGGATGTGCCGGGCGTGGCTGCCCGGCCGTGTGGTCCGTCATCGCGATCATCTCCTTAATTCGTACTTCCATGTACGACTTATCGGAGAGTAACACGTACATCGGTGTACGAGTTAGGATGGCGGCCATGCCTTCCGCCACCTCCGGCCGGCGCCGGCGCGCAGACGCCGAGCGCAGCATCGCCCGCATCGTGTCCGCCGCCCGCGAGAGCCTGACCAAGGACCCGGGCGCGAGCATCGACGACATCGCCAAGGCCGCCGGTGTGGGACGGATGACGCTCTACGGCCACTTCCGCAATCGGGCCGAACTGGTCGAGGCCGCCCTGGCCGAGGCCCTGCGCGCCGGTGAAGCGGTGCTGTCGGACGTCGACCTCGGTGGGGACGCGCAAGCCGCGCTCACCCGGTTGCTCGAATCCAGCTGGTCCCTGGTGGCCGAGTCCACGGCGCTGCTGACGGCGGCCCAGGGAACCCTCTCCGCCGGACGCATCCGCGAGCTGCACACCGACCCCGCGAAGCGCGTCGAAGAACTCGTCCGCCGGGGCCAGGACGAAGGGACGTTCCGCACCGACATGCCGATCACCTGGCTGGTCAACGTCGTGCAGTACGTCCTGCACGGTGCCGCGGAGGAGAACCGCACCGGGCGGCTGACCGCGGATGAGACCGGCCGGGTCGTCACCACGACGATCCAGTCGATCCTGGCCCGTTGACCGCCGGCCGCATTACTTGCGAGGTAATCGAGCCGCGCCGGTGCGGGATGCGATGGTCGGCGGCATGGAACGCGCATTGGAGATGGCCGCATCCGGCCGCGTCGTCTGGGGAGCGCTCGCGCTGGCGGCGCCCGGCCTCAACGTGAAGCTCGCGGGGATCGGCGACCGGGACACCCCGGAGCTCAGGTACCTGATCCGGATCTTCGGCAGCCGGGCCGTCGCGCTCGGCCTCGGCTACCTGCTCAGCGACCCGGCGGCGCGGCGCCGCTGGCGGCGGCTCTGCCTGATGGTGGACGTCTGCGACACCGCCGCCGGGCTCGCGCACGTGGTCCGCGGGGACGTGCCGCGCGGCTCGGCGGCGGGACTGGCCGCGATCACCGGCGGCTACGCGACCCTCGGCCTCCTGGCCCTGCGGGCGGAAGAGCGGCCGGCGCTCACGCCGCCGCGATGAACTGGTGGTCGGTGCGGATACGGCCGTCGCCGTCCAGGGAGAGGACGTCCAGGCCGCCGCCGACGGCCTCGCCGCCGTCCGCCGTCACCATCGACCAGCGGACGCCGATCACGTCCGGCAGCAGGACGAACGGCTCTTCCGCGACCGTGAAGACGTGCTCGCCGCCCGCGACGAACATCTCGTAGGCCCTGGTCACGCGGGCGTCCAGGGCGTCGTGCCCGTGGACCTCCAGCGGCGGCGCGGGAACGGCGAGCGCCGCGGCCCCGTCCCGGACCGCCTCCGGCGGATTGACCAGCACGTGCACCGCGGTGGGCGTCCACGCTTCACGGATGAGCGCACTCCGCGCCGCCGCATCGGGCTCGTTCCACTGCGCGAGGTAACGGTCGGCCACTTGCTTCGCATCGATGTTCATGTCCGGCAGTGTGCGGGCCGGCCAGGCGGTGCCGCGATTCCCTCCAGGGAATGGCGCCTCGCCGGACGCCGGTGTGGAATGGGGGCATGACGGTGCTGGCGGAACGCGATCAATTCGCCCATGAGCTGCGGCGATGGCGGACGCGCCGCCGTTTCAGCCAGCTCGACCTGGCCATCAGGGCCGACACGACCCAGCGCCACCTGAGCTTCCTCGAACGGGGACGCTCCCGGCCCGGCCGCGCCATGGTGGTGCGGCTCGCCGAGTCCCTGGCGCTGCCGCTGCGGGACCGCAACGAACTGCTGCTCGCCGCGGGCTACGCGCCGGTCTATGCAGAGTCGAGCCTGGACGCCCCCGAACTCGGCCCGGTGCGCGAGGCCCTGGGCCGCATCCTCGACGGGCACATGCCGTACCCGGCGGTCGTCGTCCGGCCGTACGGCGAATTCGTCGCCGCGAATCCGGCGTTCGGCATCCTCACCGAGGGGGCCGCGCCCGACCTCCTGAAACCGCCGGTCAACGTGCTGCGCCTCGCCCTGCATCCGGACGGGATGGCCCGCCGGGTCGAGAACCTGGCCGAGTGGGGCCGGCACATCACCGGGAGCCTCCGCGACCAGGCACGGCACGCTCCCGGCCCGGGCCTGGCGGAGCTCATCGCCGAGCTGGACGGCTACCTGCCCGACGTGGAGTCGCCGGCCGGGCATCTAGGCTTCGCCGTCCCGCTCCGGCTGCGCGTCCCGGACGGCGAGCTGCGCCTGATCACCACGCTGACGTCGTTCGCGACCGCCGTGGACGTCACCCTCTCGGAGTTGCGGCTCGAAGCGTTCCTGCCCGCCGACGAGACCACGGCGACGCTCCTGCGCCGCCCGCGTTGACGTGTCGGGTGGGACGGGCGCCGTGCGGGGCGGGCAGGATGGCAGGGTGAACGAACTCGAAGAAGGCACCGACCTCACCCTGGACTTCGACAAGCTGGCGGGCGTCGCGGCGACCGGGGCACGGGTCGTCCCGGTGGTCCTGCAGGACGCGGAGAGCGGCGACGTCCTGTTCATCGGCTACGCCAACGACCAGGCATTCAAGGCGTCCCTGGACGAGCGGATCGCCGTGCTGTGGTCGACGTCCCGCAACGAACTGTGGCGCAAGGGCGCGACCTCGGGGGACGTCCTCCAGCTGGTCGACGTCCGCGTGAACTGCGAGCAGAACTCCCTGCTCTACCTGGTCAACCGCACCACCGGCGGTGCGTGCCACACGAAACTCCCGTCCGGCGAGGCCCGCCCCACCTGCTACTACCGCTCGGTCACGGACGAGACGACGCTCCGCCACATCCTGCAATAGGAGGAGGCCCGCGCCATGCAAGGCGAGAACCGCATTGCCCGCGCTCACGCACTCCATCAGCAAGGCCACCTGGACGAGGCCGAACGCGAATTCCGTGCCGCACTGGACACCTGCGTCCGCACCCTGGGCCCCGATCATCCCGACACGACCCAGACCCACCGCCTCCTGGTGAGCGTCCTCCTGGACGCGGGCCGCTTGGCGGACGCGGAACGCGAACACCGCACCGTCCTCGAAACGTGCACCCGCACGCTCGGCCCCGAGCACCCCGAGACGCTGGGCACCCTCACCAACCATGGGCGCATGCTCCAGGACCTCGGCCGCCTGGACGAGGCCGTGCGTGCGCACTTGGCCGTCCTCGAAGGCGCCGGTCAGCTGTCGGAGCACCGGCAGGTGATCGCCGACGCGGCCAGGGCGAACCTTGCCGCCGCTCGCCGCGAACAGTGACGATCGCGGGACGGCCGGGCCGGAAGCGGCCATGAGGGTGGAGGGCGTGACCGGCCGCTGCGATCTTGTGCTGGAGCGCCGCCCGCTCCGTGGGAGGCGCGCTCGGGACGGGGGGGTTCCGGAGGATGCGGCGACCGATCGCGGTGGGGCTGGCCGGCTGCCTCGTGCTGGCCGGGTGCGGGGGCGGCGACGGCGCGTCCATCCTCGGCAAGGAGACGCTGGTCGCCGGGGTGCGGCCGGACCTTCCGGGCATCGGGTTCAAGCGCCCGGACGGGACGTTCGAGGGCCTCGACGTGGACGTGTCCCGCTACCTCGCCGAGCGGATGGGGAAGAAGGTCCGGTTCGTCCCGGCGCTGGCGCGGGACCGGGAACGGCTGCTCCGCGACGGCGACGTCGACATGGTGCTGACGTTCTGGCTGGAGCCCGAGTGGAAGCAGCGGCTCGGGTTCGCGGGCCCCTACCTGCTGTCGTACCAGGACATCCTCGTCAGGGACGACGAGAAGGGCGTGCGCGGCGTGCGCGACCTCAAGGGACGCAAGATCTGCGCCGTCACCGGATCGGGCGCCGCCGAGGCGGTCACCGTGGAGCGGCAGGTGCCCGCCGTGCCGGTCGCGGCGCGCTCCTACGACGAGTGCATGCGGATGCTCGCGGACCGCAGGATCGACGCGATCACGACGAACGACACGATCCTGGCCGGGCTGAAGACGCGGCAGGGCGCCGGGTTCCGGCTGCTCAACGCGCGGTTCGGGGAGCGGCGGACCGGCATCGCGATACGGCGGGGCGACCCCGGCGGCTGCGAGGCGCTCAACCGGGCCATCACCGAGATGTACCAGGACGGGACGATGGCGAGCGTCATGCGCAAATGGTTCGGCACGTCCGGTCTCGACCTGTCGGACGTGGAGGTCCCGCAGTTCGAGGGCTGCACGTGACCCTGCCGGCGGCCGTTCGACGGGTCATCGAGCGGGCATGACCTGGGATGTTCCGGCTGGAAGGGGACGGGGATGCAACGACAGGCATGGCCGCGGCTGCGCGTCGCCGACTGGCGGGAGACCCGCGACACCCTGCACATGTGGACGCAGATCGTCGGCAAGATCCGGCTGGCGCACGCGCCGCCGGTCAACCACTGGTGGCAGGTGACGCTGTACGTGAGCCCGCGCGGGCTCACCACGTCCGCGATCCCCTACGGGACGGGCACGTTCGACATCGAGTTCGACTTCGTCGACCACCGGCTGCGGATGCGCGCCGGCGACGGCGGCGTCCGGGAGTTCGCGCTGGAGCCCATCCCGGTGTCGGAGTTCTACGCCCGGACGATGCGCGCCCTGGACGAACTCGGGATCGAGACGCGCATCCAGGCGCGCCCGAACGAGGTCGACCCGGCGATCCCGTTCGAGGAGGACGACCGGCACGCCTCGTACGACGCCGACTCGGCGCGGTCGTTCTGGCGCCAGCTCCTTCAGGCCGCGCGGGTGATGGGCGAATTCCGGTCCCGTTTCATCGGCAAGGTCAGCCCTGTGCACTTCTTCTGGGGGGCCATGGACATCGCTTGCACGCGCTTTTCCGGACGGACCGCACCCGAACATCCCGGCGGCGCCCCGAACTGCGGTGACTGGGTGATGGTCGAGGGGTATTCGCGCGAGCTCAGCAGCTGCGGATTCTGGCCCGGCGGAGGCGAGGAGGGGGCCTTCTACGCCTACGCCTATCCCGAGCCGGACGGATTCGCGGACCGGCCGGTGGGCCCCTCCGGTGCCTTCTACAGCCGGGAGAACGGCCAGTTCCTGCTGCCGTACGAGGCGGTCCGGACGGCGGCGGACCCCGACCGGGCGCTGCTCGGATTCCTCCAGGACACCTACGAGGCGGCGGCCGACCTGGCGCACTGGGACCGTCCCGCGCTCGAAGCCGACCCGGCGAGGTGGGCCCACAAGGCCGGCTGAGCGGCACGCCCTACTGCGCGCCGGGGTTCGCCTCCGTGGTCACGTAGGTCTGCGGCTCGCTCTTTTCGTTCCCATTCCCGCTGTTGCCGTTGCCGTTCCCATTACCGTTGCCGTTGTTCCCGTTGCCGTTCCCGCTATTGCCGTTCCCGTTTCCCGAGTTGCTTCCGGGAGGGGAACCGTTGCTGTTCTCCGAGCCGCGCGGCGGCGTCTTGGTGGCGTTGGGGTTCGCGGTCTTCTTCTGCTGGCCGGGCGCGGTCGCCTTGCCGTGCTTCTGCCGCTTCGGCGTGCCGGACGGCGAAACGGTGGGGGTGGAACCGGTGTCCGGCGAGCCGTGGGTCGCCGGGATGCTGTCGGGGTTCGTCCCCTCGTGCCGGTGCTGGCTGGGGGACGGCGCCGGCTCCGGACTCTGGCCCGGGAAGTTCCCGGTCGCGTACGCCACGCCGCCGGACAGCAGGATCGAGCCGCCGCCCAGCACCGCGATGATCTTGGCCGTGAGGAAGCGCCGCAGCCCCGCCGCCCGGGCCCGCCGGGCCGGCCGGGGGGCGGCCAGGAACGCGGCGACGGCGGCGTCCTCGCCCGCCAGTTCCGCCGGCCGGCCGGGCGCCGCGGCCGCCGCCAGCAGCGCGTGCAGCGCGTGACCGTCCGCACCGTCGAGCAGGTGCTCGGCGGTGCGCTCGTCCAGCCGTCCCGGCTCGGTGTGGTCGCTCATGTCACCCCTTCAGCGCCGGTCCCGCCGCTTTTGTCACCCCGCACGAGGGGGCGCGCGTCCGCGGCGTCCTCGCGGGGCGCGGGCAGCCGTTCGGCGAGGCGCCGCAGGCCACGGTAGGCGGCGGTCCGGACGGCACCGGGGCGTTTACCGAGCACTTTGCCCGCCGACTTGGCGTCCAGGCCGACGACGACCCGCAGCAGCACCGCTTCCGCCTGGTCGGGGGGCAGCTCGCCGATCAGCCGCAGCGCGTCGCCGGTGGCGATGCCGTCGAGCGCGTCCACTTCGGTGTCGGTGTCGGCCGCCATCGAGACCAGCTCCTCGATGGGCAGGTCGGAGCCGGGGCGGCGGGACTTGCGGCGCAGGTGGTCCAGCGCGCGGTGCCGGGTGATCGTCGCGGTCCAGCCGCGGAAGCCGTCCAGGTCGCCGCGGAACGAGGGGAGGTCCCGGGCGATCTGCAGCCACGCCTCCGACGTCACGTCCTCGGCGTCCCCGCCGACGAGGGCGCCGGCGAAGCGGATCAGGCGGGGCTGGACGTCGCGGTAGAGCATGCGGAAGGACTCCTCGTCGCCGTCCTGGGCCGCTCGCAGCGCCCGGCCGAGTTCGTCCTCCTCCACCCGCGCCATTGTGCAGGCATTTCCCGGCTGATGTGACACGTACTCGGGGGTACGCGCTGAACCAGTGAACGCCGTGCCAGGCGGCCGTTCCCTCCCCGCTCGACGTTATGGACGAACATGATCGGCAACGCCCCCCACAACCGGGACGATTTGCTCGTCACCGGCGCCCTTCCGGCCACCGAGACGTTCGCCGCCCAAGAATCGTCCGGCGACACGGAGCAGATCGAGTTCGCGGGCACCGACGCGGCGCCGGTCTTCGTCGACGCGACCGGGTGGCGGGCACGCATCGGACGGCGGCTGGGGCTGCTCGCAGGGGCGCTGATCGTCGTGTTCCTGAGCGCGCTGGGGCTCGGCATGACCACGGGTACGGACGTGCCGCTGACGCCGTGGAGCGAGCCGACCCCTCATCCGCGCGTGAAAGTGAGCCGTCCCAGCGTCCCCCCTAGCAAGACCGGTCAGCCACCCGCCGTCGCGAAGCCTCAGCCCACCAGACGGGTCGCAGCTCCGGTCCCCTCTGCGACGCCCAAGCCCTCGGTTACGCCGAAGGCGAGTCCGCCTAGCGTCGCCTCCACCGACCGTCCGGGGAAGTCGCAAGCGGACCCTCCCGCCTGGGGACGCAAGAAGAAGAACCACTGATCGTGCGGCGCAGCGAGCCACGGGGGCACTGGGTCCTGCTTCTGCTGGGCGGGCTGGTCCTGACCGTGCTGCTGCTCCTGGACGGCTTCGCGAACGGTGCCGTCGGCGAAGCGCCGCGGGACGTGCCCGAGCATCCCGTCCCGGCACCGTCCCAGGTCGCCTCGGGCGGCCCCGTCGTCAACCTCGCCGGCGGCACCCCGCACAGCCGCCGCCTCCCCGCGAAGACGATCGCGCTGACCTTCGATGACGGCCCGGACCCCGAGTGGACGCCGCGCCTCCTGGACGTCCTGCGCCGCCACAACGCGCACGCCACGTTCTTCACCATCGGTGCGCACGTGGCCGAGAACCCGTCGCTGACCAGGCGCATGCTCCGCGACGGCCACGAGATCGGCTCGCACACCTACACCCACGTCGACCTCGCGACCGCGCCGGCATGGCGGGGACGCCTGGAGCTCGACCTCACGCAGCGGGCGCTGGCGGGCGCGGCGGGCGTCCACACGAGGCTGATGCGGATGCCGTACTCGTCCCGTCCGGACGGGCTGACCGCGCCGGAATGGCGGGCGGCGCGGCGGGCGGGCG
>NZ_SMKY01000010.1 GCF_004349235.1 Actinomadura darangshiensis | reverse complement strand
CCCCCTCGTCCTGGAGGAGGTCGCCCGCGCCGTCGAGGACGCCAACACCCGCCTCGCCCGCGTCCAGCAGGTCAAGAAGTGGCGGCTGCTGCCCGCCGAGTGGACCGCCGAGAGCGAGGAGCTGACCCCCACGCTCAAGCTGAAGCGCCGCGTCGTCCACACCAAGTACGCGGACGCCCTCGACGCCCTCTACACCGGCTAAGATCATCCGCGGAGGCGTGTGAGCGCCTGGTGGCCTCCCCGGCCTTCAAAGCCGACGGTCCCGAGCATCTCGGGACGGCGGGTTCGATTCCCGCACGCCTCCGCCACCTGTTCCCCCCGGCTCCCCCGGCGCGACGTAGCGTGGGGGTATGAGGGGGCGCAAGGTGGCCTACGGGGTCATGATGGGGACGTGCCTGACCCTGTTCGTGCTGGCCTGGGCCGTGGTGCGGCTGTACTCGCACGCGGCGGCGGTCGCCATGTCGGTGGTGGCGCTAGTGATCCCGCCGTTCGCGGCGATCGTGGCGAACTGGAACATCGACCGCACCGACCGCCGGGACTGACCGGACTTCCTTCGTCAACGGCCGGATTCCGGGGTACCGTCGAGGCCATGGGGCGGATCACCGTGCGCAGGCCCGTGCTGCGGCTGAGCACGTCCGGGGCGCTGGGAAGCAGGCCCGACACCCTCGCCGTGGAGGAGCCGCTGGAGATCCGCGTCGCGGGCAAGCCGCTCACGATCACGATGCGCACGCCGGGGCACGACTTCGATCTGGTCGCCGGGTTCCTGGCGGCCGAAGGCGTGATCGGGCGGGCCGCGGACCTCGCGACCATGCGGTACTGCGCCGACACCGAGGAGCAGAACACCCTCGACGTCGTGCTCGCCCCGGGCGTTCCCCCGCCGGACGACTCGGTGACCAGGGCGTTCACGACGACGAGCGCGTGCGGGGTGTGCGGGAAGTCGAGCATCGAGGCGCTGCGCTCGGACCGGCCCTACGAGCTCGCGGGCGATCCCGTGCGGCTCACGCCGGAGCTGCTCGCGGCATTGCCCGGACGGCTGCGCGAGGCGCAGCGGGTGTTCGACCGGACGGGCGGGCTGCACGCGGCCGGCCTCTTCGGCGCCGGCGGGGAGCTGCTGGCGGTGCGCGAGGACGTCGGCCGGCACAACGCCGTCGACAAGGTCGTCGGATGGGCGCTGCGGCAAGGGCGGCTGCCCCTCGCCGGGACGGTGCTGATGGTGAGCGGGCGCGCGTCGTTCGAGCTGACGCAGAAGGCGATGGCGGCGGGCGTGCCGGTGCTCGCCGCCGTGTCGGCGCCGTCGTCGCTGGCCGTGGACCTCGCCGCGGACGCCGGGATGACCCTCGTCGGGTTCCTGCGCGGCGAGACCATGAACGTCTACGCGGGGGCGGAGCGTATCGGCCGGTGACGGCCCCGAGTTGTCATCACGAGCCGAAAACCAACCGGTAACTTGTTGGGTTGCCCTCAAGAAACCGTCCCTCAACGGGAGTTGACTGCTGCCCCAACGGCGTACGCGCGCGTGCACCCCGCTCCGCGCGCGGAGCCGCCGTGTGGAGGCGAGGACCGTATGACGAGGGCCCAGTCGGACGGCGGACCGGCGTCCATCGACGAGCGCCACCCGCCGATCAGGCCGCGGCGCGTCTCCTTCGACTGGTCGGGGACGCCGCTGCACTGGGTGCCGGGCGACCCGGTGGCCACGCACATCATCAACTCGTTCCACATCGTCCTGCCCGAGGGCGAGAAGTGGTTCGTCCAGTGCGTGAAGGACGCGCGCCCGCACATCCGGGACGAGCGGCTGCTGGAGGAGATCAAGGGGTTCATCGGGCAGGAGATGGTGCACGCCCGCTCCCACCAGGGCGTCCTCGACCAGATCCTGGAGCGCGCCGGGATCGACGTCTCCAAGATCACGGACGTGGCGGGCCGGGGCAACGCCGAGCGGCCCGCGCAGATGGCGGCGCTGAAGGAGCGCAACCCGCGGGCGTGGCGGCGCCGGCTGCGGTTCGAGCTGGCCGCGGTCGCCTCGATCGAGCACTACACCGCCGTCCTCGGCCAGTGGATCATGGACAACGACCGGCTCGACAAGGCCGGCGTGGACCCGACGATGCTGGACCTGCTGCGCTGGCACGGCGCCGAGGAGGTCGAGCACCGGTCGGTGGTGTTCGACGTGTACCGAGCCGTGGGCGGGCGCTACCCGACCCGCGTCGCGGCCTGGGTGGTGTCGCTGTTCTTCCTGTACTGGGCGCTGATCGGCGGCTCGCTGTACCTGCTCAAGCAGGACCCGACGATCAAGCGGCGGGTGACGCCGCTGCGGGTGTACCGCTCCTACCGGCGGTCGGTGCGGCGCGGGCACGTGCCCGGCATCTTCCGGCTGCTGCTCGGCGAGGCGCCCGTCTACCTCAAGCCGGGCCACCATCCCTCGAAGGTCTGCTCGACGCCCCGCGCGCTGGAGTACCTGATGCGGTCGCCCGCCGCGAAGGCCGCGGGCTACGACCCGTACTAGCCCCGCACCACCGCGGGGCCGCGCGCCGGCGGTGGCGCGCGTCACGTCGTGAGCCCTTGACCGGGGGACGAAACGGCGATTTATTAACAGCGTGTCCAATAAAGTGGCGCTCGCCCGCGTGCACGACGAGGCGGAGCTCGAGCGATTCCGTGCCGTCCAGCGGCTGTGCTACCGGTGCGCCGACGAGGTCGCCGGCACGCTCGAACCGGGCGTGACCGAGCGCGAGGCCTGCCGCCGCATGCGCCGGTGGCTGCGCGAACGCGGCGTCGACGACTGGCTGCACACACCGTTCGCCTGGTTCGGCGACCGGTCGGCGTTCCGCGGCTTCAAGGTGCCGACGCAGTTCCTGCCCAGCGGGACGCGGCTGGAGGAGGGGATGCCGTACATCCTCGACATGGCGCCCGTGAAGGACGGCTACTCCGCCGACATCGGCTACGGCGGCGTCCTCGGCGGGAACCGGATCTGGGAGCGGCTCGACGCCGACCTCGCCGCCTACCGGACGCTCATCCTCGACCTGGTCCGCGAGCGCCGCACGTTCGCAGCGATCTACGCCGAGGTCGACGCGCTCATCGAGCGCCAGGGCTACCAGAACCGGCACAGCGAGTACCCGGGGCGGGTCATCGGCCACCAGGTCGGAATCATCGGCGGAATCCTCCCCAAGCGCGTGGGATTCCCGTTCGGTGTACGGTTCCTCCAGACCATCGGCCGCGAGCTGGTCAAGGAGCGCCTGGAGGGGCGCTCCCCGCTCTGGAACGGGGCCGCGCAGTCGCAGCACCCCCCGACGCCCGGACTGTGGGCGGTCGAGCCCCACATCGGGTTCCGCGGCGTCGGCGTCAAGTTCGAGGAGATCCTCGTGGTCACCGAGGACGGCGCCCACTGGCTCGACGACGATTTGCCCCACGTGCACCGCTGGGCCCGACGGGAGACGACCACATGACACCCCCACCCGTCAGCAGGAGGCGCGTCCGGGGGGACGGCGTCGACCTCGCCGTCTACGAGCAGGGCGACCGGTCGCGGCCCACCGTGCTGCTCGTCCACGGCTACCCCGACACCCACGCGGTCTGGGACGAGGTCGCCGGGCGGCTCGCCGAGCGGTTCCACGTCGTCCGCTACGACGTGCGCGGAGCGGGCGCGTCGTCGCGGCCGTTCGGGCGCAAGCGCTACACCTTCGACTACCTCATGGCCGACATGGCGGCCGTGCTGGACGCCACCGCGCCCGAGCGCAAGGTGCACCTGGTCGGGCACGACTGGGGCTCGATCCAGGCGTGGGAGGCGGCCTGCACGATGCCGGACCGCTTCGCCTCGTTCACCTCGATGTCCGGGCCGTGCCTGGACCACGTCGCGCACTGGATGCGGCGGAACCTGGCGCGTCCCACGCCGGCCAACCTGCGGCGGGCGGCGGGGCAGGGCGCCCGGTCCTGGTACATCTACTTCTTCCAGACCCCGCTCCTGCCGGAGCTGCTGTGGCGGGCCGGGATGGCGAAGCCGTTCACCAAGGCCCTGGAGCTGGGCGAGGGCGTCCCGTCCCGCGCCGGCCACCCGGCGCGGACGATGGCGCGCGACGCCGCGGCCGGGGTCGCCCTCTACCGGGCGAACATGCTGCAGCGCCTGCGCCGCCCGCGCGACCGGCGCACCGACGTGCCGACGCAGGTCATCGTCCCCACCAAGGACCTGTTCGTCTCGCCGCACCTCGTGGGAGGGCTCGCCGGGCGCGTCCCGAACCTGTCGCTGCGGCCGATCGCCGCCGGGCACTGGGTGCCGCGCAGCCACCCGGACGTCGTCGCCCGCTGGATCACCGAGCACATCACCGGGGTGCGGGGCGGCCCGCTCAGCGCCACCGAGTCGCGCGCGCTCGACCGCGCCAGAGTGGCCGGCGACCGGCGCACGTTCGAGGGCTCCCTCGTCGTCGTCACCGGCGCGGGCAGCGGCATCGGCCGCGAGACCGCGCTCGCCTTCGCCGAGCAGGGCGCCGAGGTGGTCGCGGCCGACCTCGACCTGGCCACCGCCCAGCGCACCGCCGAACTCGCGGGCCTCGTCGGCCCGCCCGGGCACGCGTTCCGGGTGGACGTGTCCGACCCCGCCGCGATGGAGGACTTCGCCAAGTCCGTCATGCACGAGCACGGGGTACCGGACGTCGTCGTCAACAACGCCGGGATCGGCATGGCCGGAGCCTTCCTCGACCACACCGCCGAGGACTGGCAGAAGGTCCTGGACGTGAACCTGTGGGGCGTCGTCCACGGTTCACGGCTCTTCGCCAAGCAGATGGTGGAGCGCGGGCAGGGCGGCCACATCGTCAACACGGCGTCGGCCGCCGCTTTCACGCCGTCCCGCACGCTGCCCGCCTACGCGACGAGCAAGGCGGCCGTGCTGATGCTGACGGAGTGCCTGCGCGCCGAACTGAATGGCAAGGGCATCGGGGTCAGCGCCATCTGCCCCGGCATCGTCAACACCAACATCACCCGGACGTCCCGCTTCGTCGGCCAGGGCCAGGACGAGGAGGCTCGCAGCCGGCGGAGGGCGGCCCGCGCCTACGCCCGCCGCAACTACGGTCCGGAGCGGGTCGCGGAGCAGATCGTCACCGCCGTCCGCACCGACCGGGCGGTCGTCCCCGTCACGCCGGAGGCGCGGCTGAGCTACCTGGCATCCCGTGCGGCGCCGGGTGTGATGCGGCTCCTGGCGAAGCTCGACGTGGGCTGAACGCCGCCCGCCCGGGTACCCGTAGGGTGATCACCGGGAGGCGGTGCACATGGCGGACGCCGTGGTCGTCGGCGCGGGGCACAACGGCCTCGTCGCGGCCAACATGCTGGCCGACGCCGGCTGGGACGTGGAGGTGCTCGAAGCGCAGCCCGAGCCGGGCGGCGCCGTGCGCAGCGACCGGGGCGTCCACCCCGACTACGTCAGCGACCTGTGCAGCGCGTTCTACCCGCTCGGCGTCGCGTCGCCCGTGATGCGGGCGCTGGACCTCCAGCGTTATGGGCTGCGCTGGCGGCACGCGCCGGCCGTCCTCGCGCACCCGCTGCCGGACGGGCGCTGCGCCGTCCTCGAACGCGACCGCGACGCGACCGCCGGGAACCTCGACGCGCTCGGCGAGGGCGACGGCGAGGCGTGGCTGCGGCTCTGCGGGCTGTGGGACGAGATGGGGGACGACGTCCTGCGCGCCCTGTTCACCCCGTTCCCGCCCGTCCGGGCCGCGCTCCCGCTGGCGGCGTCGGCGCACCGCGCGGGCGGGCTGCGCGTGCTGCGCTCCCTGCTGGCGCCCGTCCGCACGCTCGGCGAGCAGGAGTTCGCCGGGCCCGGCGGGCCGCTGCTGCTCGCCGGGGCGGCGCTGCACACCGACATGTTCCCCGAGACGACGGCCGGGTCGGTGTTCGGCTGGCTCCTCGCCATGATCGGGCAGCGGGACGGGTGGCCGGTCCCCGAGGGCGGCGCGGGCGAGCTGACGGCGGCGCTCGTGCGGCGGCTGGAGGCGCGCGGCGGACGCGTCCGCTGCGACACGCCCGTCGCGTCGGTCGTCGTCCGCGACGGGCGCGCGCTCGGCGTCCGCACCGCGTCCGGCGAACCGGTGCGCGCCACCAGGGCCGTGCTCGCGGACGTGTCGGCACCCGCCCTCTACGGCGGCCTGGTCGGCTGGGCCGACCTCCCCGGCTCGGTCCGCGCGGACATGCGCCGCTTCGACTGGGACCACGCCACCTTCAAGGTCGACTGGGCGCTGTCGGGGCCCATCCCCTGGGCGTCCCCCGATGCGGGACGGGCCGGTACCGTCCACCTCTCCCCCGGCCTCGACGCGATGACCGACTACAGCACGCACCTCGCCACGGGCCGCGTCCCGGCGGAACCGTTCGCGCTCCTCGGCCAGATGACGACCGCCGACCCCACCCGCTCCCCCGCCGGAACCGAGTCGGTCTGGGCCTACACGCACGTCCCCCACGAAGTGAAGGCCGACGCCGGACCCGACGGCATCACCGGCGGCTGGGACGAACGCGAGCAGGCCGCCATGGCCGACCGCGTCGAGAACGTCGTGGAACGCCGCGCCCCCGGCTTCCGCTCCCGCATCACCGACCGCCGCGTCATCGCGCCGCCCGCGTTCCAGGACCACGACGCCAACCTGCGCAACGGCGCGCTCAACGGCGGCACCGCGATGGTCCACCAGCAGTTCGTGTTCCGTCCCGTCCCCGGGCTGGGCCGCGCCGAGACGCCGGTCGCGGGCCTCTACCTGGCGTCGGCGTCCGCGCACCCCGGCGGCGGCGTGCACGGCGCGTGCGGCGCCAACGCCGCCCGGGCCGCCCTCGCCCACGCCGGCGCCGGCGGCCTCCTGCTCACCCCGGCCCTCAACGCCCTGTCCCGCCTGCTCGCCCCCTGACGGAGGGAGGGTTTACCGGCTCGGGGTTTCCCCGGACGCCGGCATATGCGACCTTGGCAGGAACAAGCCCGGCGATCGGCCCCCGCCCCGGGCGGCCGTCGTCCCAGGGTCCGAACCGGCACCGGAGCGTGAGGCATGCGGATTCGCGACATCCTGCGGAGGAAGGGAGACGCGGTGGCCACGGTACGGCCCGAGGCCACCGTGCGGCAGCTGCTCGCCGTCCTGGCCGAGCACAACATCGGGGCGGCGGTGGTCTCCCCCGACGGCGCGGCGATCACCGGGATCGCCTCCGAGCGGGACGTGGTGCGGCGGCTGCACGAGCACGGCGCGGCGCTGCTCGACCGTCCCGTGTCCGACATCATGACCTCCGAGGTCCGCAGCTGCGGACCGGGCGACCAGGTCGAGGACCTGCGCCGCACCATGACCGAGCACCGGTTCCGGCACATGCCCGTCGTCGACGACGGGCGGCTCGCCGGGATCGTCAGCATCGGCGACGTCGTCAAGAGCGCCATCGACGAGCTGGAGAGCGAGCGCGAGCACCTCGTCGACTACATCCAGCGCGCCCCCTGACCGACAGGGCCTGATCAACCAGGGCCCTCAGACGTAGGCGGGCAGCGGGCGAGCGGCCGGCGCCGCCTCGGCCTCGCGGTGGGCGACGGCGAGCCGCTCGACCGCCAGGCGGAGCGTGTCCGGCGGCAGCACGTACGGCAGCCGGACGTAGTCCTCCAGGACGCCGTCGGTGCCGAACACCGGCCCGGCGACGACGCGGACGCCGAGCCGCTCGGACGTCTCGGCGAGCCGAGAGGCGACGGGCGCGCCCATCCGCGCCCACAGCGACATGCCTCCCTCGGGGAGCCGGAACTCCCAGCCGGGCAGCAGCTCGCGCAGCGCCCCTGCGAGCGCGTCCCGGCCGCGCCGCAGCCTCTCCGCGCGCTCGGCGCGGACCTCGTCCACCCGCTGCAGCAGCTGCTGGACGATCAGCTGGTCGAGGACCGGGCTCGCCATGTCGAACGGCTCGCGGGCCAGCACCAGGCGGCGCACGAGCGGCGCGGTGGCGCGGATCCAGCCGATCCGCAGCCCGCCCCACAGCAGCTTGGACGCCGACCCGATCGTGACGACGCGCCCGCCCGCGTCATAGGACGCGAGCGGCGGCACGCGCGGCGCCGCCGGGTCGAGGGCGAGTTCGGCGAAGGTCTCGTCGGCGACGAGGAACGCGTCGGCGCGCCGTCCGGCGTCGACCAGCGCCGCCCGGTCGTCCGCGGACATCAGATACCCGGTCGGGTTGTGGAAGTCGGGGATCGTGTACGCCATCCGGACGGCGGCCTGCCGCATGGCGCCCGCGGCCAGCTCCACGTCCCAGCCCTCGTTGACGCCGACCGGGACGAGCCGCGCGCCGCGGCGGCGGAGCGCGCCGAGCGCGTGCGGGTAGGTGGGGCGCTCGACCATGACGGCGTCGCCCGCCTCCACGAGCAGCTGCGACAGCAGCGTGAACGCGTGCTGCGCGCCGGTCGTGACGACGATCTGGTCGGCGCGGGTGGGCACGCCGCGGGCCGTATAGCCGTCCGCGATGACCTGCCGCAGGCCCGCCAGCCCGGCGGGTTCGTAGCCGGGGCCGGAGCTGTAGCGCGGCAGCTCGGCGACGGCGGCGGCGACGGCCTCTTCGAAGATCGCGGGAGCGCCGGGGGTGGCGCAGCCGAGGTCGATGAAGGACGGGTCGTCCGGCGCCGGGCGGGCCCTGCCGAACCGGCCGGCGGGGACGGCGGCCGCGGGCCGCGGTTCCGCCGACGCCATGCGGACCGGGGGCAGCGCCGTCCAGCTGCCCGCGCCCTGCCGGCTCTCGACGTAGCCCTCGTCGCGGAGCCGGTCGTAGGCGGTCGTCACCGTGGTGCGGCTGACGCCGAGGGCGGCGGCCAGGTCGCGTTCGGCGGGGAGCCGGGTCCGCAGCGCGAGCCGCCCGTCCAGGACGAGGCCCCGCACCGAGCGGGCCAGTGCCGCGTACACCGGACGCTCCCGCGACACATCGCCCAGCAGTTTGGCCAGGTGGGGACCGCTCACATAGCGCGTGCTCATACAAGCCACTTTCGCATATTGGCCCTGCATTCTCCAGGCCACTTCACGGCAGAGTGGTCGAGAACGATGGCCACTCATCACTTGGAGCACGAAAATGGCCTTGATGGCGCGCCGCCTGGTGCAACTCTATGTCGGATTGGCCTTGTACGGTCTCGGGATCGCGCTCCAGGTGTCGTCCGGGCTCGGCAACGACCCGTGGGACGTCTTCCACCAGGGCCTCTCCCGGCGGCTCGGGCTGTCGATCGGCGCGTGGATCATCATCGCGGGCGTGCTCGTGATGCTCGCGTGGATCCCGCTGCGGCAGCGGCCCGGCATCGGGACGATCAGCAACGTCGTCCTGGTCGGCGTCTTCGCGGACCTGTTCCTGTGGCTGCTGCCCGATCCGGGCGCGCTCGCCGCGCGGTGGGCGTACCTGGTCGCGGCCGTCCTCGTGGGCGGCTTCGCCACCGGCTGCTACATCGGCGCCGGGCTCGGCCCCGGCCCGCGCGACGGGCTGATGACGGGCCTGGCGGCGCGGGGCCGCTCGATCCGGGTGGTGCGGACGGCGATCGAGCTGACCGTGCTGGCGGCCGGGTGGCTGCTCGGCGGCACCGTCGGCATCGGGACGCTCCTGTACGCCGTCGCGATCGGGCCGCTGACCCACGCGCTGCTCCCGGTCCTGACGATCAAGCGCCCGGCGGCCGAGCCCGCACCGGAACCGGAGCCCGCCGGCGCCCGCTAGCCGTACCGCTACCGGGCGAAGAGGCGGACCGCCTGCTCCGCGGCGGCCGCCAGGAGCGGCGCGGCGTCCGCCTTCAGCTCGGCGAGCGTCCGCGGGCCGTCGGCGAGGCTGAACGCGGCGGTCAGGCCGAGCGCGTGCAGTTCGTCCAGCGGCCCGGCCACGCCTCCGGCCAGGGCGACGCACGGGGTGCCGCGGCCGCGGGCGAGGGCCGCGACGGCGGAGACCACCTTGCCCGCGGCGCTCTGCCCGTCCACGCGGCCCTCCCCGGTGACGACCAGGTCGGCGCCGGCGAGCGCGGACGGCAGCCCGACCGCCTCGGCGACGAGGAGCGCGCCGCCGGACGGCTCGGCGCCGAGCACGCCGACGAGGCCGCCGCAGGTGCCGCCGGCCGCCCCCGCGCCGGGCAGGTCGTGGACGCGGGTGCCGCCGTGCGCGGCGAGTACGTCGGCGAAGACGGTGAGGGCGGCGTCCAGCTCGGCGGCCTGGCCGGGGGACGCGCCCTTCTGGGGGCCGAACACGGCGGCGGCGCCGTCCGGCCCGACGAGCGGGTTGGTCACGTCGCAGGCGACCCGGAACCGGGTGGCGCGCACCTCGTCCGGGACGCCGGAGTCGTCGATCGAGGCGAGGCGGGCCAGTGCGCCGCCGCCCGGCGGCAGCTCCGCGCCGGCGGCGTCCAGGAAGCGGACGCCGAGGGCGCGCAGCAGCCCGGTGCCTCCGTCGGTGCTGGCGCTGCCGCCGATGCAGACGAGGACGTCGCGGGCGCCGCGCCGGACCGCGTCCGCGATCAGCTCGCCGGTGCCGGTGGTGGCGGCGTTCATCGGGTCGGGCGGCAGCTCCTCGACCAGCGGCAGCCCGGACGCGGCGGCCAGCTCCACCACGGCGGACCGGCCGTCCCCCGACAGGGCGTAGCGCGCCTTCACCGGACGCCCCAGCGGGTCGGTGGCGGCCACCTCGATCGCGTCGCCCGCGCTGGCGCTGAGGAAGCAGTCGAGGGTGCCCTCGCCGCCGTCCGCCATCGGCACCGCGACCACCTCGGCGCCCGGCACGGCCCGCCGGACGCCCGCCTCGACGGCGGCGCACACGGCCGCCGCCGACAGGCTGCCCTTGAAGGAGTCGGGCGCCACGACAACGCGCATCAGTGCCCCCTCACCGCCCGGGGGACGCCCTCAGGAGCCCCGAAGCCGGCCGGGCGGTGATCCTCGCTCCGCCGCCGCTCCACCGCGGTCATCGCTCGGCCGCGAGCGTGGCCAGGACGGAGGCGAACTCCTCCGGCAGGACCAGCGACTCGCCCTCGTACCGCGTCTCCAGGTAGGTCAGCTCGCCGGCGCGCCACCAGTACAGGTGCGGGCTGAGCGACCCGGGGCCCTCCTCGTAGGCGCGCTGGGCCTGCGCGTGCAGCTCGGTCGCCGCCGCGACGGCCTCGCGGTAGCGCGCCCTCGGGTGGCCCTCGGTGATCCGGAGCGGGTGCGCGACGATGAGGCTGCGGTTCGGCGCGATGACCAGCGCTCCGTACGGGCCGATCGGCAGGTACTCCTCCAGCCACGCCAGGTGCGTGACGGCGTAGAACGTCCAGCCGTGCAGGACGGAGACGCGGACGCCGCCGAGGTCCTGCTCGTCGAGCTGGAGGTGCCCGTCGGCGCGGACGTTGGCGCGGCCCAGCATGAACAGCGCGTCGCCGGACACCGGCCAGCCGTCCATCTCCTCGGTGGTGACCGTCCGGACGGTGGTGGGCGTGTCGACCACGACCACCTCGATCAGCCCGGGCGCGAACGGCCGGGCGGCGAGGACGCCGTTGTCGGCCTCCGCCGGGTAGATGCGGGTGCGCAGCAGGTGCTGGGCGAGGTCGAAGTCGCTGAGGTCGAGCGGCTCCTCGACCGCGGTGACGATCGTGGTGACGTGGTCGGACACCAGGGCGGGCCAGTCGTCGCGCGGGACGAGCCGGGCGAGCTGCCGCAGGTCGCGCAGGCTGACGTGCAGCCGGTTCGCGCCCTCCAGCAGCATCACCTCGCCGGGCGCGGGGCTGCAGGCGTAGCCGAGGCTCTCGGCGACGAGGACGAGCAGTGAGTCGAGGGTCCCGTCGTCCCAGGGTTCGGGACGGGCATGGCGGCCGCTCATCGCGCACCTCCCGAGGGCGCTTCGAGGGTGAGCGCGCCGGGGTCCGGCACGGCGGGGTGCGGATCTGCGGGGTCGGGTGCTTGCAGGCGGGCGGGGGCGCCCAGTTCGAGCGTACGCTGCCGCGGCCCGTGCCCGGCGGGGACGCCGGCGAGGACCGGGACGCCGAGGGGGCCGAGCCGCGCGGCGAACACCGAGTCCAGCTCGGCGGGGTCGCCGCAGTCCTTCCAGGAGCCGAGCGCCACCCCGGCGGCGCCGGCGAACCAGCCCGCCTGGAGGAGCTGGACGAGCATCCGGTCGACCCGGTAGGGCGCCTCGGTGACGTCCTCCAGGAAGACAATGCGGCCCGCGGCGGGCGGCGGGGCGTACGGGGTGCCGAGCACGGCGGTCAGCAGCGACAGGGTGCCGCCGGTGAGCGGGCCTTCCGCGCGTCCCGGCCGCAGCACGCGGGTACCGGGGAGGGTCACGGCGCCGGAACCCGTGCCGCCGAACAGGGCGGCGCGCAGGCCGTCCAGGTTGGCGTCGGGGGCGGCCGGGTCGAGGTCGGCGATCATGCCCGCGGGCATGGGGCCGAACGACGTGGTGACGCCCAGGCGCGTTCCAAAAGCGGTGTGCAGGGCGGTGATGTCGCTGGATCCGTGCAGGATCTTCGGGCCGCCGGACCCGATGGACGCCTCGGTCGCGGTGCGCAGCGCGTCCCAGTCGAGCCGGTCCAGGACGCGGGTGGCGCCGTAGCCGCCCCGGGCGCAGACCACCGCGCGGACGCGCGGGTCGCACCAGGCGGCCTGCAGGTCCGCGGCCCGGTCGGCGTCGCTTCCGGCGAGCCGGTGCCAGTCGCCGCGTGCGGCCCCGGGCGGGCCGAGGTTGACTCGGTCGAGGGCGTGCTTTCCGACCACGACGTCAAGGCCGAGGTCGCGCAGGACGGCGCAGCCGGCCTCCAGCCGGCCGGGCTCGGCGGGACCGCTGGGCGCGATCACCGAGACCCGGTCGCCGGGCCGCAACCGCCCGTACCTGCGGGCCTTTCGCGCCTGCCGCGGACCGCCGGGCATGCCGACGGCGGGCGCGTCGGACGGCCCGTGGGCCGCCTGCGCGCGGGCGCCCCCGCTGTTCAACCCGATCCCTCCTCGCACCGCGACGGATAGAGCTTGTCAGGATCCGGACGCCAGCGGAAGAGGCGACCGGTCACGACCCGCAAACAGATCATCGCGCCGTGCCGAGCGCGAGGCCGGCGAGGCGCGGCAGCGTCTCGCCGATCGGCCGGCGCAGCACCGCGTCGGCGAGCCCATCGTACGGGGTCGGCTCCGCGTTGCCGATCACCAGGTGGGCGCCGTGGTCGACCGCCTCCAGGCACAGCCCGGCGGCGGGCTGCACGGTGAGCGAGGTGCCGGCGGCGACGAACAGGTCGCAGGACCGGGCCGCGATGATCGCGGCGTCCAGGACGTCCTGGTCGAGGGCCTGCCCGAAGGAGATCGTCGCGGACTTCTGGATGCCGCCGCACTCGGCGCAGGGCGGGTCGTCCTCGCCGGCGTCGACGCGGGCGAGGATCTCCGGCATCGGGGTGCGCAGGCCGCAGGACAGGCAGACGGCGTCCCGCATGGTGCCGTGGATCTCGATGACCTTGGCGGCGGACGAGCCGGCGCGCTGGTGCAGCCCGTCGATGTTCTGGGTGATCAGGGCGCGCAGCCGGCCCGCCCGCTCCAGCTCGGCGAGCGCGCGGTGCGCGGCGTTCGGCTCGGCGTCCCAGACGGGGTTGTCGCGCCGGGCGCGCCAGGCGCGGCGCCGCACCTCGGGGTCGGCGAGGTAGGCGCCGATCGTGGACATCGCCTCCGCCGCGGGGTCCTTCGTCCAGACACCCTGCGGGCCGCGGAAGTCGGGGATCCCGCTGTCGGTGGAGATTCCGGCGCCGGTGAGCACCGTGATCGCCTCGGCCTTCGGCAGAAGTTCGGCGAGCGTCATGGGAGCGTCCACCCTCCACATGGTAGGTCCCGGCCGGCGGCCCCGGTCCGGCGATCGGTCCGGTTAACGGACCGGTCCGCGCTCGCTAACGGATGGGTATCGGCCCGCCCCTTTACGGAGGGTCACGGACCGACCTGGCCGCAAAAGGTGACAAACTTGGCCCGGTATGAGATCGACGCCGCACATCTTGGTGATCAACGGCACCAAGGTCCGCCGCCCGGTGTTCATCCTGGGCGCTCCGCACTCGGGTGCGGAGCTGCTGGCGCGTGCGGTCAAACGCTCCCCCGGCTTCCACCTCACGACCGGGCGGCACGGCGTCCTGCGCGTCACCTACGCGTTCGCGCGGCAGCCCTCGATCGCCACCGAGCGCGGGAAGGGCGCGGCGCGGGTCCTGCGCGACGCCTACGCGCAGGCGTGGCAGGTGTCGGCGCGCGCCTGCGCGGAGTGCCCGCGGGAATGCCGCGAGCTGGCCGGGCTGCCGCCGCGGCCGGACGTCCCGGCGGACCGTCCCGCGCACGACTCCGACCTGCCGGAACCGTGCGTGGAGCCGCGCGGGCTGGCCCGGTTCGCCGACGCCTCCCCCGACCTGATCTACAGCGCCGACGTGCTGCTGGACGCCTTCCCCGACGCCCAGCTCGTCCAGGTGATCCGGGACGGCCGGGACGCGGTCGCCGACATGCTGGCCGACGAGCGCTGCCTCGCCTGGTTCAAGCCCGGCCTCGCCAACCTCGACACGGTCTTCCCGAACCCGTTCTTCGGCGTCGAGGACCACACCGACCGGAACCGGTGGCCGCGCGCGGCCACCGCCGTCAAGTGCGCGCTGCGGTGGCGCGGCTCGGTGCGGCTCAGCGCGAAGCTGCGGCAGCAGGTCCCCGAGGACCAGCTGCTCACCGTCCGTTACGAGGAGCTCGTCGCCAGGCCGCGGCGCGTCGGCGCCGAGCTGTCGGAGTACCTGGACGCGCCGCTCTCCAAGACGGCCCTCACCGGCCTGGTGCCCATCGGGGCCCGGGACGCGGGCGACCCGGGCGTCGGGCAGTGGCGCGAGCGCCTCACTCCGCGGCAGGCCGCCCAGGTCGAGAAGGTCGCCGGCACCGAACTGCGCCGCCTCGGCTACGGGGTCGGCTCCGGCGCCTGAGCCCCGCCCGGCCGGGCTCCTACTCGGGGGCGCCCAGCGGCTCGGCCTGCCGGACCTCGTCGCGCTGCTGCGCGAACTGGGTGCGGTACAGCTCGGCGTAGAGGCCGCCCTCCAGCAGCAGCTCCTCGTGCCGGCCGCGCTCGGCGACCCGGCCGTCGTCGATCACCAGGATCTGGTCGGCCTCCCGGATGGTGGACAGCCGGTGCGCGATCACCAGCGACGTCCGGCCGGCGAGGGCGGTGCGCAGCGCCCGCTGCACGGCCGCCTCGGACTCGGAGTCCAGGTGCGCTGTCGCCTCGTCCAGCACGACGACGGACGGCGCCTTCAGCAGCAGCCGGGCGATCGCGAGCCGCTGCTTCTCGCCGCCCGACAGCCGGTAGCCGCGGTCGCCGACGACGGTGTCCAGGCCCTCGGGCATCGCGGCGACGAGGCCGCCGATCTGCGCGGCGTCCAGCGCGGCGAGGATCTCCTCGTCGGCGGCGTCCGGACGGGCGTAGCGCATGTTCTCCCGGATCGAGTCGTGGAACAGGTGCGCGTCCTGGCTGACCACGCCGATCTCGGCGCGCAGCGATTCGAGGGTGACGTCGCGGACGTCGGCGCCGCCGATCCGGACCGCGCCGCCGGACGCGTCGTACAGCCGCGACACCAGGTGCGTGATCGTCGACTTGCCCGCGCCGGACGGCCCGACGAGCGCGACGAGCTGCCCCGGGCGAGCGGTGAAGTCGACGTCGAACAGGACTTCCTTGCTGGGCGAGGCGTCGATGCGCGCGATCGACTCCAGCGAGGCCAGCGACACCTCGTCCGCCGCCGGGTAGGCGAACCGGACGTGGTCGAACTCGATCGCCGGCGCCTTGGTCAGGGACGGCCCCGACCCGTTCCCGGACGGCTGCCGGGCCTCGGCGAGCGCCCGGGCGCCGTCGCGGTCGCGGATCAGCGGCTTGAGGTCGAGCACCTCGAAGACCCGGTCGAAGCTGACGAGCGCGGTCATCACGTCGACGTGGACGTTGGACAGCGCGGTGAGCGGCCCGTACATGCGGGTCAGCAGGGTGGCGAGCGCGACGAGCGTGCCGAGCTGGAGGGTGCCGTCCACGACCAGGTAGCCGCCGACGCCGTAGACCATGGCGGTGGCGAGCGCGGCGACCAGCGTCAGCGCGGTGAAGAACACCCGCCCGTACATGGCGGCGATGACGCCGATGTCGCGGACGCGGGCGGCGCGGCGGGAGAAGTTGTCCTCCTCCTCGGCGGGCCGCCCGTACAGCTTGGCGAGCATCGCGCCGGCGACGTTGAAGCGCTCGGTCATGAGCGAGCCCATCTCGGCGTCCAGCACCATCTGCTCGCGGCTGACCCGCTGCAGCCGCTTGCCGACCCACTTGGCCGGCAGGATGAAGATCGGGAGCAGCAGCAGCGCGATCAGCGTGACCTGCCACGACAGCACCAGCATCGTGACCAGCACGAGGACCAGGCTGATCACGTTGGACACCACCGACGACAGGGTGGTGGTGAGGGCGCGCTGCGCGCCGATGACGTCGTTGTTGAGGCGGCTGACGAGCGAGCCGGTCTGCGCGCGCATGAAGAACGCGACGGGCTGCCGCTGGACGTGCGCGAACACCTGGCTGCGCAGGTCGTAGATGAGCCCCTCGCCGATGCGGGCCGAGTACCAGCGCTGGACGAGCCCGAGCACGGCCTCCACCAGGGCGAGCCCGGCGACGGCGGCGGCGAACCAGATGACGAGGCTCTGCCGTCCCGGCACGATGCCGCGGTCGATGATCCCCTTCAGCAGCAGCGGGTTGGCGACGACGATCAGCGCGGACAGCGAGTTCAGCGCGAGGAACAGCACCAGTTCGCGGATGTAGGGACGGGCGTACCCGGCGATCCGCCCCACGGTGCCGGGCGGGAGCTTCTGCCGGGTGACGGAGCCGTCCCTGCGGAACGAGGCCATCACCTGCCAGCCGTTGCCCGGCATCCCCGGCATTCCCACGAGCGCCTCCGAATGAGTTTCGACGTAATCAAGTAAGCATCTCAGTATCCGGCGGGCACAACGCCTCCGCGCCCGCCGCGCTTCCCGGCTCCGCTCACGGCGTAATGGCTCTGGACAACCCGCCCCGCCGGTGTAACCGTGATCACCACCCCAGGCTCACACCCCCCAGGAGCCCCCATGAGAAGACGCCTCACCGGCGGCGCCGGAGTGATCACCCTCACCGCAGCGCTCGCCGCCGCGCTCACCGCCGCGACCGCACCGGCCGCCGCGGCGGCCGGCCCCGCGAGACCCGGCACCCCCCATGTCACGGTACGGGGCGGCGAGACGCAGCCCGTGTTCTCCCGCGCCGACGCCGTCACCCAGACCGTGAACATCGAGACGACGGCCGACAGCGACCGCGACGGCGTGCGCGACCGCGTGCAGCTGCGGATCATGCGCCCGAAGGAGACCGGCACCGCCGGCCTCAAGGTGCCGACGATCCTGGAGCCCAGCCCGTACTGGGCCGGGATCAACGACGTCCCCAACCACCCGGTCGACATCGGGGACGCCCAGGCCCGCTCGCTGACCAGTACGAAGCGGAACCTCGCCGAGATCTTCCCCGGCTACTACGACAACTACTTCCTGCCGCGCGGCTACGCCGTCGCCGACCTCGACAGCATCGGGACGGGCGGCTCGACCGGCTGCCCGACGTCCGGGGACCGCAGCGAGCAGGCGGGCGCCAAGGCCGCGGTGGACTGGCTGAACGGCCGCGCCCGCGGCTGGGCGCCGGACGGGACGCCGGTCCGGGCGACCTGGTCGACCGGCAACGTCGGGATGATCGGCCAGTCCTACGACGGGACGCTGCCGAACATGGCCGCGGCGACCGGCGTCGACGGGCTGAAGGCGATCGTCCCGATCGCGGGGATCTCCAGCTGGTACGACTACTACCGCGCGGGCGGCGGCGTGGTCGCGCCCGGCGGCTTCCAGGGCGAGGACCTGGACGTCCTCGCCAAGGCGGTGCTGACCCGGCGGAACCCCGAGGTCTGCGCGAAGGTCATCGACGGCATCGAGGCGGCGCAGGACCGCGAGACCGGCGACTACTCCAAGGTGTGGGCCGAACGCGACTACGTCGGGCAGGCGCGCGACGTGCGCGCCGCCGTCATGGTCGTGCACGGGCTCAACGACTGGAACGTGAAGATCAAGAACTCGGTGCAGTGGTGGAACGCCCTCAAAAAGGCGGGCGTGCCGCGCAAGCTGTGGCTGCACCAGGGCAACCACTCGACGCCGTTCCGCTGGCGGGTCGAGGAGTGGCTGCGGCAGACGCTGCACTGGTTCGACCGGTACCTGTACGGCATCCGCAACGGGATCGAGAAGGAGCCGAAGGTCGACGTCCAGCACGCGGACGGGTCGTGGGAGACGGCGAAGGACTGGCCCGTCCCCGGTACCCGCACGGTGCCGCTGAGCCTGAACGCCGGGGCGTCCGGACAGCCGGGCACCCTCGGCCTCCGGCCCCGGCACGGCGCGGCGCAGTCGTTCGCGGACGCGGGCAAGACCCGCACGGCCGAGCAGCTGCTCGCCAACGAGGACCAGGCCGACCCGAACCGGCTCGCCTACCTGACCGGGCCGCTGCCCGAGGCGGTCCGGGTGGACGGCGTCCCGTCGATGTCCGTGCGGGCCTCGCTGGACGGCCGGTCGCCGTACCTGACGGCGCTGCTGGTCGACTACGGCACGGACGCGCGCCCGACGGGCGCCCGGGTGAACACCGGCCAGGAGGTCTGCTACGGGGAGAGCGTGCCGGGCGACTCCGGCTGCACGACCCGGCAGGAGCTCGCGACCGAGACCGCCCCCTACAAGATCATCACCAGGGGGTGGCTGGACGCGCGGAACCGGCACGGCTTCAGCCGCACCGAGCCGATCAAGCCCGGGAGGACCTACGCGTTCCGGTGGGACTTCGAACCCACCGACTACGTCGTCAAGGCCGGCCACCGGCTCGGCGTGATCGTGCTGTCCACCGACTACGACTACACGCTCCGCTACCCGGCCGGGACCGAGGTCACCGTCCAGCCGGGCGTCAGCAGGGTCCTGCTGCCGCTCGCACGAGGCGGCCGGGAGGCACTGAACGGGAGGCACTGAACGGGAGGCACTGAAGTAGCGCCGTGCCGGGCCGGGGGCGGTTCTCGTCCCCGGCCCGGCCGGTCACTTGCCGAACATCTCGCGGAGGCGGCCGATCTGCTCGCGGCGCTCGGCGGCGCTCTGCTCGTCCAGGGTGTTCTCGGCGGCCTGCCACAGCAGCCGCTTGGTCGCCACGGTCGCGCCGGGGTTGACCGCGAGCAGGGCCTCCACCAGGTCGCGGACGGCGCCGTCCAGGGCGTCGCGCGGGACGACGGTCTCGGCGAGGCCGATCCTGGCCGCCTCGTCGGCGCGGACCGTCCGGGCGGTCAGGCACAGCTCCAGCGCCCGTCCGATGCCCACGACCTCGACGAGCGGCTTGGTGCCGGTCAGGTCGGGGACGAGCCCGAGCGCGGGCTCCTTCATGCAGAACCCGGTGTCGTCGGCGATCACGCGGATGTCGCAGGCCAGTGCCAGCTGGAAGCCGGCGCCGATGGCGTGGCCCTGCACGGCCGCGACGGTGACGATGTCGGGGCGCCGGAGCCAGGTGTAGCCCTCCTGCAGCTCCGCGATGAAGCGGTCGGTGGCCTCGGCGTCGGCGCCGTCGGCGAAGCCCTCGCCGCCGCCGGAGAACATGCCGAGGTCGATGCCCGCCGAGAAGCTCGGGCCCTCGCCCCGCAGGACGACGACCCGTACCCCGGCGGGGAGGGAGCGCCCGATCGCGGCGAGGCCGCGCCAGGTGGCGAACGTCATGGCGTTGCGCCGCTCCGGCCGGTTCAGGGTGACGGTCGCGACCGCCCCGTCCAGCTCCAGCCGCAGACCGGCCTCGGCGAGTTCCGCCTCCGCCGGCCCGGTGGTCGTGGTCGCGTCCCCCATGGGTGGTTCCTTCCGATGAGCAAACCGGGCCCGCCCCGCCGTCCACGGGGCGGGACCCGGAACCTGTCCGCCGCCGCGACCGAACCTTACTCGGCCGGTCGCGGCGCCGGGTCAGGCGGTGCGCTCATCCGGGGGCCGTTGTCCGTTCAGGACTTCTTGCCCCGGGTCGCGCCGCCGCGACCGCGCAGGTTGACGCCGGACTCGGTCAGAATCCGGTGGATGAAACCGTACGAGCGGCCGGTGGCGGCTGCCAGGGCGCGGATGCTCTCACCGGAGTCGTACCTCTTCTTGAGGTCCGACGCCAGCTTGTCGCGCTCGGCACCGGTCACGCGGGTGCCCTTCTTAAGGGTCTCGGCCACGAGTACCTCCCGTAGTGATGTGGTGACCGCTGCGTTATCCCCCGCCATGATCAGTCATTCCCGCCGGTTCGGCTACCCACTCGGCCAGAAAAGATCTGCGGAAGTCACCGCGCAGGTCACGCGAGCGCCACCAGATCGGCAAACTCGTCACTCCAGATGTCTTCCACCCCATCCGGGAGCAAAATCACTCTTTCCGGCGTGAGCGCGTCGACCGCGCCCTCGTCGTGGGTCACCAGGACGATGGCTCCGGCGAACGTCCGGAGCGCGCCGAGGATCTCCTCGCGGCTGGCCGGGTCGAGGTTGTTGGTGGGCTCGTCCAGCAGCAGCACGTTCGCGCTCGACACCACGAGCATCGCCAGCGCCAGCCGGGTCTTCTCGCCGCCGGACAGCACGCCCGCGGGCTTGTCGACGTCGTCGCCGGAGAACAGGAACGAGCCGAGGATCTTGCGGACCTCGACCGGCATCATCCCGGGCGCGGCCGCCTGCATGTTCTCCAGCACGGACCGCTCCACGTCCAGGGTCTCGTGCTCCTGCGCGTAGTAGCCGATCCGCAGGCCGTGCCCGGCCACGACCCCGCCCGTGTCGGGCTTGTCGACGCCCGCCAGCAGGCGCAGCAGGGTCGTCTTCCCGGCCCCGTTCAGGCCGAGGATGACGACGCGGCTGCCCCGGTCGATGGCCAGGTCCACGTCGGTGAAAATCTCCAAAGATCCGTACGATTTCGACAAACCCTCCGCGGTGAGGGGGGTCTTGCCGCACGGAGCCGGGTCCGGGAAGCGAATTTTGGCCACCTTGTCGGCCTGCCGCTCGCCCTCGACGCCGGCGAGGAGCTGCCGGGCGCGCCGGTCCATCTGCTGCGCGGCCTTCGCCTTGGTGGCCTTGGCGCGCATCTTGTCGGCCTGCGACAGCAGCGTCGACGCCTGCCGGTGCGCGTTGGCCGACTCGCGCTTGCGGCGCCGCTCGTCGGTCTCGCGCTGGTCGAGGTACTTCTTCCAGCCGACGTTGTAGATGTCGATCACGCTGCGGTTGGCGTCCAGGTGGAGCACCCGGTTGACCACCGCATCGAGCAGCTCCACGTCGTGGCTGATCACGACGAGGCCGCCCTGGTGGCCCTTCAGGAAGTCGCGGAGCCAGACGATGGAGTCGGCGTCGAGGTGGTTGGTGGGCTCGTCCAGCAGCAGCGTGTCGGCGCCGGAGAACAGGATGCGGGACAGCTCGACGCGGCGCCGCTGCCCGCCCGACAGCGTCCCGAGCGGCTGGGTCATCACCCGGTCCGGCAGGCCGAGGCTGGAGGCGATGGAGGCCGCCTCCGCCTCCGCGCTGTAGCCGCCGAGGACGTGCAGCCGCTCCTCCAGGCGCCCGTACCGGCGGACGGCCTTGTCGCGGTCGGCGCCCGTCGCGGTCGCCATCGCGTCCTCGGCCGCGCGCAGCTTGCGGATCACCTCGTCCAGGCCGCGGGCCGACAGGATCCGGTCGCGGGCCAGCTCCGCCAGGTCGACGTCGCGCGGGTCCTGCGGCAGGTAGCCGATCGTGCCGGAGGACGTCACGGCGCCCTGCGCGGGCAGCGCCTCCCCCGCCAGCACCTTGGTGAGGGTGGTCTTGCCGGCGCCGTTGCGGCCGATGAAGCCCACCCGGTCGCCGGGGTTGACCCGGAACGTGGCGGCCTCGATCAGCAGCCGGGACCCGGCGCGCAGCTCGATGTCTTTCGCGATGATCACAGTGACAGGGCTCCCCTGACGGACGGCTCGAGGGACAGGCGCACGAAACAGCGCGCCACACGGTCACGTGGCGCGCTGGGCGGGGCCTGTCAGTTCGGGAGCGGAACCATCCGTCCAGTGTACGCGACCGCCAGGCCGCTCCCGGCCATGCCGATTGCGGCGCGCGCGATGTGTGAACGCCGCACCGGGGGCCAGGATGGGAAGTGGCGGGCGTGCGACGGACAGCGAACGGGGCCTGCGGCCCCGGCACGAAGGAGTGTGAGTCCGATGACCGACGTCACGAGCAACGCGCCGGACGGTACGCCGAACTGGCTCGACATCGGCGTCCCGGACCTGGACCGGGCCAAGACGTTCTACGGGACGCTGCTCGGCTGGCAGTTCCAGGACACCGGCGAGGAGGCGGGGCACTACAACCTCTGCACGCTGCGCGGAGAGCCCGTCGCCGGGATGATGGCGAACCCCGAGGACCAGCCGGACGTGTACTGGTGGAACGTCTACTTCGCCGCCGACGACTGCGACGGGCTCGTCAAGCGCGTCACGGACGCGGGCGGGGAGGTCGTCGTCCCGGCCATGGACGTGATGGACCTCGGCCGCATGGCGATCGTCGCGGACACGCAGGGCGCCCAGTTCGGCCTCTGGCAGGGCCGCGCCCACGTGGGCTCCAGGATCGTCAACGACGCGGGCTCGTTCGTGTGGAACGAGCTGGCCGCGCCCGACGCGGAGGCGGCGGGCGAGTTCTACCGGACGGTGTTCGGCTACGAGCTGGAGCCGGTCCCGGGCGGCATGGACTACAAGGTCCTGCGCCGGGCGGGCGACGGCCGCTACATCGGCGGCATCCTCGGCGGCTCCGAGACCGTCCTCGGCGGCGGCGGCGACCCGGTCGCGTCCTGGCTGACCTACTTCGCCGTCGATGACGCCGACGACGCGGTCCGCAGGGTCCGCGCCGGCGGCGGCACGGTCGACTCCGAGCCGCAGGACAGCCCGTACGGGCGGTCGGCGGCCGTCCGGGACCCGTTCGGCGTCCCGTTCCACGTGATGAGGCCGGCGCCCGAACCGGAGGCGTGACGCGTGCCCCGGGGGCCCGGCTGTCCGGGCCCCCGGGTCAGCCGCTGGACGAGAGCCGCTGCGTGATCGTCCGCTGGAGGCGCTGGAGACCGGAGGTGCCGACCAGCCCGATCTGGCCCTCCAGGTCGCGCAGCAGGACGTCCTCGTTCATCACGGCCTCCGACGACTGCATCAGCACGGTGCCCGTCCCGGTGAAGTCGAACTGGTGCTCCTCGCCGGACGAGCCGCCGATCCCGAAGACCATCCGGGCGGCGCCGAACGCCCCGCGCATGTAGGAGTGGTCGTAGTGGTGGCAGGGCGACGGGCAGTCGGCCCAGCCGAGCAGCGCCTGCGGGTCGATCCTGATCGGCGGCTCCACGAAGTGGACGGGCCCGTTGGAGGCGGCCACGAACCGCCCGGTGCCGATCAGCGTCAGGAACCCGGGGATGATCGACTGCTTCAGCTCCAGGCCAGGCTCGAACGCCAGCAGGTTCCCCGCCCGGACGGTGAGGTTCCCGTTCTCCAGGTCGAAGGAGTTGACGTCGAACCCGCGGTCGGCGAGGAGCAGCTTGCCCTGCCCCTGCGCGACGATCCAGTCCTGCGCGTACAGCGGCGAGTTGAAGGTGTGCGCGACGAGGGAGTCCAGCGGGCCCGCCGACAGCGCCTCGAACCTGATCTGCCCGTAGTAGGCGATCATCTTGCCCTTCTGCGCGAACCACTGCCCGTTGAGGTCGACGCTGAAGGCGTAGGGGTTGACGTTGTCGTTGGCCGGGAGCGAGTGCGGGTTCCAGGTCTGCGTGCCGAACGTGCTCACGGGTCAGATCTTCCTCTCGCTGGCCTGGACGTAGACGACGCCGGAGCCGCTCAGCTGCAGCTGGAAGCCCTCGCCGGAGCCGCGTCCGATCATCTCGCGCAGCCCCACCGCCGTGGTGAGCTTGTTCTCCACCTGGCCGCGGTGCGCCACGTACGCCTGCGGGTCGACGTGGACGGGACGCTGCGGGCTGATCGGCAGCTCCATCACGCCGCCGTGCGACAGCAGCGCGCACGAGCCGCGCCCCATGAGCGTCGTGGTGAACAGGCCCTGCCCGCTGACCGCGCCGCGCACGATGCCGCGGACGCCGCCCTGCTCGCCCATGAACATCGTCCCGACCTGGAGGGAGGCGTCGTGCACCAGCAGCCGGTCGGCCTCGGCGTACAGGGTGTCGGCGCCGTTCAGGTCGACGACGGTGACGTGCAGCCCGCCGTGCCCGAACATCACGCTGCCCTGCCCCGTGACGTGCATCATCGCGCTGTGCTCGCCGGCGACGGCGCGCCCGAGGGCGCCGCCGACGCCGTGCCCGGCGGTGGTGGTCGGCGCGAACGACACCGGGCCGGTGTAGGCGAGCATCGCGCCGCGCTTGCTGTAGACCTCCTGCCCCGGGCCGACCGGCACCTGGAGCATCTTGGAGTTGATCGACTGGTAGCCGGGCATCAGATCTCCAGAATCCCGCCGCGCTCGGCCGGCTGGACGTAGACCAGCCCGTGCCCGTGGTACCGGAACTGCACGCTCTCCCCCGATCCCTGGCCGATCACCGTCCGCCAGTTGACGTCGGTGACCACGTCCTGCTGGAGCTGCCCGTGGTGGCAGACGTAGGCGTGCGGGTCGACGCACAGCGGCGTCTGCGGTGTGACCTCCAGCGCGATCGCCGGCCCGTCGGACAGGACCGCGACCGTGCCGTGCCCGTCCACCTTCGTGGTGGCGAGGCCCTGGCCGGTGCCCATCCCCCGCAGCCCGACGAAGTGGACGCCCGTCTGCAGGCTGCCGTCGAGGGCGAGGAGGCTCTCCGACTCCACGAACAGCGTGTCGCCGGTGAGCTGGACGAGGGTGACCTCCGTCGCCTCGCTCGCCAGGTAGACCGTCCCCTGCCCGTTGATCTCCATGAGCGTCATGCCCTCGCCGGCGATTTTGCGTTTGAGGGCGCCGCGCAGGCCCTCGCCGCCCGTCACCCCCTGCCGCTTGAACGCCATCTGCCCCTCGTAGGCGACCATGGAGCCGTTCAGCGCCCTGATGGTCTCGCCGCCGAGGTCGACGGCGAGCATCTTCGAGCCGTTCAACCGAAATTGCGCCACGAAGCGAGAAGATACAGCCCGGCGCGTTGCGGGTCCGCCGCAAGCGCGGATCGGGAAGGATGAACCCCATGTGGATCGCTCCCGAACGCCGCAGTGTCAGCCGGTGGGCCGTGCCAGGGCTCGTCCTCGGCGCCGGTGTGGTGGTCGGGGCCGTGCTGGCCGCCGACGGGCGGTCCGGGACGGCCCTGATCGCGCTCGCCGCCCTCGCCGGGTACGCGGCCTACCTCGCCTACCGGCGCAACGAGCCGGCGCTGCCGCTCAGCGAGGGCTTCGGCTCCGGCACCCGGGCCCGCGCCCACCTGCGGGCCGCCGCGATGACCGGTGACGTGCTGACCGTCGCGGTCGTCGGCGCGCTCGTCGTCCAGTCGCTGCGCGGCGCCGACATCACCGCCTACGCCTGGCTCGCCGCCGTCGCCGGCGCGACCTACCTGCTGTCGGCGCTGGCGGGCGGCCGCGGCCTGTGACCTGCCGCTTCCGGCCCGTGCGCCGGTGCGAATTGTGGGTTAACTTCGCCTGACAAGTGTGGTTTCGCGGTCGTGCGGACGGCATGATGCGCGTGTGTCCGCCATCGAGACCCTCGATGCCCTCCTCCCGGCCCGGGCCGTGTTCCACCCCGTGGTCGACCTCGGCACGGGCGCCGTCGTCGCCGTGGAGGCGCAGACGGCGCCGTCCCGCGTCCCGGTCCGGTTCGACCCGGCGTCCGAGGACGTGCGCCGCGCCGTCGAGGCCGCCCGCGCCGCCGCGGACCTCGGCACCCCGCTGCCGCTGCAGATCGGGCTGCACGCCGAGACCCTCGCGTCCGGCGAGGACCTGCTGGGCGAGCTGCACCACGGCCTCGGCGAGACCGGCCGGCGCCCGCAGGAGATCATCCTCTGCGTCGCCGGCGGGTTCCCGCCCGCCCGGCGCCCGGCCGTCGCCGCCGCCCTGGCGGCGCTGCGCCGCGCCGGATACCTCGTCGGGTCCGCCGGGCTCGGCTCCGCGCACGCGCCGCTGGACCTGCTGGCGGACGGCGCGTCCTACCTGCTCAAGCTCGACGCCGAACTGGCCCGCGGCGCGGTCACCGAGCCCCGCCGGTCGGCGCTCGTGGCGAGCTTGGTCGAGCTGGCCCACCGGCTGGAGACGCACGTCCTGGCACCCGGCATGGCGACGCGCGACCAGGTGGTGCACATGCGGGAGGCCGGGGTCAGGCTCGTCCAGGGGCCGGCGCTGGCGCCGCCGGAGTGGCGTCCCGGAATGCCGGTCAGCATTCCCGTCACGGGCGAGCACGCGGCGCCGCCCCGGCCCGGCGCCGGCCTCGGGCCCCGCGTCTCGGAGTTCACGCTGCCGGCGGTGACGCTGCCGCACACGGCGACCGCCGGCGAGGTGCTCACCGCGCTGAACGCGGAGACCGGCGCCACCAGCGTCGTCCTGGTGGACGGACGGCAGCGGCCGATCCACAGCGTGGACCGGACCCGCTTCCTGCTCCAGCTGTCGGGCGCCTATGGCCACGCCCTGCACGCGCGGCGCCCGGCCGCGCGGCTGGCCGACCCGCCGCGCCCGGTGCCGCGGACCGTCCCGGCGATCGCCGCGCTGCGCGCCGCCGGGGCCGACGACGAGCGCGTCTACGACGACCTGGTGGTGGTGGACGAGGTGGGCCGCTGCCTGGGCATCGTCCGGGTGGCCGACCTGATCCGGGCCATGTCCCGCTGAGGGGCGGCGCTGAGATCGTTCCTGCGGGCCTAGACCGTCCCGGATGATCCCTTATGGGGATCTTGGGGCGAGAGGCCGCCTGCGGCCGTTTCCTGGGCCAGGATGGCCGCCTGGACGCGGCTCACGAGGCCGAGCTTGGCGAGGATGCGGCTGACATGCGTCTTGGTGGTCGTCTCGGCCATGTCGAGGCGGACCGCGATCCGCCCGTTCGACAGGCCCTCGCCCAGGCAGGCGAAGACCTCACGCTCGCGCGGCGTCAGCTCGTCCAGACCGGGCGTCTCCGCCGGGGCGGCGGGCCTGGACGCGAAGGCGCCGATGAGCCGCCGGGTGACCTTCGGGGCGATGATCCCCTCCCCCGCCGCGACCGTCCGCACCGCCTCCACCAGCCGGTCGGCGTCCACGTCCTTCAGCAGGAACCCGGCGGCGCCCGCCCGCAGCGCCCCGAACACGTACTCGTCCAGGTCGAACGTCGTCAGCACCAGGACGTCGGTGAAGCCCGCGATCTCCCGGGTCGCGGCGATGCCGTCCAGGCGGGGCATGCGGACGTCCATGAGGACCACGTCCGGGCGCAGCTCGCGCGCCAGCTCCACCGCCCGCGCCCCGTCGGCGGCCTCGCCGACCACCCGGACGTCCGGCGCCGCGCCGAGGATCAGCACCAGGCCCGCCCGCACCGCCGCCTGGTCGTCGGCGACCAGCACCTCGATCATGCCGCTCCGCCCAGGTGGTCGACGGGCAGTTCGGCGTGCACCCGCCACCGCCCGCCGTCCGGTCCCGCGTCGAACTCCCCGGCGAGCATCACGGCGCGCTCCCGCATCCCGACCAGGCCGCTGCCGGTGCCGGGCAGCCGGGAGCCGTCCCGGCCGAGCGGGCTCAGCACGTCGATCACCACGCGCCGCCCGGCGTAGGCGACCCGCACGTCGGCGCGGCCCGGCCCGCCGTGCTTCAGCGCGTTCGTCAGCGACTCCTGGACGATCCGGTACGCGGCCAGCTCCACCGCCGCCGGCAGCTCCGGCGGCTCCCCGGTCACCTCCAGCCGCGCCGACAGGTCCGACCGCGCGGTGCCCCGGACGAGCCGGTCCAGCTCGGCCAGCCGCGGCTGCGCCGCCGGATCGTCGCCGTCGCCCTCGCGCAGCAGCCCGATCATCCGGCGCATCTCGGCCAGCCCCGCCACGCTGTTCTCCCGGATGACCTCCATGGCCCTGTTCACCCCGTCCCGGTCGAGGTCGCGCACCTTCAGCACCGCCGAGGAGTGCAGCGCCACCGCGCTCAGATGGTTGGCGATCACGTCGTGCAGCTCCCGCGCCATCCGGGCGCGCTCGGCGGTCACCGCGGCGCGCCGGTCCAGCTCGGCGAGGCGCGCGACCTGCTCGGCGCGCTGCCGCTCCGCCTCCGCCCGGAACCGGTGCTCCCGGACGGCCATCGCGGTCAGCACCGGCGCCACCCACACCAGCCCGGCCACCGCGCCCCCGACCACCGCGACGGCGACCCCGCGCAGTGCGACGCCGGCCCCGACGGCGACCGCCAGCGACGCGAAGACGGTCACCCCGAGGAGCCACTCCGCCGTGCGGCGCCGCCCGTACAGGCACGCCGCGTACAGCGCGTCCCCGTAGATCATCGCGGTGGCGATGCTGGGCCCGAGGGCGACGTCGGCGAAGTTGAACGGGGTCGACAGCGCCAGCCCGGTGAGCGGCGCGGTCCGCCGCAGCAGCATCGCCGAGCACAGCCCGAGGAGCGGGACGAGCCGCAGCCAGAGCGACGGGTTCCAGTCCTTCGACCACGTCGAGTAGCCGTGCGCCGCCAGCATCAGCAGCCCCCCGGCCAGCGCCGCCACGACGATCAGCGCGTCCTGGCGCGTGGTGAGACGTCGGATCCGGTGCACGGGTCCATCACAGCATCCCCGCCGGCGCGCCTCCTCCACCCGGGTGAGGATGCCGCGTACATCCTTCGGACGACCCGCGAAACCTCACCCCAGACGACGATCCGCCGCCCCGCGCGGGCACACGATGGAACCCGGCCGCAGAGAAGGGACTCCACCGTGCTGATAGCGGTCATCGCCGCCTGCGAGATCGGGTTCTGGGTCGTCCTGGCGGCCGGTCTCGCCGCCCGCTACCCGCTGCGGCTCCGCCGCACCGGCACGGCGCTGCTCCTGTGCGTCCCGCTGGTCGACGTGGTGCTGCTGGCCACCACGGTGATCGACCTGCGCGGCGGCGCGACCGCCGGCACCGGCCACGGCCTGGCCGCCGCCTACCTCGGCTACTCGGTCGCGTTCGGGCACAGCATGGTCCGCTGGGCGGACGAGCGCTTCGCGCACCGCTTCGCCGGCGGTCCCCCGCCGCGGGGCAAGCCCGGGTACGGCTCGGCGCGCGTCCGCTACGAATGGCGCGAGTTCGGCAAGGCCGCCCTGGCGACCGCCCTCGCCTGCGGCCTCCTCCTGGCGATGGTCGCCCTGGTGGGCGACGCCGACCGCACCGAGGCCCTCACCGCCTGGCTGGGCCGCCTCGGCACCGTCCTGGCGATCTGGTCCCTGTGGCCGATCACCCACACCCTCTGGCCCGCGAAGCCCAAGGACGTCAGCCAGGACCCCGCAGAGCACGCGCCCCCAAGGTGACGATCGGCGGCGACCCAGGGCACCCGGTCGTCATCGGTGTTCCACGACCCGCCGGGCGCGGGTGAGGCCGCGGTCCCGGGTGGGAGCGCGGCCTCGCGGCTGCAGGAGCGTCAGACGTTGAAGCCCAGGGCGCGGAGCTGGTCGCGGCCGTCGTCGGTGATCTTGTCGGGGCCCCACGGCGGGAGCCAGACCCAGTTGATCTTGACGTCCTTGACGAGGCCCTCCAGGGCGCTGTGGGCCTGGTCCTCGATCACGTCGGTGAGCGGGCAGGCGGCGCTGGTGAGCGTCATGTCCAGGGTGGCGACCTCGTCGGCGAGGCCGACGCCGTAGACCAGGCCGAGGTCGACGACGTTGATGCCGAGCTCCGGGTCGACGACGTCCTTGAGCGCCTCCATGACCTCCTCCTGCTCGGGAGACAGGGCCTGGTCCGCGGACGGGGCGGTCGTGGTGTCGGTCTCGGGCGTGTCGGTCATGATGCCTCTCCGAGTGCGCGTGCGGTCGCGTCCTTCCACGCCATCCAGGCGAGCAGGGCGCATTTGATCCTGGCGGGGTACTTGGAGACCCCGGCGAAGGCGATGGCGTCCTCCAGGACGTCCTCGTCGGGCTCGACGTCCTGGCCGCGGGACTGCATCAGCGCCAGGAACTCCTCGCCGACCGCCATCGCCTCCTTGACGGACTTGCCGATGATCAGGTCGGACATCACGGAGGCGCTGGCCTGGCTGATCGAGCAGCCCATGGCGTCGTAGGAGACGTCGGCGACCGTGGCGTCCTGGCCCTCGCCGTCCAGGTGGACGCGCAGCGTCACCTCGTCGCCGCAGGTCGGGTTGACGTGGTGCGCCTCACCCTCGAAGGGCTCCCGCAGCCCCTTGTGCAGAGGGTTGCGGTAATGGTCCAGGATGACCTCCTGGTACATCGCCTCCAGCTGCATGTCGTCCTTTCCAAAGGCTCTCTCGCTACAACCCGGCAGGTCCTCAGGCTGTTCCTTTCAGGGGGGCCGACCCCCCTGAACCCCCCGGTTATGAGGTGCCGAAGAATTTCTGGGCCTGCCGCACCGCGTCGGCGAGCGCGTCGATGTCGCCGAGGGTGTTGTAGAGGTAGAACGTCGCGCGGGTGGTGGCCGGGATGCCGAAGCGGCGGCAGATCGGCCACGCGCAGTGGTGGCCGACGCGGACCTCGACGCCCAGCTCGTCCAGCACCTGCCCGACGTCGTGCGGGTGGATGTCCTCGACGGTGAACGACACGGCGCCGCCGCGGGCCTCGGTGGTGCCGGGGCCGATGACGCGGACGCCGGGGATCTCGCCGAGCCGCTCCAGCGTGTAGCCGACGAGGGCCTCCTCGTGGGCGTGCACGCGGTCCATGCCGATCTCGGCGAGGTAGTCGCAGGCGACGCCGAGCCCGATGGCCTGGGCGGTCATCGGGACGCCGGCCTCGAACCGCTGCGGCGGCGGCATGAACGTGGTCTCCTCCATGCGGACGACCTCGATCATGGAGCCGCCGGTGATGAACGGCGGCATGGCCTCCAGCAGCTCGCTGCGCCCCCACAGCACGCCGATGCCGGTCGGGCCGAGCATCTTGTGCCCGGAGAACGCCAGGAAGTCGGCGCCGAGCGCGGTCACGTCGACCGGCTGGTGCGGAACCGACTGGGCGGCGTCCAGCAGGACGAGCGCGCCGACCGCGTGGGCACGGTCCACGATCCGCTCGACCGGCGGGACGGTCCCCAGCACGTTCGACTGGTGCGTCAGCGCGACGATCTTGGTGCGCTCGTTGACGAGCTCGTCGAGGTCCGCCAGGTCCAGGCGGCCCTCGTCGGTGATCCCGAACCAGCGCAGCGTCGCGCCCGTCCGCAGGCAGAGCTGCTGCCACGGGACGAGGTTGGCGTGGTGCTCCATCTCCGACACCACGACCTCGTCGCCCGGGCCGACGGCGAAGCGCTCCGCCTCCGGCCCGGCGGTGGCCGCGTTGCTCATCGCGTACGCGACCAGGTTGATGCCCTCGGTGGCGTTCTTGGTGAACACGATCTCGCCGGGCGTCGCGCCGATGAACCGGGCGATCGACACGCGGGCGTTCTCGTAGGCCTCCGTCGCCTCCTCGGCGAGCAGGTGCGCGCCGCGGTGCGGCGCCGCGTTGTGCCGCTCGTAGAACTCCCGCTCCGCGTCCAGCACCCGGACGGGCTTCTGCGACGTCGCCCCCGAGTCGAGGTACACCAGAGGACGCCCGCCCCGGACCGTGCGCCGCAGCAGCGGAAAGTCCTTCTTCAGCTCCTCGGGCAGCAGGTTCATGCCCTGCCCCTGTGGGGGGACGACCCCCCCCGCCCCCCGGTTCGCTTCGCTCATGCGGACGCGCCCGCCTTCGCGTACTTCTCGTACCCCTCGTTCTCCAGCTCGTCGGCCAGCTCGGGGCCGCCCTCGGCGACGACGCGGCCGCCGGAGAAGACGTGCACGAAGTCGGGCTTCACGTACCGCAGGATGCGGGTGTAGTGCGTGATGAGCAGGACGCCGGTGTCGCCGCCGGCGAACCGGTTGACGCCCTCGGAGACGACCTTGAGCGCGTCGACGTCGAGGCCGGAGTCGGTCTCGTCCAGGACGGCGACCTTCGGCTTCAGCATCTCCAGCTGCAGGATCTCGTGCCGCTTCTTCTCGCCGCCGGAGAAGCCCTCGTTCAGGCTGCGCTGCGCGAACGCCGGGTCGATGGACAGGTCGTCCATCGCCTTCTTCATCTCCTTGGAGAAGTCGCGGAGCTTCGGGGCCTCGCCGCGGACGGCGGTGACGGCCGAGCGCAGGAAGTTGGAGACCGAGACGCCGGGCACCTCGACCGGGTACTGCATCGCCAGGAACAGCCCGGCGCGGGCGCGCTCGTCGACCGACATGGCCAGGACGTCCTCGCCGTCCAGCGTGACGGCGCCGGAGGTCACCTCGTACTTCGGGTGGCCGGCGACCGCGTAGGCCAGGGTGGACTTGCCGGAGCCGTTCGGCCCCATGATCGCGTGGGTCTCGCCGGCCTTCACGGTCAGGTCGACCCCGCGCAGGATCTCCTTCGCCCCGTCGGAGCCGTCGCCGACGGAGACGTGGAGGTCGCGGATCTCTAGCGTGGCCATAGTGCGTGTAGTCCTTCGTCGTGCGGTCAGTCGTCGGCGGCGAGCGAGACGTAGACGTCGCCGTCCTCGACCTTGACCTTGTAGGTGGCGACCGGCTGCGTGGCCGGCGGATTGGTGGGCTTGCCGCTGCGCAGGTCGAAGCAGGACCCGTGCAGCCAGCACTCGATGGTGCCGTCGTAGACCTCGCCCTCGGACAGCGAGACCTCGGCGTGCGAGCAGATGTCGCTCAGGGCGTACACGTCGGCGCCGCTGCGCGCGACGGCGACGGGCGTGTCGTCGACCTCGACGGCGAGCGCGCCGTCGGCCGGGACGTCGTCCAGCGCGCACACCTTCACGTACGTCACTTGGCCGCTCCCCGGTCGAGTTCGGCCTCGATCGCGTCGTGCACCTTCTCGCGCACCTCGGCGACCTCGATGCGCTCGATCAGCTGGCCGAGGAAGCCCCGGACCACCATGCGGCGCGCCGCGTCGAAGGTGATGCCGCGCGCCCGCAGGTAGAACAGGTGCTCGTCGTCCAGCCGCCCGGACGCCGAGGCGTGCCCCGCGCCGGCGACCTCGCCGGTGAGGATCTCCAGGTTCGGCACCGAGTCGACCCGCGTCCCGTCGGTGAGGACGAGGTTGCGGTTCAGCTCGTAGGTGTCGGTGCCCTCGGCCTCCGCGCGGATGATCACGTCGCCGATCCAGACGGCGTGCGCGTCCTGGTCCTGCAGGGCGCCGCGGTAGTCGACGCGGCTGCGGCAGTGCGGGACGGTGTGGTCGACGAGGAGGCGGTGCTCCATGTGCTGGCCGCCGTCCACGAAGTACACCCCGTACAGCTCGGCGTCGCCGCCGGGCCCGTCGTAGGAGACCGACGGCGAGATCCGCACGACGTCGCCGCCGAGGGAGATGTTGTGCGAGACGAACCGGGCGTCGCGGCCGAGCCGGGCGTGCTGGTGGGAGACGTGCACGGCGCCGTCCGCCCAGTCCTGCAGGCTGATCACCGACAGGCGGGCGCCGTCGCCGACGACGAACTCGACGTTGTCGGCGTAGGTCGCCGACCCGTGGTGCGTGAGCACGACGGTGGCCTCGGCGAACGGCTCCAGGACGACCGTGGTGTGCCCGTAGGCGGCGGCCGGCGGCCCCGCGAGCTCAGCACTGTCGCCGCGCAGCCGCAGCACGGTCGGCGCCGAGGCGGCGGTCTCCTTCGGGACGGTCACGACGGTCGCGTGCGTGAAGGAGTTCCACGCCTGCGCGCTGACCCGGTCGGCCGGGACGTAGGACCTGCCGAGGCGGGCGTCGTCGCGGCCGACGGTCTCGACCGTCACCTCCGGCGGCGCCTCGGCCTCCACCAGGACCTTGCCGCCGTCCTCGGCGGTGCCGTTGTGCAGGCCGCGCAGGCGGCGCAGCGGGGTGAACCGCCACTCCTCCTCGCGGCCCGTCGGCACGTCGAAGTCGCCGACCTCGTACGACGCCTTCTCGTGCAGCGTCGAGAGAGGCTTCTGCTCCAGCCCCATCAGCCGACGGCTCCTTCCATCTGCAGCTCGATCAGCCGGTTCAGCTCCAGGGCGTACTCCATCGGCAGCTCGCGTGCGATGGGCTCGACGAACCCGCGCACGATCATCGCCATGGCCTCGTCCTCGGTCATGCCGCGGCTCATGAGGTAGAACAGCTGCTGCTCCGAGACCTTGGAGACGGTCGCCTCGTGGCCCATCTCCACGTCGTCCTCGCGGACGTCGACGTAGGGGTAGGTGTCGGACCGGCTGATCTGGTCGACGAGCAGCGCGTCGCACTTCACCGTGGACTTGCTGTGCTCGGCGCCCTCCTGGATCTGCACCAGGCCCCGGTAGGACGTGCGGCCGCCGCCGCGCGCCACCGACTTGGAGATGATGCTGGAGGAGGTGTTGGGCGCGGCGTGCACCATCTTGGCGCCGGCGTCCTGGTGCTGGTCCTCGCCCGCGAACGCGATCGACAGGGTCTCGCCCTTGGCGTGCTCGCCGAGCAGGTAGATCGCCGGGTACTTCATGGTGACCTTGGAGCCGATGTTGCCGTCGACCCACTCCATGGTGGCGCCCTCGTAGGCGACGGCGCGCTTGGTCACCAGGTTGTAGACGTTGTTGGACCAGTTCTGGATCGTCGTGTACCGGACGCGGGCGTCCTTCTTCACGACGATCTCCACGACGGCGGAGTGCAGCGAGTCCGACTTGTAGATCGGGGCGGTGCAGCCCTCGACGTAGTGGACGTAGGAGCCCTCGTCGGCGATGATCAGCGTCCGCTCGAACTGGCCCATGTTCTCGGTGTTGATCCGGAAGTAGGCCTGGAGCGGGATCTCCACGTGCACGCCCGGCGGGACGTAGATGAACGAGCCGCCCGACCACACGGAGGTGTTCAGCGCGGCGAACTTGTTGTCACCGACCGGGATCACCGAGCCGAAGTACTCCTGGAAGATCTCCGGGTGCTCGCGCAGGCCGGTGTCGGTGTCGACGAAGATGACGCCCTTCTCCTCAAGGTCCTCGCGGATCTTGTGGTAGACGACCTCCGACTCGTACTGGGCGGCGACGCCGGCGATGAGGCGCTGCTTCTCGGCCTCGGGGATGCCGAGCTTGTCGTAGGTGTTCTTGATGTCCTCCGGGAGCTCCTCCCAGGAGGCGGCCTGCTGCTCGGTGGAGCGCACGAAGTACTTGATGTTCTCGAAGTCGATGCCCGACAGGTCGGAGCCCCAGCTGGGCATCGGCTTCTTGCTGAACAGCCGCAGCCCCTTGAGGCGCAGGTCGAGCATCCACTCAGGCTCGTTCTTCTTGGTCGAGATGTCGCGGACGACGTCCTCGTTCAGGCCGCGCTTCGCCGAGGCTCCGGCCTCGTCGGAGTCGGCCCAGCCGAACTTGTACCTGTCGAGCCCTTCCAGCTCTGGGTGGGCTGCCGTAGTCATAGGAGAGTCCCTCCGGACGCCTCGTCACTGATCCTTGTGTTTTCGGGGGATGGCTCCCCCGCGTCCCCGCCAGGGGTGACGCTCGCGGCCGGGTCGCCGCTCTCGTCCTTCTGGGCGCTCCCGCACAGGGAGCGGGGGCTGATGTGGGTGGTGCAGATGCCGTCGCCGTGCGCGATCGTGGCCAGCCGCTGGACGGGTGTGCCCAGCAGCCGGCTGAACGCCTCGGTCTCGGCCTCGCACAGCTGCGGGAACTCCGCGGCGACGTGCGCGACCGGGCAGTGGTGCTGGCACAGCTGCTCGCCGCCGCCCGGCTGGGGCGCCTTCGCGGCGGCGGCCGCGTAGCCGTCGCCCGACAGCGCCTCGGCGAGCGTGCGGACCCGCTGGTGGGGCGGGGCGTCCTGCACGACAGGCCGGTACCGGCGCTCCAGGTCGGCGATCTGCCGCCGGGCGAACTCGGCGACCGCGTGGCCGCCGGCCGTCTCGGCGAGGAACCGCAGCGCGCTGGTCGCCAGGTCGTCGTAGGCGTGCACGAAGGCGCTGCGCCCGGCGTCGGTGATGGCGAACCACTTGGCGGGACGGCCCCGGCCGCGCCGGGTCTGCGGGATCCGCGCCTTGCGGACCTCGATCATGCCCTCGGCCAGTAGCGCGTCCAGGTGCCGGCGGATCGCGGCCGGCGTGAGGCCGACGCGTTCGCCCAGCGTGGACGCCGTGACCGGGCCGTGCTCAAGGATCAGCCGGGCCACCCGCGCGCGTGTGTCACGCTCGGTGTGGCCAGGCGCGGACGGGACGCCGAAGGGCCGCGCGGCGGCGGCCTCGGTGCTCGTCTGATCCTCGCTCACGTATTTCACAACATCAGTGTGCCGTAATTACTTCCCTTGAAACACCGGATTCCCGATGTCGTAGCTCACGCAGGTAAGCCTTACCTAACCTGGGCTTTCGCCGCCGGCCCGCGCGGCGGACCCGCGCGGCAGCAGCAGCACCGGGCACGCGGCGGCGCGGACGATCTTGCCGGCGGTCTCGCCGAGGAAGACCTTGCGCAGCGGCCCGTCCTGGCCGGACAGGCAGGCGAGCACCTCGCCGTGCAGCATATCGACCGTGCCGAGGGTCTTGGCGACGTCCGGCCCGACGGCCGTGAGCCGCTCCACCGGCGTCCGGCCGCCGAACAGCCCGGCGGCGTGGCGGAGGTCCTCCTCCGCCTGGGCGAGCTGGCGGTCCAGCACACCGCCCGGAACGTGGAACCTGGCCGAGAGCCCGGGCGGCCGCAGCACCAGGGTGAGCAGCCGCAGCTCCACGTCCAGCCGGCCGGCGAGCTCGGCGGCGGCCGACAGCGGGCCCTCGGTGTCGCGGCGCCGCCAGTACGCGAGCGTCATCCGTGCGAGCCGGCCCGGCGGGTCCGCCGCGTAGCCGCGCGGGGCCAGCATGACCGGGACGGGCGAGCCGTGCAGCAGCTGGTCGGCGGTGCTGCCGATCGCGACCCGGCCGCGCCGCCCGCGCGGCGCCGATCCGGCCACGATCAGGCCGGCGCCCATGTCCCTGGCGACCTCGATGAGGCCGCGCCCGCTGCCCCGGTGGGCGTGGACGCGCAGGGTCACGTCCGCCTCCGGGACGTCCAGCTCCGCCAGCCTCCCGGCGGCCGCGGCGAGCGCCTCCTCGGCCTGGGCCTTGAGGTAGGCCACCCATTCGGCGTCGACCGAGCCGGGGCCCCGGGCCGGCCACGGCGGCGGATGGACGTGCAGCACCGTCAGCGGCGCCGCCATCGTCCGGGCGGCCAGCGCGGCAAGCGCGAGCGCGTCGTCGCCGCGCTCGTCCGGCGAGTACCCGACGAGCACCCGCATACCGCTCGGATCGCTCCCCCTCACGGCGTTCACGGTGCCCCCTTTCCCGCGGATCCGCCGGCCAGCCGTGAATGGCGGCGGCCGTACAGGAAGTAGGCGACCAGGCCGGCGGCGCTCCAGAGCGCGAACACGATCCAGGTCACGCCGCCGAGGCCGACCATCAGGTACAGGCACAGCGCGACGCCGAGCAGCGGCGTCAGCGGGTAGAGCGGCGTGCGGAAGCTGCGCGGCAGGTCGGGACGGGTGCGGCGCAGGACGATGACTCCGACACTGACCAGCGCGAACGCGAACAGCGTCCCGATGCTGGTGGCGTCCACGAGCCGGCCGAGCGGGATGACGGCGGCGAGGACCGAGATGAACGCCGCCACGATGACGGTGTTGGCGACCGGGACGCGGCGTCCCGGGCTCACCTTCTGGAAGACCTGCGGGACGAGCCCGTCCCGCGACATCGCGAACAGGATGCGGGTCTGCCCGTACATGACGGTGAGGACGACGCTGGCGATGGCGATCACCGCGCCCAGGGACAGGATCATCGACGGCCAGGTCCGCCCGGTCGCCTCGTCCAGCACCCGCGCGAGCGACGCCTCCGAGCCGCTCAGATCGAACTCCTGCCAGTGCATCGCGCCGACCGCGGCGAGCCCGACGAGCACGTAGACGGCGGTCACGATGGCCAGCGAGAGCATGATCGCCATGGGCAGGTCGCGCCGCGGGTTCTTGGCCTCCTCACCGGCGGTGGAGGCGGCGTCGAAGCCGATGTAGGAGAAGAACACCTTGGACCCGGCGGCGCTGATCCCCGCCCAGCCCATCGGCGCGAACGGGGTGAGGTTGCCCGAGTGCATCGCGGTGAAGGCGACCGCGCAGAAGAACAGCAGCACGCCGATCTTCAGGAACACCATGACCGTGTTCGCGGTGGCGCTCTCGGACGTGCCGCGCAGCAGCAGGAACGTGGCGAACAGCACCACGATCACGGCGGGCACGTTGACGAGCCCGCCGTCCCCCGGCGGGTTGCTGATCTCGGCCGGGATCGTGAAGCCGAACGCCGCGTCGAAGAACTCGTTGAGGTAGGAGCCCCAGCCGACCGACACCGCCGACACCGATACCGCGTACTCCAGCAGCAGGCACCAGCCGCAGACCCATGCGACCAGTTCGCCGAGCGTGGCGTAGGCGTAGGAGTAGGACGAGCCGGACACCGGGATCGTCCCGGCCAGCTCCGCGTACGACAGCGCCGAGAACAGGGCGGTGACGGCGGCGAGGACGAACGACAGCACGACCGCGGGCCCGGCAAGCGGCACCGCCTCGCCGAGGACGACGAAGATGCCGGTGCCGAGGGTCGCGCCGACGCTGAAGAGGGTGAGCTGCAGCAGGCTCATCGTGCGCTTCAGCTCGCCGCCCTCGCCCTGCCCGCCCTCGGCGACGATGCGGTCGACCGGCTTCGTCCGCAGCAGGCTGCGGACGAACGACGGCCGCGCCGTCCCGGCGGTCACAGGGTGCTCGCCAGCGGCCAGGTGGCGTTGGGGGTGACGATCGTGCCGGCGGTCCCCTCCAGGATCCGCTCGCACTGGTCGAGCAGGCCGATCGCGGCCATGTCGCCCGTCCGCTCGACGAAGCTCGCCACCGCCTCGACCTTGGGGCCCATCGACCCGGCGGGGAAGTCCTCGGCGCGCAGCTCGTGCGGGGTCGTGTGGGTGATCTCCTCCTGCCGCGGGGTGCCGAAGTGCCGCATCACGCGGGGCACGTCGGTGAGGACGAGCAGCGCGTCCGCGTCCATGCTCTCGGCGAGGACGGACGCGGTGCGGTCCTTGTCGATCACCGCCTCGACGCCCTCCAGTTGCCCCACGTCGTTGCGGAAGACCGGGATGCCGCCGCCGCCCGCGCAGACCACCACCGTGCCGAGCCGGACCAGCTCACGGATCAGCCGGGTCTCGATGACCCGCTGCGGGCGCGGGGACGGGACGACGCGGCGCCAGCGGTCCCCGTCCTGGCGGACCGTCCAGCCGTACTCGGCGGCGAGCTTCTCGGCCTCGTCCCGGTCGTAGACCTGCCCGACGAACTTGGTGGGGTTCTCGAACGCCGGGTCGACCGCCGACACCAGCGTCTGGTTGATCATGGCCATGACCTGGCGGCCGGGCAGCGCGTTCTGCAGCGCCTGCAGCATCCAGTAGCCGATCATGCCCTGGGTCTCGGCGCCGATCGTGTCCAGGGGGTAGGGCCGGGTCAGGTTCGGGTCGTTGACGCTCTCCAGCGACAGCACCCCGACCTGCGGCCCGTTCCCGTGCGTGACGATCAGCTCGTGCTTCTCGGCGAGCGGCGCCAGCGACCGCACCGCCCGGTCGACGTTCGCGCGCTGCAAGGCGGCGTCGGGCGTCTCGCCCCGCTTGACCAGCGCGTTCCCCCCGAGCGCGACGACCACGCGCATATGTCCCCCTCATCCGGCCGGCGTGGCGGCCGGGCTCGTCCGGCCGGCCCGCGGCGACCGTGCTCATCCGGCCAGCGCGCTGACCTTGCTCATCGGGCCAGCGCGCTGACCATGACCGCTTTGATCGTGTGCATCCGGTTCTCGGCTTCGTCGAAGACGATCGAGGCGGGCGACTCGAACACCTCGTCGGTGACCTCTAGGGCGTCCAGGCCCGTCTTCTGGAAGATCTCCTCCCCCACGGCCGTCCCCCGGTCGTGGAAGGCGGGCAGGCAGTGCATGAACTTGGCGTCCGGGTTGCCGGTCGCCCGCATGACCTCCGCGTTGACCTGGTACGGCTTCAGCAGTGCGATGCGCTCGTCCCACACGCCGGCCGGCTCGCCCATCGACACCCACACGTCGGTGATGACGAAGTCGGCGCCCCGCACACCGTCCGCGACGTCGTCGGTGATGATGATGTCCGCGCCGGTCTTGGCCGCGACCGCGTTGGACGGCTTGACGACCGTCTCCTCGTCCGGCCAGAGCGCGCGCGGCGCGACGATCCGGACGCGCATGCCGAGCAGTGCCCCGGCCGCCACATAGGAATGGCCCATGTTGTTGCGTGCGTCGCCCAGATACGCGTATGTGACGTCCTGCAAGGGCTTGCCGCTGTGCTCGCGCATGGTGAGCATGTCGGCGAGCATCTGCGTCGGGTGCCATTCGTCGGTCAGGCCGTTCCACACCGGGACGCCTGCGTACTCGGCCAGTTCTTCGACGAGCCTCTGGCTCGACCCCCGGTACTCGATGCCGTCGTACATGCGTCCCAGGACGCGAGCGGTGTCCTTCATCGACTCCTTGTGGCCGATCTGCGTCCCGCTGGGGGCGAGGTAGCTGACGTGGGCGCCCTGGTCGTGCGCGGCGACCTCGAAGGCGCACCGCGTCCGGGTGGACGTCTTCTCGAAGATGAGCGCGATGTTCCTGCCCGCCAGCGCCTGCGTCTCCGTCCCGCCGTACTTGGCCGCCTTCAGCTCCGCCGCCAGGTCGATGAGGTGCCCGAACTCTCCCGGAGTGAAGTCGAGTTCCCTGAGCAGGCTCCGCCCGCGAAGGTCGAACGCCATGCGGTCTCCAGACGGTCGTCGGTGCCGAGCAGGGAAGAAAGGTCAGGGCCGGGCGGTCAGGCGTCCCGGACGAGCGGGCAGCTCATGCAGCGCGGCCCGCCGCGTCCCCGGCCCAGCTCGCTGCCGCGGATCGTGACGACCTCGATCCCGTTCCGGCTCAGATGGTTGTTGCTGGTCGCGTTGCGCTCGTAGGCGACGACCACGCCGGGCGAGACGGCGAGGACGTTGGAGCCGTCGTCCCACTGCTCGCGCTCGGCGGCGAACACGTCCTGCGTCGGGGTGAGGACCTTGATGGCGTCCACCCCGAGCGCGGCGGCGATCGCCCGGTGCATGTCCTCCGCCGGATGATCGGTGATCTTGAGTTCCTTCTCGTTGTCGCCCGGCTCCACCGTGTGGGACGGCAGCATGCCCATCCCGGCGTACGTGGTGAACACGCCGTGGTCGACCATCGTCATGACCGTGTCCAGGTGCATGAACGCCCGCGCCCGCGGCATCCGCAGCGCGACGATCCGCGAGCAGGACCCGGCGGCGAACAGCGACTGGGCGAGCATCTCGACCGCCTGGGGCTGCGTCCGCTCGCTCATCCCGACCAGGACGCTGCCGTTCCCGATGACCAGGACGTCGCCGCCCTCCAGCGTCGCCGGGGCCATCGCCGTCCCGCTGCTCCACACGTGGAAGCCGCCCTCCGCCGGACGGCCGTAGCCGGTCGCGAACAGCGGGTGCCAGCGGTAGACCGCCTCCATGTTCACCGTCTCGCGCATGCGCGCCTTCTTGCGCATCGTGTTGATCGACACGCCGTCGTAGATCCAGCAGGACGTGTCGCGGGTGAACAGGTGGTTCGGCAGCGGAGGCAGGATGAACCCGTCCATGCCGATGGAGTGGAACGCGATGGACGCCGGCTCGGGCATCCGCTCCAGCATCTCCCGCTTGGTGATGCCGCCGATCAGGTACGCGGCCAGCTCCGCCACGTCCATGGAGTCGAAGCAGTTGCGGATCGCGTCGGTGGCGAGCGGGCCGAACCAGTGCGGGTCGACCACGGTGTCCATGATGTGCTTGCGCGCCTCGGGGATCCCGACCGTCTCGGTCAGCAGGTCCGTCAGCAGATGGGTCCGGACGCCCCGCGCGCGCAGCACGTCCTCGAACTCCTCGTGCTCCTCCACCGCCCGCCGCACCCACAGGACGTCGTCGAACAGCAGCCCCGCGGCGTTGGACGGGGTGAGCCGCTTCAGCGACAGCTCGGGCCGGTGCAGCAGCACCTCCCGGAGCCGGCCGGCCTCCGAATCGACGTGGAACGGCATCCCCCACCTCCCCCCGGGGCCCGGCCACGGCGCCGCGAATCCCCCAGGTCGCGAATTCCCCCGGCTCAGGGCGGCGAAACTAGATCGACTCCGACTCGGAGGCTTTACCGCACCTTCACGCGGCCCACCGGCGGGACCGGGCGCGGAGCGCTCCGCCCCCGGATCTAAACTCGACACCATGACACCCCCCGGAGACGGCGCGGTCGAGCTGGACTCGCTCGTCAAGCGCTACGGCGCGGCACGGGCCGTGGACGGCCTGACGCTCAGCGCCGCCCGGGGCGCCGTCACCGCGCTGCTCGGCCCGAACGGCGCCGGCAAGACCACCACGATCGAGATCTGCGAGGGGTTCCGGCGGGCCGACTCCGGCACCGTCCGCGTCCTCGGCCTCGACCCCGCCGCCGACGGCCGGGCGCTGAAGCCGCGGGTCGGGGTGATGCCGCAGTCCGGCGGCGTGCCCGGCACGGCCCGGGCCGGCGAGTTCCTCGGGCTCGTCGCCTCGTTCCACGCCGCGCCGCTCGGCACGTCCGCCCTGCTGGATCGGCTCGGCCTGACCGAGCACGCCCGCACCCCGTTCCGGCGCATGTCGGGCGGGCAGCAGCAGCGGCTCTCCCTGGCCGTCGCCGTCGTCGGACGGCCCGAACTCCTCTTCCTGGACGAGCCCACCACCGGCCTCGACCCGCAGGCCAGGCACGCCACCTGGGAGCTGATCCAGGAGCTGCGCGCCGCCGGGGTGTCGGTCGTCCTCACCACCCACAACATGGACGAGGCCGAGCGCCTCTCCGACCACGTCGTGATCGTCGACCACGGCCGGGTCGTCGCCGAGGGCGCCCCCGAGGAGCTGACGGGCGCCGAGCGGCAGCTGCGGTTCCGCGCCCGCCCCGGCCTCGGGCTGGAGGAGCTGCTGTCGGCGCTGCCCGCCGGGAGCGCCGCCAAGGAGTCGCCCGCCGGGCACTACCTGATCGAGGCGGACGTCCGGCCCGAGCTGCTGGCCACCGTCACCGCCTGGTGCGCCTCGCACGGCGTCATGACCGAGGACCTGCGGATCGAGCGCCGCACCCTGGAGGACGTCTTCCTGGAGCTGACCGGACGGGAGCTGCGCGCGTGACCGCCCCATCGAAGACCGTCCCGCTGGACCTGTCGCCCGCGCCGGGGGCGGCGCCGCTGCCGCGGATGATCGCGTCCCAGGCCGGCTACGAGTTCCGCGCCGTGCTGCGCAACGGCGAGCAGCTGCTGCTCACGCTGATCATCCCGGTGGTGCTGCTCGCCCTGTTCAGCGCCACGTCCCTGCTCGACCTCGGCGCTGGCCGCCGGGTCGACTTCCTCGCGCCCGGCATCCTCGCGCTCGCGGTGATGTCGACCGCGTTCACCGGCCAGGCGATCGGGACCGGCTTCGAGCGGCGCTACGGCGTCCTCAAGCGGCTCGGCGCCACCCCGCTGCCGCGCGGCGGCCTCATCGGCGCCAAGACGCTCAGCGTGGTCGCGGTCGAGGCGGTGCAGGCCGCGGTGGTCTGCGCGGTCGCGCTGGCGCTGGGCTGGCATCCGCACGGCGACCCCGGCTCGGTGGTCGTCCTGCTGCTGCTCGGCACGGCCGCGTTCAGCGGGTTCGGGCTGCTCATGGCCGGGACGCTGCGCGCCGAGGCCACCCTCGCCGCCGCCAACCTCGTCTACATCCTGCTGCTGGCCGTCGGCGGTGTCGTGTTCCCGCTGGACAAGTTCCCCGGCCCGGTCCGGGACGTCCTCGAACTGCTGCCCATCTCGGCGCTGGCCGAGGGCCTGCGGGACGTCCTGCAGCACGGCGCCGCGCTCCCCGGCAAGCCCCTGCTCGTCCTCGCCGTCTGGGCCGCGGCCGGCCTCGCCCTCGCCGCCCGCTTCTTCAAATGGGAATGATGCACGTGGGAGGCATGCATGGCGCTCGCTGACGCGCCCGGGTCGTCCTTCGGCGCGTCGCGGGCGCCGGGCCGCCTGCGGACGCTGTCGCTCGGGTCGGTGCCGCCGCCCGCGCTGATCCTGCTCGGCATCATCTCGCTGCAGGTCGGGGCGGGCCTCGCCAAGCACCTGTTCGACCGGCTCCCGCCGAGCGCCGTCGTGACGATGCGGCTGCTGACGTCGGCGATCGTGCTGGGGTTCCTGGCGCGCAGGGCGCTGCGGACGGTGCTGCGCGACCACTCCCGGTCCAGCATCGCCATCGCCGCCGGCTTCGGGCTGGCGCTGGCGCTGATGAACTTCTCGATCTACCAGTCGTTCGCGCGGATCCCGCTCGGCGTCGCCGTCACCATCGAGTTCCTCGGGCCGCTGACGGTGTCGATCGTCGCGTCCAGGCGCCCCCGGGACGCGCTGTGGGTCGTCCTCGCGGGCGCGGGCGTGGTCATGCTGGCCAGGGGCGGGAGCGGCGACCTCGACCCGGTCGGGATCGCGTTCGCGCTGCTGGCGGGGATGTGCTGGGCCGGGTACATCGTGCTCACCGCCGCGACCGGCAAGCGGTTCTCCGGCTCCACCGGCCTCGCGCTCGCCAGCATCGTCGGGACGGTCGCGATCCTGCCGCTCGGCGTCGCGTCCGCCGGCACCGCGCTGCTGGACCCGCGGCTGCTGCTGATCGGCCTCGGCGTCGGGCTGCTGTCGTCGGTGATCCCCTACTCGCTGGAGCTGGAGGCGCTGCGGCGGATGCCCGCCCGGATCTTCGGCGTCCTGATGAGCCTGGAGCCCGCCGTGGCGGCGCTCGTCGGCGTGGCGCTGCTCGGCGAGATCCTCACCGGCCGGCAGTGGGCCGCGATCTGCTGCGTCATCGTCGCCTGCGCGGGCGCCACCCGCAGTCAGAAGGAACCGCCGGAGGCGCCCGAAGCGTGATCGGTGGCGGCCGCGTGTGGCAGCGTGGAAGGATCAGGACGTCGGACCAGCGAGCCGGAGAGGAGCCGCCGTGATCGGCCGGAGCGAGGACCAGGGGATACCGCCCGAGTTCTTCGAGGCGGGGTCGGCGTCGTTCGTCGACTTCCTGCGCCTGCACTCCCCCGAGCTGCTGCCCGTCAACCGGGTGCCCGAGGGGGACGCGCCGGAACTGCCGCACGGCACGACCGTCCTGGCGCTGACGTTCCCGGGCGGGGTCATGCTGGCCGGCGACCGCCGCGCCACCCAGGGCAACCGCATCGCCTACCGCGAGCTGGACAAGGTCCAGCGCGCCGACGAGTACTCCGCCGTCGCGTTCGCGGGGACGGTCGGGCTGGCGCTGGAGATGGTCCGGCTGTTCCAGGTCGAGCTGGAGCACTACGAGAAGATGGAGACCGTCCCGCTGTCGCTGCCGGGCAAGGCCCGCCGGCTCGGCGCCGTGATCCAGGCGAACCTGGCGCAGGCGCTGCAGGGCCTCGCGGTCGTCCCGCTGTTCACCGGCTACGACCCGGACGCGGGCGAGGGACGCATCTACACCTACGACATCACGGGCGCCCCGCAGGAGGCCCGCGACTTCCACGCCGACGGCTCCGGATCCCCGTACGCGACGGGCGCGCTGAAGAAGCTCTACCGGCGCGACCTGTCGGTGGAGGACGCCGCCACGGTGTGCGTCCAAGCCCTCTACGACGCGGCCGACGACGACTCCGCCACCGGCGGCCCCGACCCCGCGCGGCGCATCTACCCGACGGTCGCGGTCGTCACCGCGGACGGCTACCGCCGCCTGCCCGAGGACGAGGTGGCCGCGATCGCCGGCGAGGTCGTGCGCGGCCGCATGGACAATCCGGGCGGCCCCGTCGCGCCCCTGCGCTGAGCCCTCCGGCCGATCACCGAGAACGTCGTACCCGGCTTCTAGACTCGGCCGTATGGCACGGGCGAACGACGAGGCTGCGGCCCTCATCCAGGAACTGGCCGACCTGCTCTCCATCACGGGCGGGGACGGCTTCAAGATCAGGGCGTACGAGAAGGCCGCGCGGGCGATCGCGGGCCATCCGGACGACATCTCCGGCCTCGACCTGGCCGGGCTGCGCACGATCCCCACGGTGGGCGAGGCGATCGCCAAGAAGGTCCTCGACTACACCGCGACCGGCACGATCCGGCAGGTGGAGGAGCTGCGCACGCAGATCCCCGCCGGGGTGCGCGCCCTCACCGCCATCCCGACGCTCGGCCCGAAGAAGGCCCTCGCCGTCTACGAGGAGCTCGGCATCTCCTCGGTCGACGACCTGGGGGCCGCGATCAAGGAGGGGCGGCTGCGCGGCGTCAAGGGCTTCGGCGCCAAGACCGAGGAGAACATCCTCCGCGGCATCGAGCTGATGCGGAGTGCCGGCGAGCGCGTCCTGGTCGACGCCGCCGCGGGCGTCGCCGACGAGATCGTCGCGACCCTGTCCGGGCTCCCCCAGGTGGAGCGCTGCGCCCACGCCGGCTCGCTGCGCCGGATGCGCGAGACGATCGGCGACGTGGACGTCCTGGCCGCCTCCCGCGACCCGCACCCGATCATGGAGGCGTTCACCGCACTCCCGTTCGTCGCGGAGGTCATCGCGGGCGGCGACAAGAAGACCTCGATCCGCACCACCAAGGGACTGCAGGTCGACCTGCGCGTCGTGCCGCCCGAGTCGTGGGGCGCCGCGCTGCAGTACTTCACGGGCTCGCAGGCCCACAACATCCGCACCCGCGAGATCGCGGTGAAGGCCGGCCTCAAGCTCTCCGAGTACGGCCTGTTCGACGCCGAGACGGACGAGCTGATCGTGTCGGAGACCGAGGAGGAGGTCTACGAGCGGCTCGGCCTCCCGTGGGTCCATCCGGCCCTCCGCGAGGACACCGGCGAGATCGAGGCCGCCCTCAAGGACGCGCTTCCCCGGCTCGTCACCGTCGAGGACCTGCGCGGCGACCTGCACAGCCACACCGACCTGACCGACGGCGTCGCCTCCCTGGAGGACATGGTCGCCACCGCCCAGGCCCGCGGCCTGGAGTACTACGCGATCACCGACCACGCGCCGAACCTGGTCATGCAGCGCATGACGGACGAGAAGATGCTCGCCCAGCGCGCCCAGGTCGCCGAACTGCAGAAGAGCCACCCGGGCCTGACGCTCCTGCACGGCACCGAACTCAACATCGACCCCGACGGGAACGTCGACTGGGACGCCGGCTTCCTGTCCGGCTTCGACGTCTGCGTCGCGTCCGTCCACTCCCACTTCACGCAGGACGAGGCGGCCATGACGCGCCGCCTCGTCCGCGCGTGCGAGAACCCGCACGTCCACGTCATCGGGCATCCCACCGCGCGCAGCATCGGCCGCCGCCCGCCCGTGGACGCCGACTGGGACGAGGTCTTCCGCGCCGCCGCCCGCACCGGCACCGCGATGGAGATCGACTCGTTCCCCGACCGCCTCGACCTGCCCGCCGACCTGGTCCGGCGCGCGAAGCGCCTCGGGGTGAAGTTCTCCGTCGACACCGACGCCCACTCGATCGGGCACCACCGCAACATCCGCTACGGCGTCGGCACCGCCCAGCGCGGCTGGCTGACCCCCGACGACGTCATCAACACCTGGCCGCTCGACCGGCTCCGGGAGTTCCTGGCCAAGAGCTGAGCCCGGCTAGACCGGCTGCGGCGCCCCGGCGGCGTGCGCAGGGGCCGCGGCCGGTTCCGCGGCGGGGACGGGCCCGCGGTCGCGGAGCGCGAAGAAGAGGCGGAACGCCGCGATCCACATCAGCACCGCGCCGAGCATGTGCAGCAGCACCAGCCCGGCGGGGACGCCGAGGAAGTACTGGGTGTAGCCGATGGCGCCCTGGACGACGATGAGCCCGGCCAGCTCGTACGAACGGCGCCGCGCGGCGGCGGGGGCGCCGGTGCGGTGCAGGACGACGATGGCGACGACCGTCAGCGCGATGGTGAGCCACGCCAGCTCGCCGTGGATCCGGGCGACGTCGGTGATGTTGAACCCGTACCGGCGTGACTCGGCGTCGCCCGCGTGCGGGCCGGTGCCGGTGACGACGGTGCCCGCGACGAGCACGGCGGCGCAGGAGACCAGGAGCGCGGCGGCGAGGCGGCGCGTCCAGGGCCCGGCGAGCGGCCGGGGCGGCGCGTCGCCCTCCCCCGCGCGGACCCACAGGGCCACGCAGAACACCAGCAGGGCCGGCGAGACGAGGAAGTGCAGCGAGACCGAGACCGGGTGCAGCTCGGTCAGCACGACGATGCCGCCGATGACGGCCTGCGCGACCACGCTCATCGGCTGGGCCAGCGCCCACCGGACCAGGCTCCGGCGGCGCGGCCGCAGCCGCAGCGCCGCGACGAACACCAGGACGCCGATGCCCAGCACCACGAACGTGATGAGCCGGTTGCCGAACTCGATCGACATGTTGAGCACGTGGTGCTCGGGATTTTGGGTGGGGACGAGGCTGTCGCCGGTGCAGCGCGGCCAGTCGGGGCAGCCGAGCCCGGAGTCGGTGACCCGGACGGCGCCGCCGCTGACGACGATGAGCACGTTCCCGATGACCCCGAGGAGCGCGAGCAGCCGCAGCGATCCGGGAGTCGGATGCCACACGGCGTTCCAGGTCCGGATCAGGAGGTTGGTCGACCGTCGCTCTGCCACGGCAACAATCGTATGGCCGGGTCCCCGGGGCCTCGACCCGCCCCCCGGTTACGTCCGGCCGGGTCACGTCCGGCGGGTCACGCCCTCAGATCACCCGTAGGGGCCGGGCGCCTGCGGCGGCAGGAACCCCGACGGGCCCTGGCCCGCCCACGGCGGCCCGCCCATCGGGTTCATGCCAGGGCGCGGCGGGGTGCGCAGGAACGCCTGCCTGGCCAGCGACATCAGTTCGAGGAGCGAGTCGCGGCGGGTGGTGAACCAGCGCTGTTCGGCGACTCCCCGGTCGGCGCGCTTGTGCAGCAGCGCCAGTTCGGTCGCGGCGAGCTGGTAGTCGGTCATGGCCCGGCCGGCGGGGGCGCCGCCGACGGACCGGGCCCAGCGGCGGGCGGCCCGCCGGGACGGGATGGAGCGCAGCATCCGCACGTCCTGGGGCGTCACCAGGCCCGTCCCCGCGTACATGGGCAGGTACGCCTCGATGCGGCGGACGGTGTGCCGGCGCTCGACGGACACGATGACGATCAGCGCGACGAGGACGCAGAAGTCGAGCACGTAGACGATGGCGAGGCCGCCGAGCCCGAACGCGGCGGCGCCGTTCCACAGCCCGTGCAGGACCATCGCGCCGAGCAGCCCCGCGACCGGCGCGATGACCTGGCCGCGCCGGTGGGTGGCGGCGTAGGCGACGCCGAGGCCGGTCATCGAGGTGAACAGCGGATGGCTGAGCGGCGCGATGAGGCCGCGCAGGATGAACACCGCCTGCAGCTGGTCGGCGCCGCCCGCCTCGAACGCCCGCATGTAGTAGGTGATGTTCTCCATCATGGCGAAGCCGAGCCCGACCATGGCGGCGTACATGATCCCGTCGGCGAAGCCGTCGATCTCGTTGCGGCGGAACCACAGCATGCCGAACAGGACGGCGCCCTTCAGCGTCTCCTCGATGAGGGGCGCGCCGAAGGTGGCGCTGACGAAGTGGCCCTCGGTCTCGCCGAACACCGGCACGGTCACGTACAGCAGGCCGGCGGTGTTGAGGACGAGGGCGCCGAGCACGGCGACGCCCGCGCCCCACATGAACGCGAAGGCGAGGGCGCGCGGCGGTTCGGGCTCCAGCCGGTCCAGGGTGAGGGCGAGCGCGATCAGCACCGGGATCGGCAGGATGGCGAGGACCACCCCGACCCAGAAGCCGGCGCCGCCGAGCGCGGCGTCCGCGCCGAGCGCGACGACGGCGCACAGCCCGCACACGGTCATGCCGATGATGAGGCCGACCGGGGGCCTGCCGGGAACCCTGCCCTCGAGCACCGCCTTGGGGTCCATGCGCGCCATACCGCGAAGCGTAACGGCAGGTGGGGCCGATCGCTAAGCGCTGCCGCGCCGGTCCGGGAGAACGGCGGCGGAAAGGGTCAGTACAGGAGCGGGTCGACGGCCACGGCGGTGAACAGCAGCGCCAGGTAGACGTTCGACAGGTGGAAGAACCGCATCGGCCGCAGGTGGACGCCGGTCACCCCGGCGCGCACCGCCTTCAGGAGCCGGTGCCCCTCGGCGAGGAACACCAGGCCGAGCACGACGGCGACCGCCCCGTACACCGGGCCCATCCCGGCGACCGGCCACAGCAGCAGCGAGCAGGCGACGGTCGCGTAGGTGTAGACGAGGCTCTCGGTGACGACGCGCCGCTCGGTCGCGACGACCGGCAGCATCGGGACCTTGGCGACGGCGTAGTCCTCGCGGTAGCGCATCGCGAGCGTCCACGTGTGCGGCGGCGTCCAGAGGAACACGACGCCGAACAGGACGAACGGCGTCCAGGCGATGCCGCCGGTGATGGCGGCCCAGCCGATGAGGACCGGCATGCAGCCGGCGATGCCGCCCCACACGACGTTCTGCGAGGTGCGCCGCTTCAGCAGCAGCGAGTACACGAAGACGTAGAACAGGATCGCGAACAGCGAGCCGGCCGCGGCGACCGGGTTCACCGCCAGCAGGAACCCCGCCGTGGACAGCACCGCGAGCGTCACGCCGAAGATCAGGGCGCGGGCCGGGGTGACCTGGTGGCGGGCCAGCGGGCGGCGCCGGGTGCGGCGCATCTTGGCGTCGATGTCGCGGTCGATGTAGCAGTTGATCGCGTTGGCGGCGCCCGCGGACATCGTGCCGAACGCCAGTGTCAGCAGCACGGTGGACAGCGGCGGGAGGCCCCGCTCCGCGAGGAACATCACCGGGATGGTGGTGATCAGGAGCAGCTCGATCACGCGCGGCTTCGTCAGCGCCACGTAGGCGCGGACGCTCGCGCCGAGCCTCCGGCGGCCGGCGCGCTCGGCGGCGGGGACCGGCGCGAGCGGAGCCAACGGCGCCCCCGGCTCTTCGAGGTCGATCCCGCGCTTGTTACTCAGCACCGTCACAATCGGATCCACGTCTGACTAGGGATGAGAAAGTCGGTACCACCTCGGCGGTGCCCCCCGTGCTCCGGGCCGGCCTCGGCTGGGTGCGACTTCGGCTTGGTCGTCTTGCCGCGGCCGCTGCCGTCAGCCGCGCAATCACTGTAGTCCGCCCCCTCCGGAGGCCGCGCACCGGGTCGCCGGACGCGCCGCGGCGGGCCGCGCCGGGCCGTCCCGCACGCCCCGGATCACCCGCCGGATCACCCGTGCGGGGGGTTAGCGCGCGGGCCCTTCGGGCAAGGGTGCTTGAAGCGGCGCGGCCGGTGGCCGCGGCGCGCGGCGCCCGCCCTCCCCGCGACCGCCTGCGGCGGCCCTCCCGCGCGATAGGCTCGCGAAGAGCGCGGCATGATCTTCGCGGGCCGCGGACGGACGGGCGGCGGGGCACGGGGAAGAGGCGCCCGGCCGCCGGGCGTTGTCACGTAGGGGCCCGCCGGCGCCCCCGGCCGCGGTGCACGACGGCGCGGCGCACAACATTACAGAGTGGTCCGTTACACCGGTTCGAGAGGAGCCTGGCGTTCCGTGAGCAGGGACAACAGCACGTTTGAATGGTCCGACCAGGACCGGCGGGCGGTGGACGTCATCCGCGCCCTCGCCATGGACGCCGTCGAGGAGGCCGGCTCGGGGCACCCCGGCACGGCGATGAGCCTCGCCCCCGCCGCCTACCTTCTCTTCCAGCGGTTCCTGCGGCACGACCCGACCGACCCGACCTGGGCCGGGCGCGACAGGTTCGTGTTGTCCTGCGGCCACTCCAGCCTGACCCTTTACATCCAGCTGTACCTGTCGGGCTACCCGATGACGCTGGACGACCTGAAGGCGCTGCGCAAGTGGGGCAGCCTCACCCCCGGGCACCCGGAGCACGGGCACACCGCGGGCGTGGAGACGACCACGGGCCCGCTCGGGCAGGGCGTCGCGAACGCCGTGGGCATGGCGATGGCGGCCCGCCGCGAGCGCGGCCTCTTCGACCCCGACGCGGCGCAGGGCGAGTCCCCCTTCGACCACACCGTCTGGGCGTTCGCGTCCGACGGCGACATCGAGGAGGGCATCAGCCACGAGGCGAGCGCGCTGGCGGCCCACCAGCGGCTCGGGAACCTGGTCCTGCTCTACGACGACAACCACATCTCGATCGAGGACGACACCGCGATCGCGCTGTCGGAGGACGTGCGGGCGCGGTACGCCGCGTACGGCTGGGACGTCCACCGCGTCGACTGGACCGAGGACGGCGACTACGAGGAGAACGTCGGCCGCCTGGCGGAGGCGTTCGCCGCGGCGAAGGCGGAGACGTCCCGCCCGTCCTTCATCGCGCTGCGGACGATCATCGGCTGGCCGGCGCCGAACAAGAAGAACACCGGCAAGATCCACGGTTCGGCGCTCGGCGCCGACGAGGTCGCCGCGACCAAGCGGATCCTCGGCATGGATCCGGCCGAGACCTTCCAGGTCCCCGAGGACGTCCTCGCGCACGCCCGGGAGGTCGCCGGCCGGGGCCGCGCCGAGCACGCCGAGTGGACCGCGGCGTTCGACGCGTGGCGGTCGGCGAACCCCGACCGGGCCGCCGAGTTCGACCGCATCTCCTCCCGCACGCTCCCGGCCGGCTGGGACGGCGCGCTGCCGCAGTTCGAGGCGGGCAAGGCCCTCGCGACCCGCGCCGCGTCCGGTGAGGTGCTGGCGGCGCTGGCGCCGGTGCTGCCGGAGCTGTGGGGCGGCTCGGCGGACCTGGCCGAGAGCAACAACACGACGATGAAGGGCGAGCCGTCCTTCATCCCGGAGGAGTTCCAGACCAAGGAGTTCCCCGGCCACCGCTACGGCCGGACGCTGCACTTCGGGGTCCGCGAGCACGCGATGGCCTCGATCTGCAACGGGATCGCGCTGCACGGCGGCACCCGCCCGTACGGCGGCACGTTCCTGATCTTCAGTGACTACATGCGGCCGGCGGTCCGGCTGGCGGCGCTGATGAAGCTGCCGGTCACGTTCGTGTGGACGCACGACTCGATCGGCCTCGGCGAGGACGGCCCGACGCACCAGCCCGTCGAGCACCTGTGGGCGCTGCGCGCGATCCCGGGCCTGGACGTCGTCCGGCCGGCCGACGCCAACGAGACGGCGGTCGCGTGGCGGACCGTCCTGCGGCACACCGACCGCCCGGCGGGCCTCGCGCTGACCCGGCAGAAGCTGCCGACGCTGGAGCGCGGCGGCGAGATCGCGTCCGCGGAGGGCGCCGCCAACGGCGGCTACGTGCTGGCGGACGCCGACGGCGGCCGGCCCGAAGTGATCATCATCGCGACCGGCAGCGAGGTGGAACCGGCCCTGGCCGCCCGCGAGACGCTGCAGTCCGAGGGCACCCCGACGCGCGTCGTGTCGATGCCGTGCGTGGAGTGGTTCGAGGAGCAGACCGACGCCTACCGGCAGGAGGTCCTGCCCCCCGGCGTGCGCGCCCGCGTGTCGGTGGAGGCGGGGATCGCGCTCGGCTGGCGCGGCTACGTGGGCGACGCCGGCGAGTCGGTGAGCCTGGAGCACTTCGGCGCGTCGGCCGACTACAAGACGCTGTTCCTGCAGTTCGGCATCACCGCCGAGCGGGTCGTGGCGGCGGCCAAGGCGAGCCTGATCAAGGCCGGGGTGAACGAGGCCGGACGCGGCACCACCACGGGCAACTGACAACGCGTTCGTGAGGCGGCCGGGGCCCGCCATCCCGGGCCCCGGCCGCCCGCCCCCCTGCACGAGGACGCGCACGAGTGATGACGAGGAGAGGAACGATGAGCGACATCCTGAAGGAGCTCTCGGACGAGGGCGTCTCGATCTGGCTGGACGACATCAGCCGGGAGCGGCTGCGGACCGGCAACCTGGAGCAGCTGGTCAAGGAGCGGCACGTCGTCGGCGTCACGTCCAACCCGACGATCTTCGCCAAGGCGCTGAGCAAGGGCGACGCCTACGACGACCAGGTCCGCGACCTCGCGGTGCGCGGCGTGGACGTCGAGGAGGCGTCCCGCGCGATCACCACCTACGACATCCGCTGGGGCTGCGACGTCCTGCGCCCGGTGTACGACCGGACGGGGGGCCTGGACGGCCGCGTGTCGATCGAGGTCGACCCGCGGCTGGCCCGCGACACCCGCCGGACGGTCGCGGAGGCGCGGGCGCTGTGGTGGCTGGTGGACCGGCCCAACCTGTACATCAAGATCCCGGCGACCGAGGAGGGCCTGCCGGCGATCACGGCGGCGCTCGCGGAGGGCATCAGCGTGAACGTGACGCTGATCTTCTCGCTGGAGCGCTACGGCAAGGTCATCGACGCGTTCTTCGCCGGCCTGGAGCAGGCGCGGGACAACGGCCACGACCTGTCGAAGATCGCGTCGGTGGCGTCGTTCTTCGTCAGCCGGGTGGACACCGAGATCGACAAGCGGCTCAAGAAGATCGGCACGGACGACGCCAAGGGGCTGGAGTCCAAGGCCGGCCTCGCCAACGCGCGGCTCGCGTACGCGCTGTACGAGGAGAAGTTCGGCACGGACCAGTGGAAGGCGCTGAAGGACGCGGGCGCCCGGGTCCAGCGTCCGCTGTGGGCGTCGACCGGCGTGAAGGACCCCGACCTCAGCGACACCCTCTACGTGGACGGGCTGGTCGCGCCGGACACGGTCAACACGATGCCGGAGGCGACGCTGGTCGCGGAGGCCGACCACGGCCAGGTGCAGGGCGACACCGTCCGGGTCGCCTACGACGAGGCCCGCGCGCACATGGCGGCGCTGAAGTCGGCCGGGGTCGACTACGACGACGTGGTGAAGGTGCTGGAGGACGAGGGCGTGGAGAAGTTCGCCGCCTCGTGGAAGCAGATGCTCGACTCCATCACCGGCGAGCTGGACTCCAAGAGGGCCGGCGCGTGACCTCGGTGGTGACCGCCGGGGGGATCTCGGTCACCATCCGCGGCGTCGTCGTCGACGAGAGCGAGACGGTCCTGGACCGTCTCGTCTCCGACGGCGTGCCGGGCTCGCTGACGTCCCGGAACGCCAAGCTGTGGGGGCCCGACGCGGCCCCGCTCGCCGCCCGCCGGCTCGGCTGGCTGGCCCTGCCGGAGACCTCGCGGTCCCTGCCGGACCGGCTGGCCGGGCCGGTGGGCGAGGCCCGCGGCGCCGGTCTCGACCGGATCGTGCTGGCCGCGTCCGGGGGGACGGCACTGGCCGCCGACGCGATCTGCCGGACGGCCGGGGCCGAGCTGACCGTCCTCGACACGACCGACCCGCACGAGGTGTCCGCCGTCCTGGCCGGGGGCCTGGACCGGACGCTCGTGGTCGTCGCGGACGACGGCGTCGAGGCCGAGTCGCTGCGGCGCGTCTTCGGGCGCGCGTTCTCCGAGGCCGGGCTGAGCGGCAAGGAGGCGGCGCGCCGGTTCGTCGTCGTGGCGGAGGAGGGCACCGCCCTCGAACGCACGGCACGCGAGGTGGGCCACCATCTCGTCCTGGCCGAACCCGATGTCGACGCCCGGTTCGGCGCGCTCGGGGCGCGGGCGCTGGTTCCGGCCGCGCTCGCTGGCGTGGACGTCGGCACGCTGCTCGACGAGGCGTCCGCGCTCGCGGCGGCGCTGCGGCAGCCCTACGACAACCCGGCGCTGGCGCTGGGCGCGGCGCTCGGCTCGTCCGCGCTCGGGACCCGCGACAAGCTGGTGATCGCCGACCACGGCTCCGGCTTGGCCGGCTTCGCCGCGTGGGCGGAGCAGCTGGTCGCCGGGGCGATGGGCAAGGACGGCAAGGGCATGCTGCCGGTCGTGGTGGAGGACGTCGGCTCCCCGGGCTTCGAGCTGGCCCCCGACCTGCGGCGCGTCATCCTGGGCCGCCGCCCGGACGAGCCGGGTCCCGGACGTGAGGCGGGCGTGAGCGTCGCCGGGCCGCTCGGCGCGCAGTTCCTGCTGTGGGAGTACGCGGTCGCGGTGGCGTGCCGGGTGATCGGCGTGGACCCGTTCGCCGAGCCGGACGTCCGCCAGTCGCGGGAGAGCACGGCGGCGCTGCTGCGGTCGGAGGAGGGCACCGCGCCGACGGTCGTGCTGCGGCCGCCCGAACTCGTCGAGGGCGCGGTCGAGCTGCACGCGCCGGAGGACGGGCTCGGCGGCGCGCAGACACTGGCCGAGGCGATGGAGACGATCCTGGAGGAGGTCCCGGAAGGCGGCTACCTCGCGATCCTCGCCTGCCTGGACCGGTCCGGGGATGCGGCGGTGGCCGGTCTGCGGCCGCTGCTGGCCGCACGCGGCGCCAAGGTGCGCAGGAGTCCCGCGCCGGTCACGTTCGGCTGGGGGCCGCGCTACCTGCACACCACCGGCCAGTACCACAAGGGCGGCCCGGAGAACGGCGCGTTCCTGCAGATCACCGGCGCCGTCGCGGACGACGTCCCGGTGCCGGGGCGGCCGTACAGCCTGGGTGAGCTGCAGCTCGCGCAGGCGTTCGGCGACCTGCGGGTGCTGCGTTCGATCGGGCGTCCCGCGTACCGGCTGCACCTGCGCGACCGCGAGGAGGGCGTCGCGCAGCTCGCCGCGCTGCTCGGCTGAGCGCCCCACGCGCACGCCGCACCCGTCCGCCTGGACTCGCGCCGGGCGGGCGGCTCGACCGCCCGGTCGGACACGCCGAGACCACTCGATCGGACGCAGCGCGACCGGCCGGATCCGTGACGCGACCAAGAAGATCGATGGAGATGGTCGCGAATGCCCATTCTCTCCTGAAACGATGGGGGCCGGGAGGGAACGGTGTCCGGATTCGACGTACTGACGCGCGGCGACGTGCTGGACTCGGCGCTGCAGGCGAGGGACTACCTCGTCAGCTGCGGCGTCCCCGGCGCGCTGGCCGCGAAGGACCCCCGGCTGTGGGGGCGGCGGGCGGTCGACCACAGCCGGCTGGGCTGGCTCGACCTGCCGTTCGCCTCCCGCGGGCTGCTCGGCCAGGTGAACGGCCTGGTCTCCGAGGCGCGGTACTCCGGCCTCGACCACATCGTGCTGATCGGCGTCGGCGCGGAGAGCCTCGCCGCGCAGGCCGTCATGGAGGCGAACACGCCCGCCCTCGCCGGCGCGGGCGGGGCCCCGGAGCGGCCGTCCGGTGAGCTGACCGTCCTGGACGGCGGCGACACCGCCGCGCTCGCGTTCGCGATGGAGCGGCTCGACCGGACGCTCGTCGTGCTGGCCAGCAAGGCGGGCGTGTCCCTGGAGGGCGACGCCTACCGGCGGATCTTCGCGGCCGCGTTCCGCGAGCGGGGCCTGTCGGAGCGGGAGATCGCGAGCCGGTTCCTGGTCATCACCGACCACGGCAGCCCGCTGCACGACTTCGCCCGGCAGTGCGGCTACCGGATCGGGCTGACCGACCCGTACCTGCCCGGCCACTACGGCGCCCTGTCGGCGTACGGGCTCGTCCCGGCCGTGCTGGCGGGCGCGGACGCCGACCGGCTGCTGGAGGAGGCGGCGTCGCTGGTGCCGTCGCTGTCCAAGGACGAGGACAACCCGGGTCTGCTGCTCGGCGCGGTCCTCGGCGGCTGCGCGCAGCAGGGGCCGGGCGGCCTCGCCCGCGACAAGGTGCTGCTGCGCGAGCCGGGCGGGCCGGGCGCGCTGAGCGCGTGGATCACCCAGCTGCTCGCCGTCGGCACCGGCAAGCGGGGCCGCGGCGTGCTGGCGTTCGAGCCGCCCGGCGGGCGCGGCGACTTCCCTGACGTGCACGGCGTCTCGATCAACCCGCGGTCGGCGGCGCAGGACGAGTCCGACACCTCGGTGTGGGCGCCGCTCGGCGCGCAGTTCCTGCTGTGGGAGTACGCGACGGCGGTCGCCGGGTGGCTGCTCGGCGTGAACCCGTTCGAGGCGGGCAGCACGGTCGTGCAGGAGGCCGAGGACGACGCGGCGACGCTGCTGCGCACGGCCGGCGGCGGCCCGCTCACCGCGGAGCGGCCCGTGTACGTCGAGGACGACATCGAGGTGCACGCCGACTTCCCGTGGCCGCCGGGCGCCGAGCTGCAGACCGTCCTCGGCGGGCTGGTCGCGTCGGTGCCGTCCGAGGGCTACCTGACGGTGCTGACGTACCTGTCGGGCGACTTCTCCGGGCGCTACCTGGCGCCGTCGCTGGCGCGCGCCTCCGGGCGCCCCGTCGCCTACGGGCCGGGCCCCGGCTACCCGCACGCGACCGGCCCCCTGCACAAGGACGGCCCGGGCAACGGCGCGTTCCTGATCATCACCGGTGACCCGGCGCCGGGCGACGCGCTCGCCGCCCATCCCGTCCCCGGCCGTCCCTACAGCCTGGCGCAGCTGCAGATCGCGCGGGCCCTCGGCGAGCTGCGGGCGCTGCGCGAGCGCAGGCTGCCGGTGATCCGGCTGCACCTGCGCAACCCGGTGGAGGGCGCGGGGCGGCTCACCGAGGCGGTCCGCGCGGTGGCGGGGGCGCGCAGGCCGTGAGCTTCACCGCCGTCGTCTCGGGGGAGACGGCCATCACCGCCCGCGGGCCCCTCAAGGAGGCCGCCGAACGCGTGCTGGGCCGGCTGTGGATCGACCAGGTGCCGGTCCGGCTGGCGTCGGAGGACGCGTCGCTGTGGCCGTCCACCGCGACCGCCGGGGTGGACGGCCGCCCGCTGTGCTGGCCGGGGCAGCCCGGCTCCGGGCGCGCGGCGTTGGACCGTGCCGAAGAGCTGCGCGACCAGGCCCGCGCGGACGGGCTGACCGACGTGGTGCTGCTCGGCGGCGGCGCCCCGGCCCGGGCCGCCGAGCTGATCGCCCGGGTGCACGGCCTCGCCGAACCCGGCACGTCCCTGACCGTGCTGGACGGTCCGGAGCCCGGTCCGCCGCTGCGCATCCGCGAGGACCCGGAGCGGCTGAACCGGACGATGGTCGTGGTGACCGGCGACGACCCGGGCACCGAGACGCTCCGGCAGGTGTTCGCGGAGGCGCTGCAGGAAGCGGGCCTCTCCCCCGCCGGCATCGCACGGCGGTTCGTCACCGTCGCCGAGCCGCGCGGGGCGGCGGCCAAGCACGCGCTGGAGGCCGGGCATCCGCTGGTGGAGGCGCCCGCCGCGACGGCGTTCGGCGCCCTGTCCCCCTACGCGCTGGTGCCCGCCGCGCTCGCCGGCGCCGACATCGCCGCGCTGCTGGAGGAGGCGACGGCCGTGCTGCCGTCGCTGACCCGGCCGGAGAACAACCCGGGGCTCGTCCTCGGCGCGATCCTCGGCGGCGCGGTCCGCGCCGGGCGGCCGACGGCGGTGCTCGGCGGCTACCCTGCGGCGCTGCCCGGCATCGCCCGCTGGGCTGCGGCGCTGCTGGACGAGACGGCCCGCGGCCGGCTCACCCCCGTCGTCCAGGAAGGGGGCATGCCGCTCCAGCCCGCCGACGACCTGTTCCTCGTGACCTTCGACGGGCGTCCACATCAGGACGACGCCACTGTCTCCGGGCCGCTCGCCGCGCAGCTGGTCGTGTGGGAGTACGCCGCCGCCGTCGCGTCCTACCTGCTGGAGACCGACCCGCTGGCGCCCGCCGACCGCGCCGTCCCGATGACGCTGGACGACGGGACCGGCGAGCCGCTGTTCGCCGACGGCGACCACGGCCGGGCCGTCGAGGCGCACACCACGCTCCCCGGGCTGACCGGCGCGTCCGGCCTCACCGAGCTTCTGGACGCGCTGGCCGCCGGCATCGGGCCGGCCGAGCACCTCGTGGTCGCCGCCTACCTGGATCCGGACGAGACCCGCGGCCAGGGCACGCAGGTGCGGCGGCTGGCCGCGCTGCTCGCCGCCCGCTGCGGCCGGCCGGTGCGGGTCGGCTGGGGCGCGCGGCCGCCCGCGCTCGGGAATGATCAGCCGGACGGAGGCGTATACCTCCTGGTGACCGGGAACGTCGTCCGCGACGTGCCGGTCCCTGGCCGGCACCACCGGCTCGGCATGCTGCAGCTGGCGCGGGCGCTCGGGGACGCCCGCGACGCCCGCGCGGCGGGCCGCCCGGTGGTGCGGCTGCATCTGCAGAACCGCTGGGCGGGGCTCACCCGGCTGCTCGACTGTGCCAGAGGAGACCCATGAGCGGGGAAGTTCACGAGTTCGGGGCCCGCGATACGAGTTGGGGCAGGATGCTTGCAGCAGTAGTCGAAGAAGGCGCTGTAGTCGAAGAAGCCGCAGTCGAAGAAGAGGCAGCGCGATCAGAGGGGGCCACGTGACCGACAACGCCAATCCGCTCCGCGACCCGCGGGACAAGCGCCTGCCGCGGGTGGCCGGGCCGTGCGTGCTCGTGCTGTTCGGGGTCACCGGGGACCTGTCGCGCAAGAAGCTGCTCCCGGCGATCTACGACCTGGCGAACCGGGGGCTGCTGCCGCCGGGCTTCTCCCTGGTGGGCTTCGCGCGCCGCGACTGGGAGCACGAGGACTTCCGCCAGATCGCCTACGAGTCGGTCAAGGCGCACGCCCGCACCCCGTTCCGCGAGGACGTGTGGACGCACCTGTCGGAGGGGATGCACTTCGTCCCCGGCACGTTCGACGACGCGGGCGCGTTCGACACGCTGTCGATGGCCGTCAAGGAGCTGGACGACACCCGCGGCACCGGCGGCAACTACGCGTTCTACCTGTCGATACCGCCGAAGTTCTTCCCGCAGGTGGTGGAGCAGCTGCGGCGCAGCGGCCTCGCCGACCGCGAGGAGGGCTCCTGGCGCCGGGTCGTCATCGAGAAGCCGTTCGGCCGCGACCTGCGGACGGCGCTGGAGCTGAACGACACCGTGCACCGCGTCTTCCCCGAGGAGTCGATCTTCCGGATCGACCACTACCTCGGCAAGGAGACAGTGCAGAACATCCTGGCGCTGCGGTTCGCCAACACGATGTTCGAGCCGATCTGGAACCGCTCGTTCGTCGACCACGTGCAGATCACGATGGCCGAGGACATCGGGATCGGCGGCCGGGCCGGGTACTACGACGGCATAGGCGCCGCCCGCGACGTCATCCAGAACCACCTGCTGCAGCTGCTCGCGCTGACGTCGATGGAGGAGCCCACGTCGTTCAGCGCGGAGGCCGTCCGCGCGGAGAAGGCCAAGATCCTGTCCTCGGTGCGGGTGTCCGGCGACCTGGCCGAGTCGACGGCGCGCGGGCAGTACGCGGCCGGGTGGCAGGGCGGCGTGGACGTCAAGGGGTACCTGGACGAGGACGGCATCCCCGCCGACTCGCGCACCGAGACCTACGCCGCGATCAAGCTGGAGATCGACAACCGCCGGTGGGCGGGCGTCCCGTTCTACCTGCGCACCGGCAAGCGGCTCAGCCGCCGGGTGACGGAGGTGGCGATGGTGTTCCAGCAGGCGCCGCACCTGCCGTTCTCGCAGACCGACACCGAGGAGCTCGGGCAGAACGCCCTGGTGATGCGGGTGCAGCCGGACGAGGGCATCACGGTCCGGTTCGGCTCGAAGGTGCCGGGCACCTCGATGGAGATCCGCGACGTCAACATGGACTTCGCCTACGGCGAGTCGTTCACCGAGGCGTCGCCGGAGGCGTACGAGCGGCTGCTGCTGGACGTGCTGATCGGCGACCCGCCGCTGTTCCCGCGGCAGGAGGAGGTCGAGCTGTCCTGGAAGATCCTCGACCCGATCGAGGAGTACTGGGCGAGCCGCGGCGGCCTCGACCAGTACAAGTCCGGCGGCTACGGGCCCGACAGCGCCGACGAGCTCATGGCGCGCGACGGGCGCACTTGGAGGCGGCTCTAAATGAACATCGATCTCACGGGCACCACGACCCGGAAGATCCAGGACGCGCTGACGCAGTCGCGGCACCTGATGGGCGGACCGGCCGTCGGCATGGTGCTCACCCTGATCATCGTGACGGACGAGTCGGCGCAGTACGACGCGGTCCGGGCCGCGACGGAGGCGGCGCGCGAGCACCCCTGCCGGGTGCTGACGGTCATCTCCCGCGACCCGCGCGGCAACTCGTCCCGGCTGGACGCCGAGATCCGGATGGGCGAGACCGGCCCCGGCGAGACGGTGCTGCTGCGCATGTACGGGCCGCTCGCCGAGCACGCCGACTCCGTCGTCGTCCCGCTGCTGATGCCCGACACGCCGGTGGTGACGTGGTGGCCGGGCGGCAAGGTGCCGAAGGTGCCCGCCAAGGACCCGCTCGGGCGGCTGGCGCAGCGCCGGGTCACCGACTCCTACGCGGCCCGCGACCGGCTCGGCACCCTCGCGCAGCTCGCCGAGGGCTACCGTCCGGGCGACACCGACTTCACCTGGACGCGGCTCACCTCGTGGCGGTCGCTGCTGGCCGCGGCGCTCGACCAGGACCACGACGAGATCACGGCCGGCGAGGTGATGGCCGAGCCGGACTCGCCGAGCGCGGAGCTGCTGGCGGCGTGGCTGTCGATCCGGCTCGGCATCCCGATGGACCGGACGGTCTCCGAGGGCCCCGGCATCACCGGCGTCCGGCTGGGCACGACCGGCGGCGACATCGTGATCCACCGCCCGGACGGGCGGGTCGCGACGCTGTGCCGTCCCGCCCAGCCCGACCGGCAGGTGTCGCTGATGCGCCGCCCGATGGCCGAGCTGCTGGCCGAGGAGCTGCGGCGCCTCGACCCCGACGAGGTCTACCGCGACGCCGCCGCCCGGTTCGCCAAGGACCTCGCGCACGGGACGGAGAAGCCGGGCGTGGCGAGCGAACCGGTGTCGGCGACCGCCGGCGCGGCGAAGACCGGGCCCGCCAAGAAGGAGGCGGCCAAGACAGAGTCGGCCAAGACAGAGTCGGCCAAGCCGGATGCGCCGGCGAAAACGTCCCGGGCGAGGAAGCCGCGCGGCAAGTCGGAGGACGCGTGACGTCCCCGCAGGTCCTGGTCCACCGCGACCAGGGCCTGCTCGCCGACGCGGCCGCGGCCCGGCTCGTGACGCGGATCGCGGACGCGCAGGCGGCGCGCGGCTCGGCGTCGGTCGTGCTGACCGGCGGCGGCGTCGGCACGGCGGTGCTCGCCGCGCTGGCCGCCACCGGCGCCCGCGACGCGATCGACTGGAGCCGCCTGGACGTGTGGTGGGGCGACGAGCGGTTCCTGCCGGCCGGCGACCCGGAGCGCAACGAGACGGGGGCGCGCGCGGCACTGCTCGACCACCTCCCCGCCGACCCTGCGCGGGTGCACGCGATGCCGGCGCTCGACGGCCCGGACGGCGACGACCCGGAGGCCGCCGCCGAACGCTACGCGGCCGAGCTCCGGGCCGCCGCGGGCGAGGGCCCGGTGCCGTCGTTCGACGTGCTCATGCTGGGCGTCGGCCCGGACGCGCACGTCGCGTCACTGTTCCCGGGGATGCCGGCGCTGCATGACGAGCGTCCGGTGGTGGCGGTGCACGGCGCACCGAAGCCCCCGCCGACCCGGCTCTCGCTGACGTTCCCGTCGCTGCGCGCCGCCGGCGAGGTGTGGGTGCTGGCGGCCGGCGAGTCGAAGGCGAAGGCCGTCCAGCTGGGCCTCGCGCCCGACGCGGATCGCGTCCAGGCCCCCGTCTCCGGCGCCCGCGGCCGGCACCGGACCCTGTTCCTGCTGGACCGGGCGGCCGCGTCCGGGCTCTGACCGGGTATGGAGCGCATCACGTCCGCTTGGCCGGCCCCTGACGGAACGGCCGCACGGCTGAGAGAAGACTGACCAGTATCCGGTCTTCCGCATGCCTCACGCGAAACCGTGCATACCCTGACCGAGGGACAACCCCGTGTCGAGCGTGAGGGAGTGCTCTGGTGCTCAAGGGTCGGGCCGGGACGGCGAGTGCGGCGATCATGGCGGCGGTGGCGATCGCCGCCGCGGGCTGCTCGTCGGGTGGAGACGGCGGCGGCAAGGACGGGGACGGGGGCGGCAAGGCCGAGGACGCCGTGAAGCTGGCCATCACGCCCGCGACCGGCACCAAGCAGGCCGCCCCCGACAAGCCCGTCACCGTCACGGCGGACAACGGCAAGCTCACCAGCGTGACCCTCACCTACGGCAAGAAGAACACCGAGGCCGAGGGCAAGCTCGCCGCTGACGGCAAGTCGTGGACGTCGGCATGGACGCTGCGTCCCTCCACGACGTACACGGTCACGGCGAAGGGCACCGGGGACGGCGGCAAGCCCGCCACCACGACGTCCACGTTCACGACGCTGACGCCGGCCAAGAAGCTGGAGACCGGAATGTCGCCGCTGGACGGCGAGACCGTCGGCGTCGGCATGCCCGTGCAGCTGCTGCTGTCCAAGCCGGTGAGCACCAAGGCCGGCAAGGTGGCGGTGGAGAAGGCCCTTGAGGTCAAGATGTCCAAGCCGGTCCAGGGCGCCTGGTACTGGATCAGCGACAAGGAGGTCGACTTCCGTCCCCGCGACTACTGGCCGTCCGGCCAGAAGGTGAAGGTCATCGCGCACCTGGCCGGGCTGAAGGCGGGCGAGGGCATGTACGGGATGAAGGACCGCACCCTCGACTTCACCGTCGGCCCGCGGCACATCACCACCATCGACGCCAAGAAGCACCGCGCGACGGTGACCGACGGCGGCAAGACGGTGAAGACGATGAAGGTCAGCCTCGGCAAGCCGGGCCACGACAGCTACAGCGGGACGATGATCGCCCAGGAGAAGGCGGCGCACATCGTCATGGACTCCGCCACGACCGGCGACCCGGGCGAGTACCGGATCCCGACCAAGTGGAACGTCCGCCTCACCTACAGCGGGACGTTCGTCCATTCGGCGCCGTGGTCGACCGACGCGCAGGGCAACGACAACGTCAGCCACGGCTGCGTGAACGCCGCCCCCTCGGACGCCAAATGGTTCTACAACTTCACGAACCGGGGCGACATCGTGAAGGTGACCGGCACGACGCGGCAGCTGCAGTTCGGGAACGGGCCGACGCCGTGGGCGAAGTCCTGGGACGGCTGGCTGGCGGGCAGCGCGACGGGCAAGCCGGTCACGGGCACGCCCCTGACGTGATCCCGGCTCGCGTGACCCGGCTCACACGGCGCTGACGGCGTCACTGGCACACTTGGTCCCATGCAGAAGCTCTCGCTGGACGCACAGGTACGGGACCACCTCAAGCGCGCCGCCGCGGCCTCGACCGGGCGCAGCGCCGAGACCGTGTACGGCGGGCACGAGCACGTCCTGCGCCAGACGCTCATCGCGCTGACGGCGGGCACGACGCTGGCCGAGCACGAGAACCCCGGCGAGGCGACGGTCCTGGTCCTGCACGGGCGGGTGCGGCTGCTGGCCGGCGAGAACTCCTGGGCCGGGATGTCCGGCGACCTGCTCATCGTCCCGGACGCGCGGCACAGCCTGGAGGCAGTGGAGGACGCCGCCGTCCTCCTCACCGTCGCCAAACTCGGCTGACCCCACCGCACCCCTGCACGGCGAGGTCCCTACGCGGCGAGGACGGTGACGCCGAGCGCGAGGAGCAGCGCCACTTTCGCGGCCTCCAGCCCCACGTAGTACAGGTGGCCGCGGGAGCGGGGCAGGTCCTCGCCCGCGAGCACCCGGTCCGACCGCCGGTTCAGCCGGGGGCGGACCACCGCGAGCTGCGCGGCCAGCAGCAGCGCCGTGACGGCGGTGAGCACCGCGACGGGCGCGGACGGGCCGCCCGCCGCCACCGCGACGACGACCACGACCGCGAGGCCGGTCTCGGCCGCATTGAGGGCGCGGAAGACGATCCGGCCGATGCCGAGCCCGATCGGGATGGTCACGCCGGGGGCCCTGAACTTCAGCGGGGCCTCCATGAAGGAGATCGCCAGGACCATCCCGAGCCAGAGGAAGGTCACCGCACCGGCGGTCGCCGCCGACGTCGCGTTCATCTTTCGTCGCCTTTCGTACGGGATCGGGGGGCGCCCGGGGTCAGCCGCGGCGCAGGTGGGCGAGGCAGGCGCCGGGTTCGGCGAAGGGCTCCAGCCGGTCGGCCTCCACCGGCGCGTCCAGTTCGGCCAGCGCACCCTGCATGAGCCCGAGGTGGACGTCGCAGACGAGCGGCCCGTACTCCTCGGCCAGTTCCAGGAAGGGGCAGTGCCGCAGCCGGATGAGCTCGCCGTCGGGCTGGGGCGCGAAGTCGAGGTCGTCGAGCAGGGCGGTGAGGCGGCCGGCGGCCTCGTCCCCGGTCAGCGGCTGGAAGGGCGGCGGCCGGTCGACGAGGTAGCGGCCCCACTCGCGTCCCGCGTCGGTGGCGTTCGCGCGGGCGGCGGGGCCGTCCGAGGCGAGCCGGCTGAGCAGGATCTGGGCGAGCAGGCGGTAGCCGCGGGCGCCGCCGCGGTCCATGCCGGGGCGCGGGGCGTAGACGGTGCGGGGACGGCCGGGGCCGGACGGCTGCTCGACCGTGCGGTCGACCGCGCCCTCGGCGGCCAGGGCGTCCAGGTGGAAGCGGGCGGTGTTGGCGTGGACGCCGAGCCGCTCAGCGACCTCGGCGACGCCGAGCGGGGCGCGGGCGGCGCGGAGTGCGTCCAGGACCTCGCGGCGACGGGGGCGTTCGGATGGCATGCCGCTCATCCTTCACCCGAGGGCGGCAGTGCCGCGACCAGCGGGTGGTCCTGGTCGAGGACGCCGAGCTTGCTCGCGCCGCCGGGCGAGCCGAGGTCGTCGAAGAACTCCGCGTTGGCCACGGTGTAGTCCTTCCACCGGTCCGGGAGGTCGTCCTCGTAGTAGATCGCCTCGACCGGGCACACCGGCTCGCAGGCGCCGCAGTCGACGCATTCGTCCGGGTGGATGTAGAGGGCGCGCCCGCCCTCGTAGATGCAGTCGACCGGGCATTCGTCGACGCAGGCCCGGTCCTTGACGTCGACGCACGGCTCGGCGATCACATAGGTCACGGCGCCCTCCCGCCCGCTCTCACTCCACGTTTTTACTAATACTACATGTATTAATTATGGCCGCCGCCGGCACCGCCGCCAGGGCCAGTCCCGCGAGCCTCATCTTTGCCCCATGGAAAGGCCGCCTCGCGAGGGGTTGACAGGTCTTGATTGGCGTATCAATAATAAGGCCATGACGACGAACCGGGGAACGCGGAGGCCCACTGCGGAGGAGCGCCGCGAGCAGGTGCTCGAAGCGGGGATCAGCGTGTTCGCCGAGTACGGGTTCCACGCGACCAAGACCGCCGACATCGCCAAGCGGGCCGGCATCTCCCAGCCCTACATCTACGCCCTGTTCGACGACAAGAAGGCCCTGTTCCTGGCCTGCCTGCAGCGGTCCCGCCAGCAGATCCGGGACGCGTTCGCGGCGTCCTGGGTGCCCGGCGGCACTCCGGAGGAGACGCTCGCCGTGCTCGGCGACAACTACCGCAAGCTGCTCGGCGACACCGACGCGCGGCGCTGCCAGCTCCAGGGGTACGCCGCCTCCGCCGACCCGGAGATCCGCGAGTTCATGCGGCGCGGATTCATCGAGGTGTCCGACATGCTCATGAAGCGGACGGGCGCCGACCACGCGACCGTGGCCCGCTTCATGGCCGCCGGCAACCTGCTGAACCTGGGCGCGGTGCTCGGACTCCCGCCCGAGTACACCGACATGGTCTTCTGACCCCACTCCCCCGCCCGCCACCGGCGGGACCCTTTTGACCCATTTATTTATAGGTCTATCAATCATAAGGAGCATCACGTGTCCTCCCCCACCATTCACCATGCAGCGCCGAAGAGCCCATCGCCAGCCGCAGCCGTACCGGCGCAGGCCCCGTACCCGCGCCGCTGGTACACCCTCGCCGTGCTCTGCCTGTCCCTGCTCGTGATCGTCGTCGACACGACGATCGTCAACGTCGCGATCCCCACCCTGGCGTCCTCGCTGGGCGCCGGCGCCGGCGCGCTGGCCTGGATCGTCGACTCCTACACGCTCGTCTTCGCCGCCCTGCTGCTGCCCGCCGGGACCCTCGGCGACCGGTTCGGACGGCACCGCGCCCTCGCCGCCGGGATGCTCGTCTTCGGCGCCGGCTCGCTCGGCGCCGCGCTGTCGGCCACCGCCGGCCAGCTGATCGCGGCCCGCGCGGTGATGGGCGCCGGCGCCGCGCTGATCATGCCCGCCACGCTGGCGCTGCTGACCGCCGTGTTCACCGACCCGCGCGAGCGGGCCAAGGCGATCGGGCTCTGGTCCGCGGTCAGCGGCCTCGGCGTCGCGATCGGCCCGACCGCGGGCGGCTGGCTGCTCCAGCACTACTCGTGGAGCGCGATCTTCGCGGTGAACCTGCCGGTCGTGGCCGCCGCGCTGATCGCCGGCGCGTTCCTGGTGCCCGCCTCGTCCGCGCCGCGCCGGCCCCGGATCGACGTGCCCGGCGCCGTCCTCGCCGCCGCGGGCCTGGGCTCGCTCACCTACGCGGTCATCCAGGCCGGGGAGAGCGGCTGGACGTCGCCCGCGACGCTGCTGCGCTTCGCGGTCGCGCTCGTCCTGCTGGCGGCCTTCGGGGTGACGCAGGTCCGCGGCACCGACCCGATGCTCGACCTGAGCCTGTTCCGGGACGGCCGGTTCACCGCCGCCGCCGTGTCGGTGATGGTGCTGTTCTTCGGGCTCGCCGGCAGCACGTTCGTGCTCACCCAGATCTACCAGTTCGTCCTCGGGTACTCGCCGCTGGAGGCCGGGGTCCGGTCGCTGCCCGGCGCGCTGGCCCTGACGGTCGCGTCCCCGCTCGGCACCCGGCTCGCCGCCCGGTCCGGGATCCGCACCGCGATGACGGCCGGGCTGCTGGCCGCGGCCGCCGGGCTGGGCTTCTTCGCCACCGCCTCCGGCGGGACCGGCTACCTCCACTACATGATCGCCTCGATGGTGCTGTGCGCCGGGATCGGGCTGACCATGGCCCCGGCCACCCAGTCGGTCATGTCGTCGCTGCCGCCCGCCAAGACCGGGGTCGGCTCGGCGGTCGGCAACACCACCCGCAACCTCGGCACCGTCCTCGGCGTCGCGGTCGTCGGCAGCATCGCCGCCACCTCCTACTCCGGCGCCATGCCGCAGGGCCCGGCGGGCGAGTCGATCGGCGCCGCCGCCGGCATCTCGCGGCAGCTGCCGGGCCCCGCCGCCGAGTCCCTGCGCGACACCGCCGCCGCCGCGTTCGTGCACGGCGCCGACCTCGGCGTCCTGGTCACCGCGGCGGTCGTCCTCGTCACCGCTCTGCTCGCCGTCCGGTACCTGCCGGGCCGCCGCTGAGCTCCGCTGCCCCGGAGGGCCGCGCGGGCGCCCGCGCGGCCCCCCGGCATGCGTTCGGACGGCACGTGCCTACGAGAGCGTACATACCAAAGTCGATGCGCCGCCGACCTGGGGATGCTTCCCCGCCGGAACGCCGTGGCTACCGTTGAGCGCGTGGACCTCTTCCGGCGCCCGTGGCGCGACTGGCTCGGGGACGTGGCGGTCACCGCGGGGGCGGTGCTGCTCGGGCTGCTGATGCTCCAGGCGTCGCTCAACGACTTCCCCGAGGACTCCAAGACCGCGATCCCCCGGGACATCGCGATCGGCGTGGTGTCCTGGATCGTCATGCTGCTGTGGCGGCGCCGGTACCCGGTCGCCATCGCCCTGGTGATGACGGCCGCCCAGCTGACGGCGTCCACCGTCCTCGGCACCGCCATGGCGGCGGTGTTCTCCATCGCGATACTCCGGCCGTGGCGGACGAGCATCCCGGTCGCCGCGACGACGTTCCTGACCGTCCTCGGGCTGTTCTGGCTCGCGCCGCTGTCCGAACGCGAGTTCCAGGAGGGGATCTTCGCGTTCGCGCTGCTGCACGTGGCGCTGCTGTCGTCGGGGATGCTCGTGCGGTCGCGGCGGCAGCTCATCGTGTCGCTGAAGGAGCGGGCCCGCGCCGCCGAGACCGAGCAGCGGCTGCGGGTCGAGGAGGGCCGGCTGCTGGAGCGCGAGCGGATCGCGCGGGAGATGCACGACGTCCTCGCGCACCGCATCTCGCTGCTGGCCGTGCACGCGGGCGCGCTGGAGTACCGCCCCGACATGCCCGCCGACCAGCGCGAGGCCGCCGGCGTCATCCGGCAGAGCGCCTACGAGGCGATGGAGGACCTGCGCGAGGTGATCGGCGTCCTGCGGGACGACAGGCCGGGCGCGGATCCAGAGCGCCCGCAGCCGACGCTCGCGGACGTGTCGGCGCTCGTGCGGGAGTCGCGGCGGGCCGGCGGGCGCGTCACGCTGGAGGAGAACGTCCCCGATCCCGGCCGGGTCCCGGCCCGCGTCGGGCGGCACGCGTACCGGATCGTCCAGGAGGGGCTCACCAACGCCCGCAAGCACGCGCCGGGTTCGGACGTCCGGGTGTCCCTGGACGCGGGGCCCGACCTGGACATCGAGGTCGTCAACACCCTGCCGTCCGGTCCGCCCCCGCTGCCGCTGCCCGGCTCCGGTGCGGGGCTCGTCGGCCTCGCCGAGCGCGTGGCGCTCCTCGGCGGGGACCTGGAGCACGGCCGCACCGGCGACGGCCGCTTCCGGCTGCGCGCACGCCTGCCGCTGGGCGCCGCGCATGGGGCCGGGACCGGCGGGAAAGGTGATACGCATGGCAGCGAACTCCTCTGACCAGCCCATATCCGATCAGCCCGTGCTGGAAGAACTCGACCGCGCCGAGTGCCTGAAGCTCGTCGCGGGCGGATCCGTGGGCCGCGTCGCGTTCGACGACGGCGAGGGGCCCACGGTCATCCCGGTGAACTACGCCGTGGACGGCGACACGGTGATCTTCCGCACGTCGGTGACGGGGCGGCTGAACCGCAGCCTGATGACGGCCGTGGTCGGCGGGGAGGTGCGGGCGGCCTTCGAGGTCGACCGTTTCGACGAGGCCGACCACGCGGGCTGGAGCGTGCTGGTGCGGGGCGGCGCCCATCCCCTGTCCGACGAGGAGAAGGCACGGGTCACGCCGGTCGACCCGTGGCCCGGCGGCGACCGCGACGCCTGGTTCCGGCTGACGGCGATGGACGTCAGCGGCCGGCGCCTGCACCGGCCCTGACCGGCGCCCACCGTGATCGCGCCCACCGTGATCGCGCCCGCCTGCTCGCGCCGTAGGGTGGCCGGATGGAGCCACCGCCCATCCGAGTGCTGATCGTGGACGACGACGCGCTCGTCCGCGCCGGCCTGTCGATGATGCTGTCGAGCGCCGACGACCTCGACGTGGTCGCGGACGTCGCCGACGGCGCGGAGGTCGTCGGCGCCGTCAACCAGCACCGTCCCGACGTCGTCCTGATGGACATCCGGATGCCGCGGCTGGACGGGCTCGCGGCGACCGAGCTGCTGCGCGGACGCCGCGAGCCGCCCGAGATCATCATCCTGACGACGTTCGACACCGACGACCACATCCTGCGGGCGATGCGGGCGGGCGCGAGCGGCTTCCTGCTGAAGCACACCCCGCCGCCGGAGATCGTCCGGGCGATCCGGCAGGTCGCGGCCGGCGAGCCGATGATGTCGCCGACCGTGCTGCGCAGGATGATGTCGTACGTGGCCGAGAGCGGCGCCGACCCGCGCCAGGCCAGGGCCCGCGAGCTGCTCGCCCGGCTGAGCGACGGGGAGCGGGCCGTGGCCGCCCTCGTCGGACGCGGCCGGACCAACAGCGAGATCGGCAAGGAGCTGTCGCTCAGCGTCGCCACGGTGAAGGCCTACGTGTCGCGGCTGCTGACGAAGCTGGAGCTGAACAACCGCGTCCAGGTCGCGTTGCTCGTCCACGACGCCGCCCTCGACGAACCGGCCTAGCGCCGGTTCATTCGCGTTCGCGGGGCCCGCGCGGCGCCAGCGGGACGTGCCGCAGCAGCAGCGCGGCCGCCAGCCCCACCGCCAGGACGGGCAGGGCCGCGGCGAACAGGGTGGAGAACGCGTCCGCGAACGCCTCGGCGACACCGTCCCGCACCGGTGCGGGGAACGTGTCCAGCACCTCGGGACGGACGGCGTCGCCGAACGCGGGCACCCGCCCGTCCGGGACCCGCCGGGCGACCTCCTCGGCGAACCGGCTGGACACGATGGACCCGAACACGGCCATCCCCGTGGCGGTGCCGAGCATCCGGGTCGCGAACACCCCCGAGCTGGCGGCGCCGAGGTCCCGGGGCGGCGCGGCGTTCTGCGCGATGAGCAGGACGACCTGCTGCGACAGCCCCGCCCCGAACCCGAGCACCGCCATGTAGCAGCCGGCGGTGAACACGCCGGTGCCGGTGTCCATGGTCGCCAGCAGCCCGACGCCGGCCGCGCTGACCGCCATGCTCGCGGCGGGCAGCCGGTGGTAGCGGCCGGTCCGGTGGATGTACCGTCCGGCGCCCATCGACGCGGCCAGCAGCGCGATCATCATGGGGAGCAGCAGCAGGCCCGACCTGGTCGCCCCCACTCCCCCGACGACCTGGAAGAACATCGGCAGGTAGGTGGCGAGCCCGAACCCGGTGGCGCCGCCGGCGGCCGCGACGACGCAGGCGACGCCGAACGACCGGTCGTGGAACAGCCGCGGCGGGACGACCGGTTCGGCGGCCGTCCGCTCGGCGAGCACCCACACAGTGAACAGGACCGCCGATCCCGCCGCCAGCGCGAGGACGACGGGCGACCCCCACGCGTACCGCGTCCCGGCCCAGCTGGTGAACAGCGTGAAGCAGGTGACCGCCGCGCCGAGCAGGACGATGCCGGCGTAGTCGATCCGCGGCCTGCCCCCGGGCTTCGGCAGGCGCAGGAACAGCAGGGTCGCGGCGGTCGCGGCGAGGCCGAGCGGCAGGTTGACGTAGAACACCCACCGCCATGAGGCGTGGTCGGTGAGGAACCCGCCGACGAGGGGGCCGGCGATGCTGGACACCGCGAAGATCAGCGCCGAGTACCCCTGGTACTTCGCGCGCTCCCGCGGCTCGAACAGGTCGCCGGTGAGCGCGAACATCGAGCTCATCAGGCATCCGGCGGCGGCGCCCTGCCCGGCCCGGAACACGATCAGCCAGGTCATGGTGGGCGCGGCCCCGCACGCCGCCGACCCGGCGAGGAACCCGAGCAGCCCGGTCAGCAGGATCGGGCGGCGTCCGAACAGGTCGCCGAGGCGTCCCGACAGCGGGACGGTGACGCTGGTGGCCAGCACGTACGCGGTGGACACCCAGGCGAGCCGGTCGAGCCCGCCGAGGTCCCCGACGATCGCCGGCAGCGCGGTGCCGAGCACCGTCGCGTCCAGCGAGGACATGAGCCCGGCGAGCATCAGCCCGCCGAACACCAGCAGCCGGTGCCGATGGGTCATCGGCGCCGCCGGAGCGGTCGACGCAATCATGTGCACCTCACATTCATATGCTTTGAGCATCCAAATGCTAAGCGCAGGAACATGAGGTGCGCAATCTAGCTAGACTGGCCGGCATGAGCGACGAGGCGCTGGACGCGGTCGAGCGGAGCATGGTGCGGCTGCGCCGGGGCATGTCGCGGCAGCGGCTCGGCAAGGCCGCGATCCGGGACCACAACCTGCCCGTGGACGTCCAGGTCCTGCACGTCGTGGACGTCGTCGACGAGGGCCCCGACCGCCCCGGCGAGGAGATGAGCGTCGGCCTGGTCGCCGGCCGCCTCGGCGTCGACGCCTCCCGCGGCAGCCGCATCGTCGCCGAGGCGGTCAAGTCCGGCTACGTCCGGCGCGTCGCGTCCCAGGAGGACGGCCGCCGCATCCACCTGGAGCTCACCGACGCGGGCCGGTCCGTGGTCGAGGCGACCCGCCGCACGCGGCAGGAGCACTTCGCCATGGCCATGGGCGACTGGACGGCCGAGGAGCGCGCCGAGTTCGCCCGCCTCCTCGGCCGGTTCGTCCACTCCTACGAGGGCTGACCCTCCCGCGCGCCGAGCCGGTGCGCGGCGAGCAGGCCGCCGACCCCCGGGACGACCGCGCGCCACCGGGCGCCCGGCACGGCCGGTTGCAGCAGGGTGAGCACGATGACCTCCAGGTAGGCGATGCCGTGCAGCGGCCCGACGAGGGACGAGATCGCCTCCACGTGCGCGGTGGCCAGGTTGACCAGGAGGACGGCGAGCGAGACCGCCTCGGCGGCGGCCGCGATCCGCAGCGCGCGCACGGCGCTCACGCCCCCGTCGTCGAGCCGGGACGGACGATCATCAACACGACGACGACCGCCCACAGCAGGTTGAACACGCCGGTGAGCATGGCGAGCCGCGACGCCGCCCCGTCCGCGCCCGCGTCCGCGCCCGCGTCCCCGCCC